>NZ_JAIXST010000112.1 GCF_027484545.1 Runella sp. | reverse complement strand
TGAGGTCAGTTCAGATTTTTCTGCTTCTGACAAACTCACCTTTTTTGCTATGCGTGCCATGAGAATAAAATGTTTTACTCTCAAAATTAATAACTAAAATTAAATTGCCAAAACAGTAGTATGATTATTAATTTCCTATTTCATACTTCTGAACTCCTATTTCCTATTTCAACATTCAAATCATGCCTCTTCCCAAAAAAGCAAGTGAGTCACACACCATCATGACCGAAATGGTTCTTCCTAATGACACCAACACCCTCAATAACCTCATGGGAGGTCGATTGTTACATTGGATGGATATTTGCGCCGCAATTTCAGCTCAAAAACACGCCCACCGTACAGTGGTGACGGCCTCGGTTGACAATGTATCGTTTGCAGAACCTATCAAATTAGGAAACATCGTCACTTTTGAAGCACAGGTTACAAGGGCTTTTACGTCGTCAATGGAGGTGCATATTAAAGTATATGCCCAAAATATTTCGGCAGGTGAAGAAGCAATTCATACCAATGCCGCATTTTATACTTTTGTAGCCGTAGATCAAAGCGGACGCCCCATTGAAGTAGCGCCAGCTATTATTGAAACCGAAGAAGAAAAACAGTTGTTTGACAGTGCATTGCGCCGTCGGCAGCTTCGTCTGGTGTTGGCAGGACGAATGAAGCCGTCAGAAGCTACAGAATTGAGAGCCTTATTTGGATAGCAGGTTTTTGAGAAAGACTTGGAAAGTTTACGATTTTGGCTGTCAAACTTTCCAAGTCCCGTGTAGTATTATTGAAGAATCTCCGCTGAAATTCCACGGCGGCAAATCGCTTGGCGCATGGGGACAAGGTCTTCCCAAGAACCGTTTTTGACACGACATTTACCTTTGTAGTGGATGATGATGGTGCATTGCTCGGCTTGTTCGGGTGAATGCTCACAAACTTCAATGAGGGTTTCGATCACCCAATCAAACGTATTCACTTCGTCATTGAAGACCACCAAACTGAATAAAGCAGTTTCAATTACTTTTTCTTCAACTTCCTCTAATACGTCAATTTCAGGCATTTCAAACAGTTGCATCGGCAAAGATTTGTATAGTTGATAAACAGATATAATAAATTTACGAAAAACCTTATAGGTTTGCAAAAGTAAAAAAGTTTTAACCTCATCACAACCCATGAGCCCATTTGTCGCCCTCACTATTTTAATCATTTATTTCGCTGTATTGATTGCCGTATCGTTTTACACCTCCAAAGGGGCCGATACCAATACGTTTTTTACGGCTAACAAACAGTCCCCCTGGTTTTTAGTAGCCTTTGCAATGATTGGAACCTCGCTTTCGGGGGTTACATTTATCTCTGTGCCGGGAGCCGTTGGAAAGATTCAATTCTCCTATTTCCAAGTTGTTTTGGGCTATATTTTGGGATATATCTTTATTGGAACCGTTTTGATGCCTTTGTATTATCGGCTTAATTTGGTTTCCATATATACGTATTTGGAACAACGATTTGGCTTTTGGGCTTACAAATCGGGTTCGGCCTTCTTTATGCTGTCACGTACGTTAGGTTCTGCAGTACGCCTCTACGTGGCTGCTCAGGTGCTTCAAATCGCTATGTATGATGGACTCGGAATTCCGTTTGAGGTATCGGTATTGATTACCATTGCTTTAATTTGGGTGTATACTTTCAAAGGGGGTGTAAAAACCATTATTGTCACCGACACTTTACAGACTACTTTTTTGGTAACGGCAGTAGCGTTGACCATTTACTTGGTCGCCAAAGAGTTAAATTATTCGTTTGGAGGCATGGTATCAGCCATTTCAGACAGTGAATATTCGCGTATTTTCTTTTTTGACGACCCAAAAGACAATAAGTATTTCTGGAAACAATTTCTGTCCGGTGCGTTTATCGCCATCACCATGACGGGGATGGATCAAGATTTAATGCAAAAAAACCTGACGTGTAAGAACATCGGTGAAGCGCAAAAAAATATGTTTTGGTTTACCATTACTCTTACGTTTGTCAACTTGATGTTTATGAGCTTAGGCGTTTTGTTGTACTTCTATGCTCAAACCAAAAATATTCCGCTCCCCGCCCGTACGGATGAATTGTACCCAATGTTGGCTCTTAACCATTTTGGTTTACACGAAGGAACCGCCGGCGTGGTAGTGGCTATCACCTTTTTGATTGGAATCACGGCCGCCACGTATGCCAGCTCCGACTCGGCCCTTACCGCCCTCACCACTTCATTCTGCATTGATTTTATGAACGTTGCCAACAAACCCGAAACCGAACGTGCTCGCATCAAACATTGGGTACACATTGGCTTCTCGTTGTTGTTTTACGTGGTTATTGTGATTTTTAACCAACTGAACAGCAAGGAGGTGATTACGACTATTTTCGACATTGCCGGCTACACTTATGGACCCTTATTGGGGCTGTTTGCCTTTGGGCTATACACCAAGCGTGTTGTAAACGACAGATATACGCCCTTTGTCTGCGTAGCTGCGCCTATTATTACGTATATTCTCAACCAAAACTCCGAAGCGTGGTTTGACGGTTATAAAATCGGTTTTGAACGACTGATGCTCAACGGTGCTATCGTGTTTTTGGGCTTATGGCTGATTTCTAAGCGGAAAGAGAGTCGCTTGGTGAATCAGTAAGAAGTTGAGAGAAAATTAAGCGATAAACCGTATATTGGAAGACTCAAATGAAGGAGAAATTAACAAAAGATGCCCTTATCAGAGAAGCGCAGTTTTTCTGTATTGAACAATCAAAATTTCAACATAAAGAGTTGTATGGTGTAACAGATGGAAAAGCGGTTGGAACCCTCATTGAACAAAAATTTCAGGCATACTTGAAAGATAGATATGAGCTTACTATTGGCTCTTCGGCAAAAGGAATAGACTTGCCTTCAGACGATATAATGACTGATATTAAAGTTACTTCGAATAAACAGCCCCAATCGTCTTGCCCATTTAAAGACGCAAAACAAAAAATCTTTGGACTGGGATATAACCTTTTAGTATTCGTTTATGATAAAATAGATGATTCAGAAAGCCAAACAGCTACCCCTAATTTTGTAAGTTGCTCTTTTGTCTCAAAGGAAAGAACTGCTGACTTTACGACAACAAGCATTTTAAATGAAATGAAAAAGGTCGGGGCGAATGAAGACGATGTGGTGTCATTTTTAGAAGGAATAAAACTGCCTGCGGATGAGATTACTCTAAAACAAATTGCACAAATTATATTAGTCTCAGAAATTTCAATAGGCTATTTGACTATTTCAAACGCACTTCAGTGGAGACTACAGTATTCTCGAATTAGAGATTTAAAAAATGACATTTCAGGTATTGACAAGATTATAAGTTATAATAAACCGGAGTGATGAAAATTTTTGAAGCCAATATTAACCGTCAAGTTTTAGATTTTTTCGATGAAAATTTAAAAGAAGATATATCTTTCGAAGAGTCAAATCAAAAAATTTATAAAGCATTTGGTATCATAGATTTTTTTGATACTAACGAAGAGTTAAAAACATTGAAAGATATTATTTCAATTGCATATAATAGTGTTGAAGAACCGGACAGGGCAGAGTATGGTGATTTTCAAACCAATCATGATTTAGCTAATAAAGTAATACTTCATTTGGCATCAAAGAATATTGCGCCTGAAATTATAGTTGAACCAACCTGTGGTAAAGGCAATTTTATTATTGCAGCATTACAAAATTTTAAGAAGGTAGAAAACATTTTTGGCGTTGAAATCTATAAGCCTTACGTTTGGGAAACTAAATTTAATATAATAGACTTTTTTCTTGCTAACCCAAATGTAAATAAGCCCGAAATTTCAATTGTTCATTGTAATGTCTTTGACTTCGATTTTAAACAGATAGCTAAACAATATTCTACAAAAAATATTTTATTAATCGGGAATCCACCTTGGGTAACCAATTCTAAATTGGGAAGCCTTGAATCAACAAACCTACCTAAAAAGACAAATTTTAAAAATCATAGCGGTTTAGACGCTATGACTGGGAAAGGAAATTTTGATATTGCTGAATTTATCACTTTATCAATGATCAAAACCTTTCAAAACATGAATGGATATTTATTGTTTTTGGTTAAAAATTCGGTAATTAAAAATATTATTTTTGATCAAAACAGGAACCAATATAAAATAGCTTCTATCGAAAAACAATGTATTGATAGTAAAAAAGAGTTTAATGTTTCGGTTGAGGCTGCATTGTTTTATTGTAAGTTAAATTCTAAACCTGCCTTTGACTGCAACGAATATGATTTTTATAACAATGAAAATTCATATTTAAAATTTGGTTGGGTGGCTGATAAATTTGTTTCAAATATTGACTCATATATTCACACAAAACAGATTGACGGTGATTGCCCTTTTATTTGGCGGCAAGGTTTAAAACATGACTGTTCTTCTGTTATGGAATTAGAGAAAGTGGGAGACAACAATTTACATGGGAATTATGTGAATGGTCTGAATGAGGAAGTAATATTAGAAGAAGGATTAGTTTATGGTATTCTTAAAAGTTCTGACCTTAAAAATACCGTAATTAATCAGACAAGAAAATTTACAATTGTTACTCAAATGAAAGTTGGACAGGAAACTACATATATAAAAACGGAATATCCGGAAACATATAAGTACTTGAAAGCACATCAAGCCAATTTTAATGCAAGAAAATCAAGTATTTATATTAATAAACCTATGTATTCAATATTCGGAATCGGTGACTATTCCTTCAAACCTTTTAAAGTTGCCATTTCAGGACTTTACAAAACTTTTCATTTTACACTTATTTTACCTCAAGATAACAAGCCTGTTATGTTGGATGATACTTGCTATTTAGTAGGGTTTGACAAAGTCGAGTTTGCTGTTTACTCATTAATACTTTTAAATTCTACTACAGCAATGAATTTTTTAAAATCAATTACTTTCTCAGATGCTAAAAGGACTTTTACAAAAGATGTATTAATGAGAATTGATCTTTTGGAATTAGCACAAAGTATTAATAGAGCAGGGTTACAGGCAGAACTTGATATATTGAACAAGAAATACAATCTCAATTTAACGTTGAATTTATGGAAGAGTTTTATCAAAGAAATGGAACCCGTAAACAATGGACAAATGGAGATTTTTGCATAGATTGATGTAAAATCTGTATTTCAAAATAGTCATCAAAATGAAAATTTGTGTAGCACAGACGAGACCTGTCAAAGGAGATATTCACCGGAATATTGCTCAACACAAAAAATTAATAGACTTGGCTGTTGTTAACAAAGCAGATACCATCGTTTTTCCTGAATTGTCCATCACCGGCTATGAACCCGAGTTAGCACAAGAATTGGCTACTCATTTGGAGGACAGTCGATTTGATGATTTTCAGGAAATCAGTGATGTTCATCAACTAACAATTGGTGTGGGAATGCCCATAAAAAATGACAATGGTATCAGCATTGGCATGATTCTTTGTCAACCAAACCAAGCACGACAATTGTATGCAAAAAAGTATTTACACGCTGATGAAGAGCCTTTTTTTATCAGCGGGCAAAGCACTGTGAGCTTCATTGGCAATAAAAACAACATTGCTTTGGCTATTTGTTATGAATTGTCAGTGCCTGAACATTCGGCAAATGCTTATAAAAGCGGTGCAGAAATCTATCTTACAAGTGTGGCCAAAACTGCCGAAGGAGTTGAAAAAGCTGCCAAAAGTTTATCCGACCTTGCTAAAAATTATTCAATGACGGTGCTTATGTCCAATTGCATAGGACACTGTGATAATTTCGTAAGTGCAGGAAAAACGGCTATTTGGGATAACCAAGGAACATTAGTAGGGCAATTGGACGATAAACAGGAAGGAATCTTGATGTTTGATACAAACACAGAGGATGTCATTGCAATAACAATCTAAAATGAGCTATATTCGCTCAATGTGATACCATTTCCTCTCCTTCACATCGTTTGAAAAACTTTAGTAAGCAATCATGCCCCAAACTCACCAACAAATAGCTATAAAGACGGCTTATTTCAGTATTGCTGGCAACGCAGCTTTAGCAATCATTAAAGGGCTTGCCGGGGTTTTCGGAAACTCCTATGCACTCATTGCCGATGCGATTGAATCAACGACCGATATATTTTCCTCTTTTTTAGTGCTATTCGGGCTGAAATATGCCAGCCGTCCCGCAGACAAAAACCACCCTTACGGACACGGGCGGGCAGAGCCGCTGATTACTTTTTTGGTGGTTGGGTTTTTGATTACGTCAGCTACGATTATCGCTTACGAAAGTATCATTAACATTGGCACACCCCACGAATTGCCAAAATCCTGGACACTTATTGTGCTGGGAGCTATTATTATTTGGAAGGAAATTTCCTTTAGGATCGTTGCCAAGAAAGGGAAAGAGACCAACAGCTCTTCCCTAAAAGCGGATGCGTGGCATCATAGAAGTGACGCTATTACGTCCGTAGCCGCCTTTATTGGAATCTCCATTGCGTTGTATTTTGGCAAAGGCTACGAGACGGCCGATGATTGGGCTGCTTTGTTTGCTTCGGGGTTGATTCTTTTCAACAGCTATCTCATTTTTCGGCCAGCTTTGGGAGAAATCATGGACGAACATCTGTACGATGACCTGATTGACGAAATTCGGAAAGTGGCGCTGACGGTTGAGGGAGTGGAAGATACCGAAAAATGCTTTATCCGAAAAGCAGGGATGCAATACCATGTAGAACTCCATGCGACAGTTGATGCTAACATCAGCGTGAAACAGGGGCACGAAATTGCCCATAAACTGAAAGATACTTTACGGCAGGATATTCCGGAATTGGGACACGTATTGATTCATATTGAACCCGATAACTGAGAAAAGATACTAAATCAAAACTCCCGAAAATGAAGCCAAGTGCTTACTTTCGGGAGTTTTGATTTATACTTTAACAGGCAATAACCTGTTGTTTGTCAATTATTTCAACGTAGCAACGGCTTCTTTGATGCGACGACACGCTTCGATGAGGTTTTCGTCAGAAGCGGCGGTGGAGATACGCATACAGTTGGGAGCACCAAATCCTGAACCTGCTACCGTGGCTACAAAAGCCACGTTGAGCAACCATAAACAGAAATCATCCGAGTCGTTGATTTGTGTTTTTCCGTCGGTTTTACCAAAATAGTAACTAATATCGGGGAAAGCATAAAATGCTCCCTGCGGCATATTCACTTTGAAACCGGGGATTTCTTTCAACAAACCTACCACCAATTTCCGACGACGGTCATACGCTTCGCACATTTCTTTGGCGGCGTCTTTTGGTCCCGTAATGGCGGCCAAGGCAGCGCGTTGCGAGATAGAACCTGTTCCTGAAGTTACTTGCCCCTGTAGTTTCTCCACTCCGTCGGCAATCCACTTGGCAGCGCCAATGTAGCCAATCCGCCAGCCGGTCATGGCGTAGCCTTTTGCCACTCCGTTGACGGTGATAACGCGGTCGTGAATTTCGGGAATGGAACCGATGCTGAAGTGTCCTTGGGGCGTAAAATTGATGTATTCGTAAATTTCATCGGCCAAGACAAACACCTGCTCGTGTTTTTCAATTACTTTTCCCAACGCCCGAAGTTCTGCTTCGCTGTATACAGAGCCGGTTGGATTGTTGGGGGAAGCAAACATCACAATGCGAGTACGTTCGGTGATAGCTTCTTCCAATTGTTCGGCAGTTACTTTGAAATCATTGTCAAAACTACCTTCTGAAACAACGGATTTTCCTTCGGCCAATTTGACCATTTCGGAATAGCTTACCCAGTAAGGCGACAAAATAACTACTTCTTCGCCCGGATTGACCAATACCTGAATAACGTTGGCCAAGGAGTGTTTCGCTCCCGTTGAAACTACGATATTCTCAGCTTTCCAATGTATATTATTCTCGTTCTTAAACTTATCGGCAATCGCTTTACGCAAATCAGCATAACCTGCCACGGGTGAATAACCATGATATCCTTCATCAATGGCTTGCTTGGCAGCTTCGCAAATGTGCTTAGGTGTCTTGAAGTCGGGCTCACCGACACTCAAGCTAATAACTTTATGACCTTGTGCGGCCAATTCACGCGCTTTTTTGGTCATCCCCAGAGTAGAGGATTCTTCCAGAGCGTTAATGCGGTCGGCCAATAAACCGGCCGTTTCGATAACAGCAGACATGAGTTAATTTTGTTTGATTAACTAATAAAATTTCAATTATTAGGCCACAAAATTACAATTCAATGCAAGAGTTTCCTATTTTTATTTAAATTTTATCAAATCAACCCCATGTCTGTTGCGTATTTGCAAACACCCCTCGGTACCGCTTACATAGAAGGAGATGCCGATGGTCTTCAAATTGTCAGTATTACCAATGATAGTATTCCTTCCGATTTTGTTTCGATTCCCGATGATTTAGCGATTGGTGTCCAACAATTGGCTGATTATTTTGCGGGGAAACGAACCGTTTTTGATTTGAAACTCAATCCGAAGGGAACCGAGTTTCAAAAGCGGGTTTGGGAAGAACTGTTGAATGTGCCTTTTGGTCGTACGATGTCCTATTTAGAACTTTCCCGTCGTATAGGCGACGAAAAAGCCATTCGCGCCGTAGCAGCCGCCAATGGGAAAAACCCGATTTGGCTCATTGTACCCTGTCACCGTATCATTGGCTCAGACGGAAGTTTAACGGGATATGCAGGTGGGCTTTGGCGAAAAAAATGGTTGATTGAATTTGAAAAAGGAGGATTGCAGGGGAATTTGTTTTAATAAACCCCCACTAAAACGGTCCGCCGCCGCGGCTCCCCCTGTGAGGGGAGACTTTACTTACTTAATGACCTATGTAGTAATCATAGCCTCGTTCGGCCCAATAATCGGAAGGTTTTTCGTTGTCGAAATAAATACTCCCGATTCGCTTGAGGCTTTTGACTCCGTATTTTATAGGAATGATGAGTCGTAAGGGAGCGTCGTGCTCGGCAATGAGCGGCTTTCCGTTCATTTCGTAGGCCAAAATGGTTTGCGGATGCAGAGCGCTCTCCCTATCTATGCCCACGTAATACTCTTGGTCGGGGGTACACATACCGACATACTGCATTTGGGCTTCTTTGTTCAAACCGAAATGGTTGCAGAAATCGACAAAACGTACTCCTCCCCACCAACTTATCTGACTCCAACCTTCAATGCACTTAAAATTGTAAATGATTTCGGTTTTGGGCAGCTTTTTGAGTTCTACGAGCGTAATAGACTGCGACTTGTTGTCCGCTTTTTGTAAATCCAGAGTCCATTGAGTGGGTTCAAAGGAAGCCTCCTCTAATCCAACGGCTCCGTTTACCCGTACCTTTTTGGCGGCTTCGCTTTTTGGGTATTCTTTTATCAACTTCAGGTTATTGAAAGTGCTTCGAAAGAGTTTTTCGTTGGTTTCCAGTCCTTTGCGCAACGGCGTAGGAATCCCTCCTAAAATACCGCCGTCCAATGGTTGTGTGCTGAGCCCACGCCAACCAGCTATGCCCGCACCGGAAAGCACAAAGAGATTTACAAAAGCCAGCCAACTGCGGCGGGTATATTTTGAAACTTCCTTTTCTTCAATTTTGATTTCTTTCATGGGTCATGGAATTTAATGTTCAGCCGTTGTTTATGTCCGACAAACAACGCCTAAATGTCAGTTACTTCTTTCTCTTTAACAATTTCAAAACCTGCTACCATCGACCTGAAATTATTCCAACCTGCCCGAATGACTTGAATTAAATGCACAAAGAAGAACAACACATAGCCAATTGTCAGGATGAAATGCACCGCGCGGGCTACTTCATACCCTCCGCAAAGGGCAGTAAGCCAGCCTAATTGTACGGGTTTGTAGATGGCGAAGCCCGTCAGTACACTTCCGAAACCCATCACGATAATCGCGCTGTAAGATACGCGTTGGGCGGCATTGTATTTGCTTTGCGGTGGGAGTTGTTTGCGCACTCCCAAATCATGTAATACCACTTGCCAACTTTCCCGTAATGCTCCTTTTTGTGGAATCAAGTCGCGCCATTCACCCGAAATCAGCGTATAGCACGCGTATAGAAAACCGTTGAGCATAAAAGCCCACATAAATACAAAGTGATAGGCCATGCCCTCACCTAATCGGTACGGAATGTTGAACCACTTGTAAACCACTTCAGGAAAAAATTTGAATAAAACGAAGTTTCCGATTTGAAGTGCATACACGTCGTTTGCCCAATAAATCAGTGTGCCGCTCCAAATCATAATAGTTAAAATCGGAAAGTTGAGCCAGTGCATCCAACGAGTGGCAAGCGGATGCTTAAAGACAATTTTGGACGACATAGCGGTTGATAGAAAAGGATTAAAAAAATAGCGGCTGATGAAGTTATCCACCAGCCGCCACTTGTTTTGTTTCTGAGGCTGTTACCATTTGGGGGTTTATCCCGCCATTCCTGGCATCAAAACGGTGTCCACTACGTGAATCACACCGTTGCTTTGATACACATTTTTGATGGTTACAGTTGACATGCCGCCTTTTTCGTCGGTCAGTATCAATTTGTTACCTTTCATCATCGCTTTGAGAGTGCCACCTGATACTGTTTTCAGCGTAGCGGTACCGCCACCGGCTTTAATAGCTTCTGCAATTGCTTTTGAATCCATTTTACCGGCTACTACGTGGTAGGTCAAAATGGTGGTCAATGTTTTTTTGTTTTCGGGTTTTACTAAAGTTTCAACCGTTCCGGCAGGTAATTTACCGAAGGCTTCGTTGGTAGGGGCAAAAACGGTAAATGGTCCAGCCCCTTGTAACGTTTCTACTAAACCTGCTGCTTTTACGGCTGCTACCAAAGTTGTGTGGTCTTTAGAATTAACGGCATTTTCGATGATGTTTTTAGAAGGATACATCGGAGCGCCACCAACTTCTACCGTTTT
The DNA here is from genome assembly GCF_027484545.1 of Runella sp. Classification (GTDB taxonomy): domain Bacteria; phylum Bacteroidota; class Bacteroidia; order Cytophagales; family Spirosomataceae; genus Runella. The sequence continues at coordinate 15,568 of NZ_JAIXST010000112.1, read as the reverse complement.
TTCCATTTTGTCCTGAGCGAAAGAAGCGTTAATAATAAACGCAGAGACGAATAACATTGCTAATTTTTTCATGATTGTTTGTAATTTGTTTTGATTGTTATGTTGAACTTTGAATTACAAACAGACTTACGGGAGTAACACTTCAAATAGATTTAAAAGGGTACTATTTTTTCTGAAATATATTTTAAAATTTTTGTAACCTATTGAATATTAGGAGTTTGTTTAAATAAAAATTCTCCCTTGTTTAATTTGAAGCTGCCTGAAAAGTAAATTCAGGCTTCAGGCTTTACTGAAAGATGTGCAAAAAAGAGTGTGCCGAGCGCTTATTTCAAATACGCTTAGAGGGCAAGCCGATGCTAAAACGAAAGTGTTGACAGCGCATACTTCGGTATTGGAATTTACCAAAAAGTGTAATCTGAAATTTGAAGAAAACCCAATAAACTTGGGCTAAAGTAAAGGAGGTTAGGAATAGTCAGAAAAGGAGGTACTTAAATAAATACCATGTCCGTAATCAACTCATAGCCAAATTCTTTGTTGAGCGATTCAATAAGTTTGCGTTTAGCGATTACCAATTCATTAGTCAGGGGAGCAGAGTTTAACTGCAAAAACAGTACTTTGTCTTTAACATAAATGGTATTGGTGCGGGAGGCAATCTCGTGCCCTACTAATTTTTCCCAATACGCTTTCACCGAAGATTCGTCAAATTGCGGACGCAGGCGGTAGGTGTCCAGCATCTTACCAATGGCATCACCAATCGTAATAGCGCCCGGACGCCTGGACGCGTTTTCTTTCTTGAACCGATAAATCATACAGAGGGTAAAGATTTGAGTACAAATTTACAAGGAAGACTCGTTGGTTTCACTTAAGCCGGTTAGTTTTTTAGCAAATAATTTTGGATTTCGCTACCTGTGCCGTAATATTGTCCCATCAAGTCAGTTGCTTCACATTCGCACAGCGATTGATTTATACAGAAGAGGGGAGAGAATAGGCTCCATGAACCTCTGGCAACCTGTTTCCAAACAGAAGAAATAAGGTGCTAATTCCTACCTGAGCAATTGGGGCATATAAATCGAAACACTCATGTTAAGATTCCCGGAAAAAAGAATGCGCCTTGGGCGTATCAATTTGTGTTCAAATAGTTTGAATTCGACGGAAATGTTTCCGTTGAGAAATGCCATGTATTTTATACTATTTTCTAACCAATAATCATTACACTCCATGTCAGATTTACGTTTTGAAACTTTACAACAACATGCCGGACAGGTAATTGATCCCACCACCAATGCTCGTGCTGTACCCATTTATCAAACAACAGCCTATGCTTTCAACAGTTCTGAACACGGAGCTAATCTGTTTGCACTCAAAGAGTTTGGTAACATCTATACCCGTATTATGAACCCAACCAACGATGTGTTTGAGAAACGCATTGCAGCCTTGGAAGGCGGGGTAGCTGCACTGGCAGTGGCATCGGGACATGCAGCGCAGTTTTTGGCCATCAACAACATCACAACCGTAGGTGATAACTTCGTGACAACTTCTTTTTTGTACGGAGGTTCTTACAACCAGTTTAAAAATTCCTTCAAAAACATTGGCGTAGATGCTCGTTTTGCTGATGGCGACAACGTAGAAAGTTTTGAAAAACTCATTGATGACAAAACCAAAGCCATTTATTTAGAAACCATCGGTAACCCGGGATTCAATGTGCCTGATTTTGATGCTTTTGCGCAGTTAGCCGCTAAGTATGATTTACCCATCATTGTTGATAACACTTTTGGCGCAGGCGGGGCTATCTGTCAGCCTATCAAGTGGGGTGCACACATCGTGGTTGAATCGGCTACTAAATGGATTGGCGGACACGGGACTACCATGGGCGGTGTCATTGTGGATGCCGGAACTTTCAATTGGGGAAATGGCAAATATCCGCAGTTTACGTCTCCTTCGCCAAGTTACCACGGTTTGGTTCTGAATGATGTGTTTGGAATTGGCGGACCTTTCGGCAACATTCAGTTCATCATTCGCACGCGGGTGGAAGGGTTGCGTGATTGGGGTCCGGCCCAAAGTCCTTTCAATTCATTCCTGTTGTTGCAGGGCTTAGAAACGCTTTCTCTTCGCGTTGAGCGTACCTGCGAGAATGCCTTGGCGCTTGCTCAGTGGCTGGAATCACATCCTGCCGTTGATTATGTAAACTATCCGGGCTTGGCGAGCAGCAAATACCACGAGTTGGCCAAGAAATACCTGACACGCGGTTTTGGCGGGGTATTTTCATTCAAGTTGAAAGCAGGCAAAGAGGCTGCTGATAATTTTGTCAATTCACTTCAAATGATCAGTCATTTGGCCAATGTGGGAGATTCCAAAACGCTTATCATTCACCCCGCAAGTACCACTCACTCACAACTTTCGGCGGAAGAACAGGCTACGGCAGGTGTAGAGGCCGGGTTGTTGCGTATCTCAGCAGGAATTGAACACATTGATGACATCAAGGCTGACCTTGAACAGGCATTTGCGGCAATTGCTTAAAAAATACACTGTAAAACTCCCGCAGATGAGCAACCGGCGAAGTCTGCGGGAGAATAAGTCAACTAAACCAAATTTGAAATTTTGGCTTTACATACGTTTAAATATCCTTATACTTTTCCATTGGAGTTAGGCGGCGAATTGTCGGGCTTTCAATTGGCTTATACTACCCACGGCACCTTGAATGCAGAGGGTAGCAATGTTTTGTGGATTTGTCACGCTCTGACAGGCAGTTCTGACCCGACAGATTGGTGGGATGGCCTGGTAGGCAATGGTTTACACTACGATCCCAAAGATTGGTTTATCATTTGTGCCAATGTATTAGGCTCACATTATGGCTCTACCAATGCCTTGAGTATCAATTCAAAAACGGGAAAACCGTACTATCGTACTTTTCCGGATATTACCATTCGTGATACTATTTATGCTTTTGAATTGCTACGGGAAGAACTGGGGATAAACCGTATTCATACCCTCGTAGGAGGCTCTTTGGGAGGGCAACAGGCCGTAGAATGGGCGATAATTAATCCTGATTTGATTGAAAATCTGGTCTTGGTTGCAACTAATGCCGTACATTCTCCGTGGGGAATTGCCTTCAACGAATCCCAACGTTTGGCCATCAAAGCCGACCCAACTTGGTCAGAAGAGCGTCCCGATGCAGGTATGGAGGGAATGAAAGTGGCCCGCTCTATAGCGCTTCTTTCGTATCGCAACTACGATACCTACGATTTTACCCAAGCCCGTGACAGCAATGAGCAGACGGATAATTTTAGGGCGGCTACTTACCAGAAATACCAGGGTGATAAATTAGCGAATCGTTTTAATGCTTTTTCCTATTGGTCGCTTTCTCGCATGATGGACTTACATAATGTAGGGCGTAATCGTCCCAGTATCATTCATGCGCTTGCACAGGTAAAAGCGCATACGCTCGTCGTAGGAATCAGCTCTGACATTTTGTTTCAGCCAAGTGAGCAAAAATTCTTAACCAAACATATTCCTGATGCTGAATACCAGGAGATTGACTCTCTGTATGGTCACGACGGATTTTTGATTGAGTACAAGCAATTAAAACAGATTTTGACTTCGTGGTACGGGAAGAGAGTGGCAGTGTAATCAATCATTAGTCATAAAAAATACAATGAAGCCTATACTTCTCTATATTTGCTTTAAAACAAAAAGATATGATTAGAGGTATAGATATTGAAAATTTTAGGTGTTTTCATAAAACACACATCGAAGGGTTTTCGCAAATAAATTTAATTGGAGGACAAAATAATGCTGGAAAAACAGCTCTATTAGAAGCTATATTCCTTGCTAATTCTCCTCATTCCCAGTCAATTATATTTTTGCAGCAAAAGTTGAGAGGCGAGTATGGGGATGCTTTACTTCCCGAAAGGACATGGAATAGCCTTTTTTACAATTACCAAAAAGAGGTAGAAATAAGAATCACAGCTACTGCCGATGGAAGTACATTTGGTGGTAGATTTGTTTGTAAAGACACCTACAAAAAGCCAAGAATTGATTTAGAAATAGCACCACAAGATATTATTAAAATTGAAGATAATAGCTCGGTAGGAGAAATTATCCAATCATCTTTAATATCATATAGAATATCTCCTAAAAAAATAAATCCTGAGCCTGCTATGAGAATTAATGCGCGTAAAGGAGAGAAAAAGTTTGGAGTTGATGGAGGATTACCCGCTCCCATCTTTTATACCCATTTTGTTCCTGCTGGATTTAAACAATTAGCTGAAAAATTGGCGGAAAACTTTGAGCGTTTGTTATATCAAGGACGCGACAAAGTAGTATTAGAAGCGCTACAGCTCATTGACAAAAAAATTGAGAAAATTGATATAGTGGGTAAAAAGCTACATTTAAAAAGGAATGGAGAAATCCCCATGCCCATTGGCATGTTTGGGGATGCCTTAAATAAAGTAGTGGATATTGTCATCAGAATCGCTAATAATCCAAATTGTGTGCTATTAATTGATGAAATTGAAAATGGCATTCACTATACCCATCAACACGATTTATGGCAAAAACTGTTTATTTTAGCCAAAGAATTTAGAGTCCAAATTTTTGCTGTTTCGCATAGCCTTGAAATGATTAAAGCATTTAACGATACTTCTCTAAAAGAGCGCATAGGAAATGATATTTCTTATTTTGAAATGTTTAGAAGTCAAAGAAGCAATGAAATAGTAGCTAACTCTTTATCTGAAGACGCCCTTGCTTATGCAATTGCTAATAAACAATCATTTCGGGGAGAATAAGCCATGATTCAGAATCTCATTATTGTAGAAAGCCCAAACGATGCGGCATTTATTAAACTAATTCTTGATTCTCTTACTATTACAAATACAGAGACAGTCCCCATTAATCCCACTGAAATAGACCATTTACATAACTTTGTTGGAACTGACGGCGAGGAAAAACGAGGTAAAGATGCTCTTCCGGAAAAAATAGAAATGCTGAAAAGAGAACTGTTGACTCGTTATGCCCAGTTACAACACATTTCTGTTATAGTTGATATAGATACCCCCAAAAGCCCAAACGGAGGTAAAGACAAAAGTTTACAGCTCATTAACAACTCTTTTGAAAGGGCTTTTTCTGTTTCCCCAAATTTGATGGAAGTAGCTACTCACGCTACAATTTCGACATCAATCTCAGGCGAAAATGTAACAATTGATGTCTCTTGCTTTCTTATACAGGATGAAACAGGTTCAGGTAACTTGGATATACTTCTCAAAAAAATAGCAATAAAATATTGTGTAGAATGTGACTGTTTAGAAGTAATGAATCGCTGTGTTGTTGAAAAAACGGATAAAACAATGCTTGATTTTACTAAACAGTGGGTTAATTATTATTTACGAAGTAATGCCTCAAAGAAGCAACTAAAAAATGCAGAAAAGCGCCCGCATGAAGTAATTACGGAGCAAGGGAAAGATATTTTTGATCTAAATCACTCACTTTTAGGCGAGTTAAAAAGTTACCTTCAAGCTATATAGATTAACACCATGTTCAAAAAAATCCTTTTTGCTTTCTTAGTCGTTATGGTAATTCTTGGTATTTATTACCGCGAATTGGTCAGCTACGGCTATATGCAGGCAAAAGGACAACTCCATATTTTGTTTAATACCCGCCCTGTTTCGGAAGTTTTACAAGACCCTGCGTTGCCTGATTCACTCAAGCAACGGTTGCGACTCATTGGGGAAATAAAACAGTTTGCCGTCGATTCGCTCGGGCTGGATTCTTCGGGTAGTTACACTGAATTTTTTGATCAAAAAGGCAAACCGATTTTATGGGTAATTACGGCTTCTGAAAAATACAAATTAGTGCCGAAGGAATGGCGTTTTCCCGTCATTGGGACCTTTGCCTACAAAGGTTTTTTTGATAGTACGCGTGCGCAGAGCGAAGAACAGGCGCTTATCGCAGAAGGAAATGATACGCAAATCAACGAAGTTTCGGCTTGGAGTACGTTAGGCTTTTTCAAAGACCCGGTTTTATCGTCTATGTTGTATCGTGGGGAAGGGAGTTTGGCTAATCTCATCATTCACGAAATGACGCATGGAACGTTGTTTGTAAAAGACAATCTCGAACTCAACGAAAACTTAGCCAATTTTGTAGGCGACTACGGTGCCGTTCAATTTTTAACGGCTAAATACGGTAAAAACTCTCCGCAGCTCGAAAAATACGAGTTTCGAAAGCAATACAATGATGCGATCAGTCAGCACATCGTTCGTGGTGCAAAACAACTGGATAGTTTGTATAAAAGCCTGTCTGTCAATCTAACTACAGCGCAAAAGGACACCTTCAAATCAAGAGCAATTCGGAAAATTGTGATGAATTCTGATACGCTTTTGGGAGGGCTCGTCGGTAAAAAATACGCTTGGCGTAGCAAGAAACTCCCCAACAATGCGTTCTTTATTGGATATCTCACGTATCATTCCAAACAAAATCAGTTTAAGGAAGACTTTGAAAACAAGTTTAAAGGTGATTTTCAGCGTTATCTTTCGTATTTAAAAAGGAACTATCCAACCTCGTTTTAGGCAATGATTTGAACTTCTATCTTCTTTTTCTCGTAATTATGGGTGAGACAATAAAATCAGAGAATCTATACTGCCTTTGGTATGCTTTTACGTGTTGTATTGATTATATTGATTAGTACTATTACCGCTTTCCACACCAAAGATTCGTACCGCCGTGTGGCGCAAACAAGTTTTGGAGCGGGAGAGCATTTGGAATATCGCGTACATTACGGAATCTTCAACGCGGCCAATGCAGTGGTGGATGTCAGTCCGCAGATTCAATACATTAATGGTCGACCCTGCTATAAAATTAATATAGTCGGCACTACGCTCGGAGCATTCAGTTGGTTTGCAAAAGTGCGTGATGAATGGCAGTCGTGGACGGATACGTCGGCCATTGTATCTCATAAATTCTATCGAAATATTCAGGAAAATAACTATCGCAAAGTAGAAACCACGCTTTTTAATCACGATACGGATGATGCGGTAGTAACGGACGAAAACGGTACGAAAAAGTTTGAAGTTCCCAATCACATCCAAGATGCCATCAGTGGATATTTTTATTTAAGGACGTTAGATTTTACAAAACTCGCGCCCAATGAAGTGGTAGATGTACCGACCTTTTTTGAAAATTCGGTCTATAAATTGAAGGTAAAATACAAGGGAAAAGATACGGTGAAAACTAAATTCGGGCGAATTAAATCGCTCAAAATCATTCCTATTCTTCCTAATAATGAGTTGTTTAAGGGCGAAAACTCAATCCGTATTTGGGTTTCCGACGACGCCAACAAGGTTCCCATCAAAGTCGAGGTGGACTTGTGGGTCGGTTCGTTGGTCATGGAAGTCAGTTCCTACGGCGGGGCTCGAAACAACTTCAAGTGGTATTGATGGCGCGGAAATAATGTCGAGTTTAGAATTCAGAGTGTCGAGCTTTTTAGAGGGAATTTCAAAGTAATTTTCTCCATACCACCAAAACTGTTCTTCTTCTCCTTTTTGATTCCAGTCACGAAACGATTCGTTGAAGGATTTCAGGTTAATGCACATCGTATTATAGTCTATTTTGCTGTAACAATTTCCAAAAGACAACCATTCCTTGGCTCAGTAATTTTCCGGGAAGTAAGAGAATTTGAAGGAAAATTAAACTGCGATTGAAGTTGTCAGAAATACGAAAAGGATGATTGATTAATCCTCCCAGCCAGCCCACGTTTTCATAATTTGGTTTGACTGCAATCCAAAAGGAAGCGAACAGATAAAGGCTGATTACAATGAAAAACGGACTTCTCCCTTGCCAATTTTGTAGAGTAATTCCTTCGAAAACTACTTTGTAATAAATAAAAATCGTAGTCAGCGTTGCAACTCCTCCCCAGACCCATCCCCAAAAGTTGTACGGCGGTTTAGGTACATCCGTTTCTTTTTCGATTGAACCCATTGGCTTCGGGTTCATTGATTCCCCAATCCACTCAAATAGTCCCATACTCATCTAAGTTAAAAACGAATTTTAACAAAAGTAGCAGAGTGAATTTATAACTAACGGAATTTTAGAAAGGAGGTTCTTCCGAAGGGTTAGGCGGTGGAAAATTCATGCCGCCGAGGTCATTGGCTTTACTGCGGAATGTACCGCCTGCTGCCGGTGGCTGTGCATCAAAAGAAGCTGCCAGGGAAGCTTTGGACTCTCCGCCAAACGACGAATTACTGCCTCCACCGGACGGATTGGAAGAATAGTAACCGTCCAAGTCAGTAAACTTAGTGTATTTACCTATAAAGCGCAATTGAATGGTATCGAGCGAACCACTACGGTTTTTAGCCATAATTACCTCACCGATTCCCTGAACGGAATTTCCTGCTTCATCCTGAGTAAAGCCATAGTATTCTGGACGATACAAAAACGCTACCATGTCAGCATCCTGCTCAATTGACCCAGATTCACGTAAGTCAGACAATTGCGGGCGTTTATCGCCGCCACGAGTTTCTACCGCCCGACTCAACTGTGACAGAGCGATAACGGGTACGTTCAGTTCTTTAGCTAAATTTTTGAGCGCTCGCGAGATAGAGGCAATCTCCTGTTCGCGGTTTCCGCCCCCTTTTCCCCCGTCTCCCTGCATCAACTGCAAGTAGTCAATAACGACCATCTGAATATCGTGCTGTTGCTTGAGACGGCGGCATTTGGCGCGAAGTTCAAGAATCGAAAGCGCCGGTGTATCGTCAATAAAAATAGGAGCGCGCATCAGACGGTCAATGCGTTGGTGCAATTGAGTCCACTCGTGCGGGGCAAGCGTTCCTTTTTTCAGTTTTTCACTGTCAATTTCCGCTTCTGCCGAAATCATACGATTTACGAGCTGAATGGCCGACATCTCCAAGGAGAAGATAGCGACGGGGATATTAAAATCTACCGCAGCATTGCGCAAAGAAGAAACCACAAACGCAGTTTTTCCCATCGCGGGCCGGGCGGCCAGAATAATTAATTCAGTAGGTTGCCAGCCAGAAGTAAGGCGGTCTAATTGCGTAAAGCCGGAAGGAACACCTGTCAGACCGTCTTTCTGTTCGCGACGGCGTTCCAATTCCCGAAGTGCCTCTGTCATGAGCGTACTCATGTCGGCGTAATTCTTGCGGATGTTTGATTCCGAAATTTTGAACAACGATTGTTCTACTGCATCCAACAACGTAAATACGTCGGTTGTATCTTCAAACGCATCCTGCAAAATTTTGGAAGCCACCGTAATCATTTCCCGTTTCATAGCCGATTGAGCTACGACACGGGCGTGGTATTCGATGTTGGCCGCTGAATTTATCTTGGTGGTAAGTGCCGTTATGTATTGTGCGCCCCCAACGATTTCCAATTCTCCTAACTGACGTAATTGAGTAGTAACCGTCAATAAATCAATTGGTTCTGAATTGGTAAAAAGGGTGATAATGGCATTGTAAATCCGTTGGTGCGACTCTTTGTAGAAGCTGTCGGCCTTCAAAATGTCAATGACAGAGTTGAGGGCATCTTTCTCTATCATTAACGCACCTAATACAGCCTCTTCCAACTCAATTGACTGAGGTGGTAACTTCCCCATACCTGCACCTGATTCCAACCAACGGTTGCTGTTAGTAGCCCGTGGGTTGTTGGCTGTGGTGCTTTTTCGGAGAAAATTATGAGGCTTATCGTTATCCATGGTATAAAATCAACTACAATGATAACCCAAATTTTGCGATTCTAAACAAGGTTTGAGTAACAAAAATTTAACATTGTGCTTAACTCACTGATTGCCAAATATCCTGTTAAACAGAAACTTCATTGGTTGTTTTGGCAAGTATTGGTTCAATCCAGTCCTTTACCCATTCGTATTCTAACTCGGAACAGGTCTTTCCGGTTTTTGAAATAAGTCGGGCATTTTTTGTATTTTGATAATCCCCTGAGTAGGGCATATACGTGTCAAAAGTATTGAGTTTTCCAAACAGCAGGATGCCGTAAGTCCCTACGGCATTCGCCAAATGAGCAGGGCCGCTGTCAATTCCTATGAAATACTCAGCGCGACGAATGATTTCGGCCGTTTGGAGAATGGAATACTGTCCGCAAAGATTGAAATAGTTAGGATGTTTGACACTGTTATTACTTTTCAAACCAATTTCTGCTACACTATACCCCTTCTTTTCAATTAGCCACAGAATCAAATTTTCCCAATTAGGCACCGACCAATCTTTGGCCGGGTAATTGGAGCTACAATGCACTACAACTAATTTTTTGGGAAGGTCTAATGCTTCAATTTTGAGACGGTCAGAGTCGGAAATAAATAGGCGAGGAGTGTCATCTTTTAGGGGTAAATCGGCACATAATTGAAAAATAGTAAGTAAGTTACCTTTGTTGAAATAATTGAATACGGTAACATCTTTTCGCGCGGCTACAGCATTAAAATGTACATGACCGCTAATGGGATCCTGATTACTTTGCCAAAATTCTATATTGTAAATTTTGTCGAAAACTCCTGACTGGCAGACCAAAAGACGTCGTAAAACGGAAGTTTGAGACCATGCTTCATCAATTGCGGGATGTCGTTCTACCAATTCGCGAAATACAGGACGAACTACCCAAACAATATAGTCATTTGGATGCAACTCACGTACCTGACGGGCAATGGGTTCCGCAGCAACAATATCACCAAAATGCTCAGTACGGATAATAGCGATAAGTTTCTTCCGACCCAAGAACGAGATTTTCAGGGCTCCAAAGCGTAAAATAGTGCCTGCTGCTGCTATGTATTGCCTTGTGATATAGGAATACTTACGGTAGCGATGCTGCCAAAGAGCAAGGAAAGCGGAAAAGCTCATCAGTTTGTTGTAAGAGTAATGCCTGTTTTAAATGCAAAATTAGGTTAAAAACGGATTTTTAAATAAAGTAGTCTATTTTTGAATCAAATATTCAGTAATAATAAAAGTACAAAACACATAGATACAAAAACCATGACGAATAAATTTTTTCTACAGGCAGGGGCTATATTAGGCGCACTGGGAGTTGTAGTAGGAGCTTTTGGAGCTCATGCTTTTAAACCAATGCTCGAAGCTTCGGGACGGATGGATACGTTTGAAACCGCCGTTAAATACCAGTTTTATCATGCACTGGGATTAGTATTGATAAGTATTTTATTGCAAAATGCTTCAGTACTTTCTGCTAAGTGGTACAATTGGGCGGGATATGGGATGCTCGCGGGAGTGATTATTTTCTCGGGGGCTCTTTACACCATTTGTTTCACAGGGATTAAAGTATTTGGGGCCGTCGCACCAATTGGCGGCACATTGATGATTGTAGGCTGGGCGTTGCTGTTTTGGGGTGCGAGTAAATCGTAAGCAGTTTACGGTTTACAGTTAAAATTCTAATTGACAACAAGTTGTAAGAAAAAGTCCATAGCTCACAGTTTTCGTATTAACCGTGGACTATGGACTTTTTAACTTTGGATTCAGAGATGTTCTATCCTCCCAACGCTGTCATGTATTGTTGCAACAATCCTTCGTATTTTTTGGCAGCGGCTTCCTGTTTCCCTTCGCGACATGCATTGGCGAGAGTTTGCAGTATATACAATTGGATATTGCTGTCTTGATTGGAGTGATTCTGAACGTTGTATTTCAGCATTGATTCAGCACGACTACCCATCACATTGGCTATGTCAAGAGCTTTTTTTGTTTCTCCCAATGTGAATAAATAGCTGATGTAATTGGCAGAAATCTGATCGTACGGAATCGTTTTGTCAGGCATTTTGGTCAAAATGAAATTAAGCGCCGCTTTTGCCTTGTCCGTTTTTCCTTCACGAATCAACTGATCTACCAAACGCATGAAAGCAATGCGGGCAGAGAAAGCTGGAGAGCCCTTAAACGTACCATCGTAGTAGGTATTGGCATTGTCTAATTCGCGCCAAAACGTTTTCTTCGTAAGGTTGTCAGACATGATGTCGGTATTGACATAACCGTCTGAAGCACCCGGAACGCGTACAGGCAGCAAGCGATAAGCATAGCCTTCCAACTGCATGAATTCTTTCAAATTCAGATAGTTTTCGTTGGTTAAAGTACCTGAGAAATAGATGGGGCGTTTCCAGTCGTTGGTGGCGATGATGTCCAACATGATTAAGTCAGACTTGTACAAATCACGTTTACCCATTGTCCATTGCATGGTATCTTTTACAAACGATGCCAATTCAGGCTTTAGGATATTCATTTTCTTCACCTGCTCAGGGTTAATTCCCAATACCAACACTGAAGAAGGCAGAATGCTGGTCATTTCACCACTGGTAAGCGGCACCTGAATCGCGGCATTGTTTTGTTTTACCAACGCCATGTATTCTTTGAGGTTGATACCGTTTTTAACGGCAGGCATTTCATAGAAAGGAACAATGTCGTTTTTGCCGGCGGCAAAGTTTTCATAATCCAACGAAATCGGCAACGGCTCAGATTCGTAGGTTTTGCGTTTCATTTGACCAATGTACCAGTCTGTTCCCAACAAACTTAGGTTACACACCCGCACGTCAGTACGGAAGCCTTCTACCTCCTGTACATACCACAGAGGGAATGTGTCATTGTCACCTCCCGTAAATAAAATTGCGTTTGGAGCGCAGGAGTTAAGTAAGTTTTTGGCAAAATCTACCGAGTGATAACGGTGACTGCGGTCGTGATTATCCCAGCCTTTTGCGCCCATTAAAAGCGGAGCGGATAGACCAAGGACAGTAGCTATACTTGCCCGGGCCGAAGCGGATGGAACAACTTTGGTTAAGAAATCATAAATGAATATGACTCCCAAGCCAATCCAAATCGCAAAAATATAGAATGACCCTACATAGATATAATCACGTTCGCGAGGCTCGACCGGTGGAGAATTGAGATAAACCACTAAGGCGATTCCCATCATCATAAACAACAGTCCTGTCACCAATAAATCCTGACGACGACGGAACGCTTGGGCTACAATACCCAGTAAACCTAACAAAAACGGAATCATGTAGAAGTTATCACGAGCACGGTTGTTAGCCAGTACATCGGGCAATCCCGCACTCGTATCCCACGGACGCAGTCCGCCGGCGCCTTCTTCGTCGCTTTCACGACCTACGAAGTTCCATAAGAAATAACGCCAATACATGTGCCCTAACTGATGCGAGAAGAAAAATGATAGGTTGTCGCCCATGCTTGGTTTTTGACCTTCGGCCAGTCCCAACTTATCGCGGTACAACTGCGGGTGATTCATTTGATTGCTGTGTACACGAGGAAACAACATTTGCTGGTTTTTCTCATACACGTACTCAGGACGATAATCAGCTACGATATAGCGACCGTTGGATTTGCGGTAAATAGGCTCACCGCGTTCTGAGTTAACGGGGCGGGCAGTAAATACCGGACCAAACATCAGCGGACGGCTTCCATATTGCTCTCGTTTGAGATAAGACACATAACTGATTACATCGCTTGGGTCGTTTTCGTTGATGGGAGGATTGAAATTGGAACGAACCAACACCAGAAAATAGGAAGAATAGCCAATCAATACGAAAGCGAAAGCCAAAAGAGCAACGTTCCATATTTCTTTTTCTTTTTTGGCAGTATACTGAATTCCCCAAATCAACGTACCGACAAACAAAACCAAAAAGAACACAATTCCCATGGAAAAAGGCATTCCGAGGGTATTGACAAAGAAAATTTCAAATTTCCCTGCTGTCGAAGGAAGCCATACGATGACCCCGGAGTTGATAATCATCAAAACGACCAAGCCACCTGCAAATGCCATGATACCGCCCCAAAGGGTGGGCTTGTGTTTTTTGAAGTAGTAAACCAAAGCTAAAGCAGGAAGGGTAACTAAGTTCAATAAGTGAACGCCAATGGATAAACCAATCAAATAAAAGGTGAAAATCAACCAGCGATTCGCGGCTGCATCGTCTTCGATGCGTTCCCATTTTAATACCGCCCAAATAACGATGGCAGTAAAAAAGGAGGAAAGACCGTACACCTCGGCTTCCACAGCCGAAAACCAAAATGAATCTGAATAGGTATACGCTAAAGCTCCTACTAAACCTGCACCAATGACGGCAATGGTAGCCCCCAAATCAAGGTCTTCATCTTTTGAACCGACAATTTTACGCGCTAACAAGGTGATACTCCAAAAAAGGAATAAAATGGTAAATGCACTGGACAGTACCGATACCATATTGACCCAGTAAGCCACCTGAGTGACGTCGCCCATGGCAAGCATCGAAAATAAACGACCAATGAGTAAGAATAGAGGAGCACCGGGTGGGTGAGGTACCTGAAGTTTGTAAGAACAGGCGATAAACTCGCCGCAGTCCCAAAAACTGGCTGTTCGCTCTACGGTAAGTACGTAAGTGACCAGTGCTACTGCAAATACGAGCCAGCCGGTAAGGGTGTTGATTCGATTGAATTTAGACATGAATGAGGTTGAGAAATGTGAAAAGTCTTGAGTTCTTAGTGAAAGTACCGAGCATTTCGATACGTACTAATCACTTCCAATTACGAAAGCCGTGCCAAAATTAGTAAATTCGATAGAAAGCCGACGAAAGAGGCCTCTTAAAAGTTGTTAAAAGAGAAATTAAAAAGGGAAATATCTTTTCCAAGGCTTTTTCAAACCCTCTTTCCCTTCTTTCAACTTATTTTTTCCTGTGTTCACCAAAAAAGGTATTGAGAATAGGAGAGGCCAATTCAAATTTGTACGGTACTTAGATTCAACCGTCAACCGATACAGCCATGAAAAACTACATTTTATTGTTGGTAAGCACTTTGTTATTGAGCTCTTGTGGTGCATTTCTACAACGCAGAGGGTTGAAAAACTTTAGACCCATTAGTAACACCGCTAATGCATCACTCAATAAATACCAGTATGATTTTTACTATTTGACCGCCTTGTGTGAGCAAACTTTTCCGAATATTGACAGTGTTTTTAACAAAAACGAAAGAGAGGAGCTCAAAGCCGAGATTTATCAGAAGTTAGGAGAGAGTAATCCAAACGATTTGGCATTCTTATACTAAATAAGAATTAATGTGTCGTATATTTGCAAAATGGGCTATGTATCAAAGATAAAAGAAGATGTTGAAATTCTTTTGGAGTCGGAAAAAAAGTGCAGCCTGGCACTGTTGCGTGACCGAGTGCGCTTCATCCGACTCTTAAAGAGTGGCGAGTTTAGAACACAATCCGCTGCCGGTAAAGCTATTGGCCTCTCAGAACGTCAAGCCCAACGGCTTTGGCGTCTTTATCAACAGAAAGGACTGGAAGGTTTGCTAAAAAAACCGGCTTGGGGCTATTGGGGCAAACTTAGTAGTGTGCAAATTTCACATTTACGGCAATTTTTATTAGATGACCAAGCTCAAACGCTGGCTGATATTCAAGCATACCTATTGAGAAATTTAGGTGTTGAATATACAATCGGCGGTATTAGTGATTTGTGTAATCGCCTAAAAATCAACGGGGCCGCCCGTGCGGCTAAAAACGGGCCGTCCTGTCAATGTCCGCCAACAGCCTGGGGCAGTTGAGGCTTTTAAAAAACTTTAGTGAATTAAGACTT
>NZ_JAIXST010000017.1 GCF_027484545.1 Runella sp. | reverse complement strand
TTTTTTTCTCACTTATGCGGTTCCTCAAAATACTTCTCAAAGTTCTCGGCGGCCTTGTGTTGCTGATTGTGATTCTATTGGCTTTTATGGTTACGACCGTTGATGATACGCCTTACAAAGAAATGGCCTATTATCAACAATGGAAAAAATCAGTTGGCAGCGGGCGGCGTTCCGCTTTACAGTTAGCAAACGCACAGTCTATAGGTAATCAATCAGCAATCGCAAATCGCAAATCGCAAATTAGTCCTCTCAATGTCGGTTGGGCGAAGGTGAATTTTACGCCTAAATCGCCTACTTCTACGGCGGGTTATGGAGTCAGGCAAGGGGCTTTATACACGTCGGTGCATGATTCGATTTATGTAAGGGCTATTGTTATTGACAACGGGACAACAAAAGCAGCGATTGTGGTAGCAGATTTGCTGATTATGCCGCCTGCTGTTACCGAACAGCTCAAAACTAAGCTGAAAGCCACGGGAATTCCGTTTGAACAGGTTTATTTTGGCGCTACGCATTCGCACAACAGCATGGGCGGTTGGAGTGGTGGAATTGTGGGGGAATTGTTTGGCGGAAAATTCAAACCCGAAAATGTAACGTGGATTGCGGATGCCATTGTCAAAGCTGTTCAGCTGGCACAAAAAGACGTGAAACCTGCCTCCATTGGTTACCACGAAATAGCTGATACGGCGCGTATTCGTAACCGATTGATAAAAGACGGACCCGTTGACCCGTATTTACGCACCATTCAATTTGTGAGAAACGATGGTAAAAAAGCGCTGTTGTGCTCTTACGCTGCGCATTCAACCATTACAAGTTCGGACAATATCGTTTTATCGCGCGATTACCCGGGTGTTTTAGTAGATTCTTTAGAAAAAGGTGAGGCTGATTTTGCGGTGTTTATGTCGGGAGCTGTGGGCAGTATGAGTCCTCATATTGAAGGAGAAACGGACTTTATTCAAGCTGTCGCCGAAGCGGATAGTTTGGAATCGGATGTTCAAAAGCAACTTCCTGCTATTCAAACCTTTTCCAATCCTCAATTTCAAATGGTAACGCTGCCTATTCCTCTGAGAGAAGCAAATCCGCGTATTACCCCAAACTTGCGAATGCGCCCTTGGGTATTTAAGTGGGCTTTTGGCGATTTTCCAAACTATGTCAAAGTACTTCGTATCGGAAATATTTTGATGATGGGTTTTCCGTGTGACTTTTCTGGCGAATTGGTAGCGGACATGAGCGCCTATGCGGCCAAGAAAGGACTAAAACTAATGGTGACAAGTTTTAACAGCGGCTACATTGGCTACATCACGCCGGATAAATATTACAGCAAAGACTCTTACGAAACATTGACCATGAACTGGTTTGGACCTTACAACGGTGCTTATTTCCAAGAAATTGCCCGTGATTTGATTGATAAAATGCCTTGACGTAAATAGGGAAAATGGAAACCTTACTCATTGGAATTTGTAATCCAAAAGCATTGAATTTGCTTCTTTGTCTTGAAGAAATGGATATTGTCAAAATCTTGAAACGGGAAGACACATCTCAAACCAGACAGAAACTATCAGAACGATTGAGAGGAATCATAGGCATAGAAGAAAACGAGATAGAGTGAACATGCGATTGTTCAGGGATAGTTGAAGGAAATTTCATACGTATCGAAGTTGGAAATTGTCTATGGTTTACCCACAAAACTTTAGACCAACTCAAACGAGAAAGAAGTTTGGGGAATTTCTTCCCCGAAGGCATTTTGAAGGTATTTTTTAGCCTCAACTGAGTAATTCAACAAATACAGCCGTTTCTAAAGGAAGAGATTCGCGATGATAGGTTTTAAGCAATTGTTGAGCTATTTCGAGATAAATCAGGTACCTGCTTCCTTCAAATACCACTCGTTTTACAACGGCTTTGATGGCTTTTTCGGTAGGTTGAAGATGGATAATAAAGGCTTCCGGGCGGACAACAACCTGTCCGTTGAGGAGAAGAAAATTGGGGCCAAAGTGGTGTAGAAAAAAATCGGGTTCGAGTACATTTACTTCACCCGTTATTTCTGCTACGTAGAGGTTAGCAGGTTGTTGATAAATAGCCTCAGGTGTACCAGTTTGAATCAGTTGGCCTTCCCGTAAAACCCCCATTTGGTGCGAAAGACTAAGCGCATCAGTGGCGTCGTGGGTGACAAAAATACAGGCCGTGTCGGTTTGCTCCGCCAACTCCCGAATGGTTTGGGTAAGGCGACGGCGGTTGAGCAAATCTAAGTGAGCAAAAGGTTCGTCGAGTAACAATATCCTTGCTTCTTCGGCCAAGGCGCGTGCGATGGCCGTGCGCTGTTTTTCGCCTCCGGAAAGCTGTTTGGCAGGATGATTAACGACCGTTTCGAGGTGGCAAAGTTGGATAAGTTCGTCTACGCGCTCATCGCGGTAGGCTTTTTCGTAATACCGCAGTGCGTAGGAGATGTTTTCGCGCACGGTGAGAGGCGCAGACAAATTGTAGTCTTGATGAACGATTTTAATATCGGGATGACCGGGAATTAATTGGTCGCTGGCCAAACGTAATTTCTGGTTATCGAGCCATACTTCTCCTTCGTCGGCATCTATCAGTCCTGCCGCAATTCGTAATAACGTACTTTTTCCCGAGCCGCTTTCTCCCAATAAGCCAAAGACTTCGCCTGCATTGACGTTGAAGCTGACATGTTGGAGAACCGACTGTTGGTTGTATTTTTTGGATATATCGCGTAGTTCTAATAAAGATTGCATTCGTGATTATGTGATTTTAAGACCTATTGCTATAAAAAATGGAACGCGGATTGAATGGATTAAACGGATTAAATCCCAAAACCCGTTTTAATCTGTTAAATCAGTGTTCAATATAGTAATAGAGATTGCTTGACTTCTTTAAGAATAAGAATGTACGCAGGCTAATCTTTCCGTGACCAAATTTGTCTTTATTCCTATTCTTTTGAATTATGAACCCAAAGAACGTAAAACAGTTCAATAAACTACCTTTTCAACGCCTGCAAGTTTGTATTCTGTGGGCATTCCTGATTGGATTCGGGCCAACGGTTGTGGCACAGGGCATTCCCAAAGAGGTGAAACGCGTGTTGTTTTTGGGCAACAGCATTACCTATGCCGGAAGTTACGTAACCGACATCGAAGCGTATTTCGTGACCCATTATCCCAATCAATCCATTGAATTTATCAACGTGGGCTTGCCCAGCGAAACCGTATCGGGGCTTTCGGAAGAGGGCCACGCGGGAGGACGATTTCCACGACCTGATTTGCACGAACGGCTTGCGCGGGTGTTGACACAGACCAAACCGGATTTAGTATTTGCCAGTTACGGTATGAACGATGGCATTTATTTGTCGTTGGATGAAGGGCGTTTTCAGCGATTTAAGGACGGAATCAATTGGCTGCACGAAGAAGTAGTAAAAACAGGCGCAAAAATTATTCACTTTACCCCGCCGATTTTTGATGAATTACGAGGCAAAAATGCAGGCTATGCCGCCGTCCTTGACCGCTATTCCGATTGGTTAATCAGTCAAAAAACGTCGGCTAATTGGGAGGTGATTGACGTACATTATCCGATGAAAAAAGTTTTGGAAGCTCACCGTAAAATAGATGCTGAATTTTCTTTGACAGGCTTTGCCTTGGCCGAAGACGGCGTACATCCCGGTGAGGTGGGACATTGGATCATGGCCAGAGAAACGTTGGTGTATTTGGGTGAAAAGGGGGCTGCTAAAGCTCCCGATGTAAAAACCGCCATCGCCGTTATGCCTGCATCAGAGCAAATTCTTAAACTCGTGAGTCAGCGCCAAACGATGATGAAAGATGCGTGGCTGACGGCCACCGGCCACAAACGCCCCGAAATGAAAGTAGGGTTGCCGTTGGAAGAAGCAAGAGCCAAAGCGGCGGAAATCGAAAAGCAAATTCGGGCTTTGATGAAATAGCACGGACAAAATTTTTACTATATATTTTTGGTTTTTATCGCTCTGATTTTCAGTGATTTGTTGCATTTTGTGCCATTGCAGGTGTTATCACCTGCAAAACTTTGGCGGAAGCTGTCTGACGAAAAAGCTATTGGTGTTCTTCCAGTCGAGTAAGCAAGGGCATTTCAGCCCAAGCTTCTCACAGAACCGTGCTTGAGATTCTCACCTCACACGGCTCTTGTTATCCATCATGCTTTTATTCCCAATTGCCA
>NZ_JAIXST010000260.1 GCF_027484545.1 Runella sp. | reverse complement strand
TTGTGTTTGAGTAGCTAACTGGACTTGAAGTTGCGATATGTGTTCTTTATCTGTCAATGGGCAATGGTAAACCTTTTTATTCAATTTAACTAACATGACTCAGAACCTGAGTCGTAACTAAAGTTTTTTTGGGAAGTTTTTTGTAAATAACGGCTAAATAACCCTTAATTATCCATGAAAGGCTTCTTCTTCGTATTAATTTTTATCACTTCCCGCTCTTTTGGCCAAATCAATCCTCAAAATGTAACCATTGCGCGTGACCAATGGGGCGTACCGCATATTTTTGCTAAAACAGACCCAGAAGTGGCGTATGGCTTGGCCTACGCCCACGCCGAAGATGATTTTAAAACCATCCAACTTATTTGTCTGCCCGCCAAAGGGAAATTGGGCAAACACCTTGGCAAACAGGGCGCTTCCGTTGACTACGTGGTAGAACTGCTGCACGCTCCTGAGTTGGTCGCTGCCGAATACGAAACCTCTCTGTCGCCCGATTTTAAAAAAGTCATCAATGGTTACTTACAGGGGCTCAACGACTACGCAGCTCGCCATCCCGACGAGGTCTTGGTAAAAAGTATTTTTCCGGTTACACCTCAAGATTATTTCAAAGGTGTGGTGTTGTCTTTGGCCGTCATCTCAGGCGTGGATGGCACCTTACAGCAGATTTTCGGCGGTAAAGTTCCGACCCTTGATTTTTTGAAAGCGGCGGGTTCCAACGCCATCGCCATTCACAAAAGTAAAACCACCGACGGCCAAGCGTATTTGGCTATCAATTCCCACCAACCGCTCGAAGGCCCCGTGGCTTGGTATGAGGCGCACCTTTGCAGCGAAGAAGGATGGAATATTCTGGGTGGCCTTTTTCCGGCAGGTGCTACGGTTTTCCACGGCGTCAATGAGCATTTGGGATGGGCACATACCGTAAATGGACAGGATAAGATAGATGTGTATCAGTTGGAAATCAATCCAACTAATAAAAACCAGTATCGTTTTGATGGACAATGGGTTGACTTGGAAAGCAAATCGGTGAAATTGCGGGTAAAAGGCATTCCGTTTCCGATTAAAAAGAAGGCCTATTGGTCAAAATACGGAGCGACGGTAGTTACTAAAAAAGGGACATTTTCCATCAGAACGGGAGCAAATTTGGATTTGCGCGGGGTAGAACAATGGTATCGAATGAACAAAGCCCGTTCGTTTGCGGAGTTTTATCAGGCCCTCACCATGACGGCCATTCCCGGATTTAACATCGTTTATGCGGATGCCGACACGATTTTTTACGTGAGCAACGGAAAAATCCCCCTACGCGACCCTGCCTACAACTGGAAAAGTACCTTGCCCGGCAATACCTCCAAAACGCTGTGGACGGCCTATCATCCGCTCAAAGAGTTGCCCCAATATATCAATCCAGCAGGCGGGTATCTGTTCAACATGAACCATACGCCCTTCAACGCCACGGCTCCTGCTGATAATCTAAAAGCAACCCAATTTGACCCCACGATGGGCTACGAAACCTTTGACAACAACCGCAGTGCACGCTTTGTAGAGTTGATGCAGAACACAGGAAAGTTAAACTACGAAACCTTTAAACGCTTTAAATACGACGGACAATTACCCCAAAAATTGAAGTATCCTGTGGATGTTAATCCTTTCTTTTCGCTAAAATCTTCCGATTATCCCGATGTCAAAGACTTTATTGAAACGCTTCAACAATGGGATCGCCGTACGGGAACAGAAAGCAAAGGCGCGGCTATTTTCCTCGGTGTTTATACGTATTTGAAAAACAATTCAACTGATAAAAATCAACTTTCCGCCGAAGAGTGTGCGGCTATTTTACGTTTTGTAAAAGCCGATTTCCAAACCCATTTCGGCCGAACGGACATTAGTTTGGGAGATTACCAAAAACTCGTGCGCGGTACCCACGAACTGCCCGTGTGGGGGTTGCCTGATGTCATTACGGCCATTCATTCAACTACTTACCGCGATGGAAAGCTGAAAGCACAGGCGGGAGAATCGTACATTGAATTGGTGCGTTTTGAAAAAGGAAAGCTGCCCCTTATCGAAACCGTGAATTGTTTCGGAGCGTCAAATCATGCGGACAATCCTCATTACGCTGACCAAATGGAACTGTTTCTTCAACAAAAAACCAAGGCGATGACCTTGGACAAAACAACGGTCCTGAAAGAAGCGAAGCGGGTATATCATCCTGGGGAATAGAAGGAATCGGAATACGAAAAAATGGAGAATGGAGGTACGGAATTTCCCTCTGTGTTTCTCCGTGCCTCTGCGGCAGGCGTTCCTGTGGTTGAAAAAAATAAACGATGCTTTTTAAAGGAATTTCCCAAGCTCTACGTCTATATAGGCAATCACTTACATTTAAAATTGGCACAGGCAAAATCCAATATCGTACAAACCATCAAAAAGTACAGCAAGCAGTTGTTTGGCTTCATTCGTCAGCGCGTAAACAGCGACGAAGATGCCGAAGACATTTTGCAGGATGTATGGTATCAGTTGAGCAGTCAGCCAGAAGTGGAAGCGATTGAGCAAGTGGGAAGTTGGCTGTATCGCGTAGCCCGAAATCGCATCGTGGACGGCTACCGCAAACAGCGTCCTGAGCGCCTAGGAGATTATGGCTACGAAGACGAGGAGGGCGAAATCTATTTTACTGACCTCCTGATAGCCGACGATGGAACGCCCGAAACGGAATATTTACGCGAAATTTTTTGGCAGCAATTGATGGACGCGCTCGGCGAGCTTCCCGAAAATCAGCGTCAGGTATTTGTATGGAATGAATTGGAAGATGAAACGTTTCAACAGATTTCGGACCGTACCAGCGAAAACATCAAAACCCTTATTTCCCGCAAACGCTACGCCGTGCAACACTTGCGCCAACGCTTGGAAAGCTTATATCAGGATTTGGTTGAAAACTAACCTGAGCCTAATTTCCCTTTAAAAATGACACTCGATTAAAAAAATCAATACCTGTAAGAACATGAGAAGACATCCTAATTACAGACCTCACTTTTTACTTTTTCCCTTGTTTGCAGTGGCTGCGGCCCTCCTAATGGGAGCAGTGGTTCGATTTCTGTGGAATGCGATTTTGCCCGCATTGCTGGGCGTCGCGGTTATTTCATATTGGCAGGCAGTGGGCTTGCTGGTACTGTGCCGCCTTTTGTTCGGCAACTTTGGTCGCGGCTCCATGGGAGGTAATCCACGCTGGAAAAACAATGAAGGTGCGCGACCCAGACCGCCTTGGCGCGAAAAATGGGCCAATATGACCGATGAAGAACGCGCCAAGTTAAAAGAAGAATGGAAAAGACGCTGCGGACGTTAGAAAAGCGTCTTTCATAAAAACAATGGAACACGGATGATACAGATTAAACCGCAACGGCGGACCGTAGATTTGAACCGATTTTTTTTATAAAATCCGTATTTATCTGTTTGATCAGTTATATCCGTGTTCTATGTTTATTCCAAATAATTGAAAATTTTTCAAAATTCTTTAAAGTAATTTCCGAGTTCATTCGTCATCCTTCTTGTACAGCATTTGTACACAAAATTTAAAACCAAATTACAGCTATGTTTACGCAAGTATTAAGAGTCATTGGAGCGGGGCTTCTGGGTGGCTTGTTTTTATTTATCCTTCCTTTTTTATTGTTGAAGGCATTTTTGTTCTTTTTGTTTTTCGGATTGGTCTTCCGACTCTTCATGGGACGTCGCCGTCGTAATTGGAGACGCCAATACCAAGCCTACTACACCCCTTATGAAGATGTAACGGGCAAGTTTCGTAAAGAAGGGTTAAAAGACGACTTCCAACAGCCAACTATCAAAATCTAAGGAACCTCTAAACTATTTATTGAATCAACATGAATCGAAGAACCAAATGGGTCTTGGGCGTGACAGTCGCGCTCATTACCGCCGCAAGTTTGCGCTTTACAGTGGGTCATCCCTATTGGGGACACCACCGTCATCAGGGTCAACACCATCACCAATGTGAAAGCCGTTGGCATCAAAAAGGCGAATCGGGCCAGGAAAAGCTCCAAGCCGAACCACAAACCAATCAATAAACCAACAAACTAATCATACATACAATGCATCATCATGGAAGATGTGGACACGGACATCCTGGAATGGGATACGGCCACTATGGAAAACAATTCGGGAGAAACTTTAGCGGCGGACAATTCCGTGTGCCGGTCAACGTCCTGAAAACCGACAGTACGTACGAAATTTACGTCATTGCTCCCGACCGGGCCAAAGAAGATTTCAAAATCAATTTGAAAGGAAACGAGCTGACCATTTCGTACCAAGTCAAAGAAGAGGCTGAGGAAACCAAAAATTGGATTCGTAACGAATTTAAGAAAGCCTCGTTTGAACGCAGCTTCTTCGTGGACGAAACGATTGACTCGGCCAACATCAAAGCGGAATACCACAACGGGATTTTGCAGGTAACGTTACCAATTGTGCCAGGTTCTGAAAAACCCGCGCAGGAAATTTTTGTAGCGTAGTTTTAATTGTTTAGGCGGGGCCGCCCGTGCGGTTTACCGTTTAGTGTTTACGGTTCAATAACCATAAAAACAGTAAACCCTAAACTGTAAACTTTACTAAACTGTAATTCTCCTCTTTCTTCCCAATACCTGCCAAGTGTCGGTAATCATTTGATTTTCTACCACATAAACTTCGTCGTACAGGTTAACCGTAGGGCAAACATGGTACGGAACTCCGTACAATACATCGCCTACGTTGACGCTCTCCCAATCCTGTACCCGAATCACGCCATGTTCTTCGCTTTGACTGAGAAGTTCGTAATTTTCTAAATTCAAAAAACGAATCCGTTTATCAATGGGGTTTTCGGCAGCAACGGCTTTATGGCCCATGTCTACCGTAATCAATCCTTTTTGGGGCTTTGAAATTACCCGTGTCAATACTACAGCGGCGTATTCAAAAGGCTGCTCCGGAAGTTTATCGCCGTATCCCCAATCCCACAGCACACACGTACCCGGACTGCAATAAATTTCAGCGTGTAGGGCGTGAGCCGTAAAGGTAGGAGTACCACCGGCTACGATCAATGGCTTGGGCAACCCTGTTTCAGCAATGGCTTCTAAAAAATGCTGCACATCCACAAAACCCGCTTCCACTTCGTGTTTACGCGTTTCAAAATCGGAGGTACGCAAATGCCCGTCATACACGTGCAAGCCTTGGCAGCGTAAGTTTGGCAGAGCGTGCAGGTGTTTATACAACTCTAAAATAGAATCATCAAGCGGATGCCCCGAGCGGTCCATTCCACTGTTAATATCTAAAAACACATCGCTCAACAAACCGTACTTTTCAAAAGCCGCGTTGTGTTCGTCAGCTACTTCTGTACAATCTATTAAAGAAGCGATCACTACCTCGGGATATTTTTGACGTAAAGCTATCAGGCGCTCAATTTTGGGACCCATTAATTGATGGGCAATAATTAAACGTTTGGCACCTGCTATCGCTGCCATTTCAGCTTCGGCAATGGTAGCACATTTGAATTTTGTAACCCCCGCTTCCAGCAGCATTTTGACTACCTCGGGCATTTTATTGGTTTTTATGTGCGTATAAAGACGCTCCGCATCTCCTGCAATCTCAATCATTTTTGAGATATTTTGCTGAACACGCTCTTTGTAAATGACCAAAGAAGGAGAATCGGCTTCCGACTCGTTTTCGAGCTTATACCATGGAAGAGTCATAAATGGTTGGGTCGATATTTGAAAATTTATGTTAAATCGAAAATCAGCAATCGAAAATCGTCCATCCTTTAAAATTGCTTGCCCCACTTTACTTTCCAGGCAAAATCCTCCAATGAATCCGTACCCCGAATGTCTATTCGCTGAATCTCATACGGTTTTGAAAGTGGCCAATTATTAAGGCGATTGCCAATACGAAAGGCCATTGAAATACCCATTTGAGACATGACCTGTTGCATAAACTTCTTACGGTTCTTGTCTTTGGGGCGACTGCCGTATGGATAGGCAAACGCAGGAACGAAAGGCAATTGATGGTCTCGAAAAAACTGAATGTTTCGGCGCAGGTCTTCTTCCAATGCTTCCTCGGACAAATCCCCATAATTGCGGTGAGTATGGGAATGAAGTCCCAAGTCAAAGACCTCCGGGTCAAGATTTCGTAACGCTTCAACCGGCAAAAGCGGCTCTGCTTTTGTATCCCACTGACTGCTATCGCCTACGTAGGCAGTAGGCACAAAAATCGTTGCACAGGCTTCATGTTTCTTCAAAATAGGATAGGCGAGTTCAAGATTATTAACGTAGGCATCGTCGAAAGTGAGCACAATGCCGTTGGAAGGCGGAGAAGAGAGATTGAATAAATTTCGAATGGAAATAAAATCATAGCCTCGCTTTCGAAGATAAAAAAGGTGTTGATCCAACTGCTCTGTAGTCACTGTCAACATATCCCGGCGACTGTCATCTACCTTGTGATACATCAACACGCGCAACTTTCCATCCTGCTTGCGAACAAGCCAAAAAGAGAACAGAGCAAGTACCAACAGTCCACCAATGATGAGTACCATACAAAACGCTTATACGTAGAGTTATAAATAAAAAAAGAATTTATCGTGCGAATGTCTTGATAACCTTAAAGTTGTGTGGACTTAAATATAACTTTTCTTCACAAAAGCACTTTGCAGAGTAACTTGTTGTTTAAACAGTCCCTCAAAGTTAATAAATTTGTTACGCTAATACAGCACTCACTTTTTAAGTATTGCTAAATAGTTAACGATTCCCCATAAACTTTTTTAAAGCTTATTTATATGTCACAGTCTTTAGTTGCCAACGTAGAAGAGCCAATATTGGTCGAAGATCCCAACCGTTTTGTATTATTTCCAATCAAGCACTACGACATTTGGCAGTTTTATAAAAATCACGTGGCAGCCTTTTGGACCGCCGAAGAAATTGACCTTGCTTCCGATATTCAGGATTGGGAACGGCTTAATGACGGTGAGCGGCATTTTATTTCACACGTATTGGCGTTTTTTGCAGCCTCAGATGGTATCGTGAATGAGAATCTGGCCGTCAATTTTCTGAGTGAAGTGCAATATGCAGAAGCCAAATGTTTTTACGGTTTTCAGATTGCCATGGAAAACATCCACTCGGAAACCTATTCATTGCTGATTGATAGTTACATTAAAGACCCTACTGAAAAGGACAGAATGTTACGGGCCATCGAAACCATTCCGTGTGTTCAGAAAAAAGCGGAGTGGGCGTTGCGTTGGATCGGAAACGGTTCTTTTGCCGAGCGTCTTATCGCTTTTGCTGCCGTAGAAGGCATCTTTTTCTCAGGTTCGTTCTGCTCTATTTTTTGGTTGAAAAAACGAGGCTTGATGAAAGGTCTATCGTTCTCCAACGAGCTCATTTCCCGTGACGAAGGTTTGCACCGCGATTTTGCGTGTTTGCTTTATACCGACCACATCGTCAACAAATTACCTGAAGATACCGTCTATGACCTGATTAAAGACGCCGTAGCCATCGAACAGGAATTTGTGACGGATGCACTTCCCGTATCGTTGATTGGAATGAATTCCAAGCTGATGAATCAATACATTGAGTTTGTAGCCGACCACCTGTTGGTATCCTTAGGTTTACAAAAGATTTACAATGTCACCAATCCTTTCGACTTCATGGATATGCTTTCGCTCCAGGGCAAAACCAATTTCTTCGAGAAAAAAGTGGGTGAATACCAAAAAGCTGGGGTGAAAAATTCCAGTAAAGAAAGTAATGTACAACAACTGAGCTTCGACGCCGATTTTTAGTTCACAGTAGTCAGTGCACACGGGGCCGCCCGAGCGGTTTACAGTTAATAACAGAAAAAGGAAGCGATGGCTTCCTTTTTCTGTTATTAACATTCACTTCTCGCTTCTGTTTTCTCGCTCCTTATTATCTGTACCCCAACGCCTTGTTCATTTGTTGAACGATTAAATCAAAATCGGCGGGATTGTTTTCAAAATCAAGATTATTGACATTAATCGTCAGTAAGGTCCCGTCCAAATAGCTGTGCTCGAAATTTTCGTACAACTCATTTAAGTTCAACAGATATTCATCCGAAATGCTTTGTTCAAAATCACGCCCCCGTTTTTGGATTTGGCTACGGAGTTTTGGTAGGTCTGCCTGAAGATACACAATCAAATCAGGAGCTTTGATGGCATTCATCATAGTTTCGTACAACATCAGGTAATTTTGATAGTCGCGATCTTCCATCAATTTAGAATCGGCCAGGTTTTTGGCGAAGATAAATGCATCCTCGTAAATGGTACGATCCTGCACCACAGTTTGGTAATGCATGGAGCGGATTTTTTGCGCTTGTGAAAAACGGCTGTTGAGAAAGAAAACCTGTAGGTTGAAAGACCAACGGGCCATGTCTTCGTAAAAATCGGCTAAATAGGGGTTGCCTTCTACGGCTTCATACAAGACGCCCCACTTGTAATGTTCTGACAGTTTGCGGGCCAGCGTGGTTTTGCCGGCGCCAATGTTTCCGGTAATTGCAATGTGCATTGGGGTAAAGATTAATCGTTATAGAGAGAATTGTTTAGTATTTCGTAGTTATTTAGACTGCTTGCTTATCAAAAAGTCAGCGAATATAGCGAGTTTAGCCATTTTTCATTCATAACTGATGATTATCAATTTTTGACTTCTGAAAATTTGTATTTTTGCGGGAAAGTTATCTGTTTTTGTGATGAAGCCTTATAGTGTTCTTTTGTATTACCAATACGTTCCCATCGAAGATACGGAAGCGTATCGGGACGCTCAACATGAGTTTTGCGTTAAAAATAATTTATTGGGTCGTATTATTATTGCTCCCGAAGGCCTGAATGGCACGGTGTCGGGCTTACCCGAAGATTGCGAAGCGTACATGAAGTGGGTGAAGGAAGACCCGCGTTTTGCTACCATTGATTTTAAAGAAGAAAAACACGAAGCCCACGCGTTTCAAAAATTACACGTGCGCCTGAAAGAAGAAATTGTAAATTCTGATTTGCCCGTTGACCCGCTCAAACAAACCGGTATTCATTTGGAGCCTTCGGAATTTAAACAAATGCTTCACGAAGACCCT
Source organism: Runella sp. (assembly GCF_027484545.1). Lineage (GTDB taxonomy): Bacteria > Bacteroidota > Bacteroidia > Cytophagales > Spirosomataceae > Runella. The sequence continues at coordinate 1,516 of NZ_JAIXST010000260.1, read as the reverse complement.
GATTTGGTGGTGATTGACATGCGTTCCAATTACGAACACAGTGTGGGTAAATTTAAAGATGCCATCACGTTTGACATGGAAAATCTGCGTGAGCTTCCCGACCACATCAAGGAAATCGAACACCTCAGAGGCCAAGGCAAGAAAATCGTGACCTATTGCACGGGCGGTATCAAGTGCGAAAAAGCCAGTGCGTACCTGCTCGACCAAGGGTTTGACAATGTGTATCAGCTTCACGGCGGCATCATTAAATACGGTCTGGAAGCGGGCGGCGAAGATTTTGAGGGCAAATGCTACGTGTTCGACAATCGCCTCACGGTGGATGTCAACCTAGTGAACCCTAAAGTGATTTCAAAATGCTACGTGTGCGGCACAGCCTCTGACCGCATGGTCAACTGCGCCAACAACGACTGCAACATCCACGTGGCCATGTGCGAAGAGTGTGGCTGGAAAATGGAAGGTGCCTGTTCGGAAGAATGTAAATGCAGTCCCAACAAACGGGTGTACAACGGCACGGGTTATTATCCCAAAAAGAGCGACCATTACACGCCGTTGCAGGGATTGAAGAGTTTCAAAAAATCAATGAAAAAAGAAGAAGCCTAAAAATAGAAAAGCATAAAAAAACGGCGTTACAGAAATGTAAGGCCGTTTTTTTATGTGGTTACCGATCAAAAACTACTTGGTAAGTATTTATACAGAATTGAAAGTTGCCTTTTGCCTCACTTGCAAATTTGCCCCCTTACTTAAGCGGCGTAGAATGCATTTGGGTCAAGAGCCATTTTTTATTCTTTCTTACTAAAACGGCACTTTCTAGCCAACGCACGGTTCGTTTTGCATTCATGTCTGCATTAGTAAGATAAGCCGTATTGAAATAACTGACCCAAGCCACGTCTTGTTTCACATTGAATTTGATGAATTTAAACTCATTGGTTCGTTTCCAAGTGCGTTTCTGTGCCTGTCTTTTATGAATGATACTCCGCAGTGTATCCGCGTTCCAAACGCTCCCTGCTTCGTACAATTCAAATTCGGGCGTACAATTCTTCTCAAAAAACTTCATGTCATCCTGCACAAACAGCTCGAAAAAATCGGCAATGGTGCTTTTAACTTCGGTGGTATCTTTTGCCAAATTCTGAGAAAATCCGACCATACTTACACCAAACAGGATCAGAAATACGAGGCTTTTTTTCATTGATTTTTTTTGTTGGCAAAATACAGAATGTTACTGAAAGCATGAATGTTTTCTTCACTTTAGTCAGCAGCTAAATTCTGTAATTGCTCAATAGCATTATTATATATTGATAATCAATTACTTATGTATTGTGAATGTGATAGAACGCGGATGACGCAGATGCAAGCAACACGGATTTTCGCTGATTTATTAAAAAACCTGTGAAAATCCGCGTTGGAACATCTGCGTCATCCGCGTTCCATTTTTTAATGAACTGATAATCAGCATAAAATAAGTCTAATAAATTCCTGCTTCAATGCCTGATACGCCGCATCGTCTTTGGCCTGAAAC
>NZ_JAIXST010000091.1 GCF_027484545.1 Runella sp. | reverse complement strand
CCCGCCAAGAACAGCCTGCTACGTCGTTTTACCGCGTTAACGGCCAAAATGCCCTCAATCTCACGGTGTCGGCGGCGGCAGGGGCCAATCAACTCAAGGTAGCCCAGGAAGTCCGAAAACGCCTCGCCGAACTCCAAAAAAAACTACCCGCCGGCTACCAACTTCGCACCGAATACGATGCCACCCAATACATCGAAGAAAACCTGCAACGCATTGGTATTCAGTCGGGTTTTGCAGTATTGATTCTGTTTTTGTTTGTGTTATTGACCATGCGTAGCTGGCGTTACCTGGCTTTGATCGGGGTGAGTATGGCAGTGTGTTTGTTGCTGTCGGTGATCCTGTTTTATGTGTTCCAGGTAGAGATTCATCTATATTCATTGGCAGCACTTACAACGTCGTTGGGCATCATCATCGACAACGTCATTGTGATGATAGAACACTACCGTCGTTATCGGGATCTGAAGGTGTTTGCGGCGCTGTTGGGCGCTACCCTTACCACCTGCGCGGGCTTGGCTGTTATTTGGTTTTTGCCCGACGAAGCCCGCGTTGACTTGCTTGATTTTGCGGTAGTGATGGTCATTACGTTGGGGGTTTCGTTGGCGGTAGCGGTGGGATTTATCCCTCCGTTGATGTCAACCTCACCCCTACCCCCTCTCCTTTCTGGAGAGGGGAATAAGCTACTCCCTCTCCAGAAAGGAGAGGGTTGGGGTGAGGTTATTTACAGGGCTATTTTACGCCTTTTGTTACGTTTTCGCAAGACGGTCATTTTGGCAGGAGTTTTGCTTTTTGGTACCCCTATCTTTTTGTTGCCCAATCAGTTAGAGAAAGACAATTCGTTGGCTACTTACTACAATCCTCTCTTTGAAAATGAGTGGTTTAACGACGAAATACGTCCTGTTTTGAATAAATGGCTGGGCGGAACCCTGCGCCTTTTTGTCAATTATGTGTATGAAGGGGCTTATTTTGGCAAACCTGAACGGACAGCCTTATACGTAGTGGCCGAATTGCCTAACAACAGCACAATCGAACAAATGAATTTGGTCTTTGAACGGCTCGAAAATGAGCTGAAATCTTACCCCGAAGTAGATCGGTTTATCACGCAAATTTACAATGGTCAGCAGGGCAGCATGGTGGTTTATTTTAAAAAAAACCACGAAGACGGCTCGTTTCCGTACCAACTCAAAAACCGCACCATTGCCCTTTCCACCGAAATGAGCGGCATTAGTTGGAATATTTACGGCGTTGGGCAGGGCTTCAGTCAGTCGTTGGAAGAAAACCAAACACCGAGTTTTAACGTACGCATGTTGGGCTATAATTACCAACAGTTGGAAGGCCAAGCCACCCGCCTCAAAACGCTGCTGGAAGCGCCGCATCCCCGCATTCAGGAGGTGAATATTAACCGAGGGATGGGCCTATTCAGCAACAAAAATTTGTACGAATACGCCCTCCAAACCCAAAACAGCGCGTTGGCCCTGCGAAATACTACACTGTCAGGTATATACAAAGGGCTTCATCAACGCTCCAGTCGTCCGAACGCTGATTTGTATACGTTTATGAATGGCCAATACGAATCCATCAAGGTGATACCGAGGCAAGCGCAAACCTTTGACGTATATCAACTCAACCATCAGCCGTTTCAATCGGAATCGGTTTCCTATAAACTCAATTCGTTGGCAACGATTACCAAAGAGAAAGTCATTCCCGAGATTTTCAAAGAAGACCAGCAATACGTGCGGATGGTGAGTTTTGAGTATTTTGGCAGCGGGCATTTCGGTGATAAATTTTTGACCAAAACGCTGGATGAATTTCGCCCTACGCTGCCCGTGGGTTATACGGTCAAAAAATCGGAATACAATTGGTTCAATGAAGAAACCCGCAAGCAATACGAACTGATTGGGCTGGTAATGGTCCTGATTTACATCGTTTGCGCGGTCATTTTTGAGAGTTTGTTACAGCCGTTGGCCTTAATTGGTATGATTCCGTTGTCGTACGTCGGGGTGTTTTTGGCTTTTTATTGGTTTGATTACAACTTCGACCAAGGCGGTTATGCGTCCTTTGTGCTGTTGGCGGGCAATGTGGTCTGTGCGGGTATTTTTATCATTGCCGAATGGAACACCCTGCGGAAGCATTATCCTGAAATGAGTTTATTTGATTTATACCTTCTTGCTTTTCGACATAAAATCATTCCAATATGGCTTACGGTTGTCTCCACGGTGGTGGGATTGATACCGTTTTTACTTTACGAAAACGAACCTTTCTGGTTTGCTTTGGGGGTAGGAACCATTGGCGGATTGCTGATGTCGTTGGTGGTATTGGTGGTATTTTTACCTTGTTTTTTGTTGAAAGCTAAGTAAATTTGATAATTTGATAATTTATAATTTGATAATTTGAAAATGTGATAATTAGCAACTATTTACGTCATCAATGATGAAAACTGATTTTACGTACTTTTTTGAGTAAATGTGTTCATTAGAAGAGGAGTCACCTGTGCGATGTGCGATGAGTTCATTTGAAAATGATTGACAATAAACACTTTGCTGCTTTGCGTGAATTTTAAAATTATTGTATTTAAAAATACTACACAGATGAGAGCGATTTTAACGGATGTTTTATCCGTATTCCACGTAGTCAATCGTGCCTTGATAAGTACCTTTCTTTTTTTGCTTTGGCACACCCTTCATGCCCAACCGCGAACCCTCACCCTGGAGGAAGCGGTCGAATTGGCTAAAACAAATTCGCCGTATTATTTCCGAGCCAAAAACACGTACGAGCGCAGCTATTGGCGGTATCAGAATTTTAAGGCACGATTTAAGCCCCAAATCCGCCTCAGTGCGAGTGTGCCTACTTTTTTTCGTTCCATCAATCCCGTTACTCAACCCGACGGTTCCATCGAATTCAGGAAAGTCAATCAGGCGAATAATTCTGTGGGCATCAATGTGGTTCAAAACGTAGGATTAACGGGCGGGCAGCTGCGTTTTGGGACGGCATTGCAGCGAACTGATAATTTTTTAGCGGGGCAGGCCAGTTATTTTCTTTCTTCTCCTTTTACACTTTCTTATGACCAAAGCTCGCTGCTCTACAATGAGCTTAAATGGCGAAAACTCATTGAACCATTGACTTTTGAAACCGCTCAACGAGGTTACATGGAAGACTTAGAAGAAACGGGTCTAAAAGCCGTAGGATTGTTTTTTGAAGGACTGACGGTGCAGGTGGCGGTCGAAATTTCACAAACCAACCAAGCTAATACGGATACACTTTACAAAATTTCTAAAGAACGCTTTTCGATTGGAAAACTCACAGAAAATGAACTTCTCCAATTGGAACTCAATACGCTCAATGCCCAAAATCAGGTCAACGAAGCGAAAGTAAATCTGGAAATTGCGTCCCAAAATTTGAAACGGATTTTGGGCTTGCCCTTAACTGAGCAACTTGTTTATACCATTCCGCCCCCAATTCCCGCTCTGACCATTTCGCCTGAAGTGGCATTGATCGAAGCAAAAAACAATCGAAAAGCATTGGTTGACTTTAAAAATCAACGCTTAGAAGCCGACCGACAGATTGCGGAGGCCAAAGGAGCTAATAGTATTAATTTGGGGGTGATTGCCAACGTCGGAACGCAACAAACGGCTGCCCGCTTGGGAGATTCCTACAGCAATTTACAAAGCCGACAGTACGTGGGGGTAAATATAGACGTTCCGATTCAGGATTGGGGGTATCGCAAATCACAAATTAAATTGGCAAAAGCCAACCGCGAATTGGTAGAAGTGACTGTAAAGCAGGAGGAAATCAATTTTGAACAGGAGATTTATTTGCAAGCCTTACGTTTTAATCAGCAAAACAGTCAATTGATGGTTGCCCAAAAAGCGGATACTATTGCGCATCGTCGTTTAGAGATTACGAAGCAACGGTATCTTTTAGGGAAAATATCAACCACTGACCTTAACATTGCCCTCAACGAAACGGTACAGGCCCGGCAGAATTTTGTGAATGTGCTAAAAACCTATTGGACTTCCTTTTATACCTTACGCCGATTAACGCTTTTTGATTTTAGCCGAAACGAAAAAATAACTTATGAGGTAGAGCGTTTCTGAGTTTATCTTTGCAGGATGCGTTATTTTATAGAACTGAGTTATAAAGGAACCCATTTTCACGGCTGGCAGAAGCAGCCGAATGCGCCTACTATTCAGGAAGAATTAGAAAAAGCGTTTGGAGTCCTGTTTCGTCAATCCGTTGAAATTGTAGGAAGCAGCCGTACCGATGCGGGAGTTCATGCCGAACAGCAATTTGCCCACCTTGATTGGCAATCAGAAATCGCCTCTATGGAACGTCTTATTCTGGGTCTTAACAGTGTTTTGCCCCAAGACATAGCTGTCAAACAACTGATAGCTGTAGAAAATGATATTCATTCTCGGTTTGCAGCTACGCATCGCTGTTATGAGTATCGGATGATTCGACAAAAGAACCCATTTCTCCCCGATTTGGCTTACCACTTTCGACCCGCATTGGACATGAACAAGATGAATGAAGCGGCTGAATTGTTGCTGGAGTATACTGATTTTGAGTGTTTTAGTAAAATACACACAGAAGTGAAGACTTTTTTGTGCCAAATTGAATATGCTTATTGGCAGGAAACTCCGAATGGTCTCACTTTTTACATCAAAGCCAATCGATTTCTGAGGGGAATGGTACGAGCCATTGTAGGAACGTTGTTGGAAATTGGACGAGGACGAATGACCATAGTGCAATTTGAACAAATTATATTGTCCAAAAATCGTAAAAATGCGGGTGCTCAAGCTCCTGCGTGTGGGTTATTTCTGACGGAAGTCGGATATGAATGGGAGAAAATAGTAAGCAGGCCGGAATAAGCAGTTGGCGGCAAAAATGAAACACTAACCAAAACATAAAAAGCCATTGAATAATATCGGAATTATCATTTTAGCGGCGGGTGAATCCAAGCGAATGGGCTCGCCAAAACAATTATTGGACATTGATGGAAAGAGTCTGATTCGTCGTACAGCGGAGGTGGCATTGGCAACCGACTGTTATCCGGTAGTATTGGTGATTGGGGCAAATAAAACTCAAATAGCGCCCGAAATCATTGACCTTCCTCTGACTGTCATAGATAATCCCATGTGGCATGAAGGGATGTCGGCGTCGGTCAAAATGGGGATGGCGGGGATGTATATGACTTATAAAGACGTAAAAGCAGTTATCATGTTGGTGTGCGATCAGCCCTATTTATCTGTATCGTTGTTGGATCGAATGGTAGAGATTTATCAGAAAAAAAAGCCACCTATCGTCGCATGCAAATACGGTGAACAAGTGGGCGTTCCTGCATTGTTTGACCGTACTTTATTTGAAGAATTGCTTACGCTTACCGGTGATAAAGGAGCAAAGCCATTATTGATGAGTCACTTAGACGAAACCCACCTGATTTCTTTTGAAGCAGGCAGTATAGATTTGGATACCCGGGAAGATTATGAGATCTTTCAAAAGGGATAATATAATAGGTAGAGACGTAATTATTGCGTCATTACATACAATTACCGAAATGTTGTATTGTAAAATCCGGTCTCCTCACAATAAAGTCGCTTTAAAAAGCAGATTTGTCGCTGAATACAGGTGTTCGTTTGATTTTTTTCTATTTTTGAGAAATAACGTAGAGACGCCGCATCGGCACGCGGGGCGGCCCGTGCCGTCCGTCGTTGCGGGACCGAATATTTTGCATCTCGAAAATTAATAACCTAATCATCAATAAACTAAACCAAGTATGAAAAGAAGGGATTTTATCCGGTCGTCGGGCATGGGGCTAGGCGCTGTGATTGGAGCATCCATTCCCGTCTTAGGTCACGCAGTATCTATTGAACAGATGCTCGAACCCAAAGCCGACGCTGCCATGAAGAAAAAACTGGCCGACGTTGCTCTCAACGTAGCGAAGTCGAAAGGAGCTACCTACACCGATGTGCGCATTGGCCGCTACCTCCAACAGTATTTATTCACACGTGAAACTCGGGTGCAAAACATCGTCAATGCGGAATCGTACGGCGTAGGTATCCGTGTAATTGCAAACGGCACGTGGGGGTTTTCTGCAACGAGTGATGTGAGTGAGGCCGGGATTGCCAAATGTGCCGAAACGGCCGTTGCCATTGCCAAAGCTAACTCGAAAATCCAGACGGAGCCGGTCGTATTGGCACCTCAAAAAGGAGTAGGAGAAGTGGTTTGGAAAACACCCATCCAAAAGAACGCTTTCCAAATTCCCATTCAGGAAAAGATTGATTTGTTGATGAAAGTGAACGGGGAAGCGATGAAAAACGGAGCTGGGTTTGTCACTTCCAACCTGTTTTTTGTCAACGAACAAAAATATTTCGCTTCTACCGATGGTTCGTATATTGATCAGGATATTCACCGCATTTGGCCAACTTTTACCGTAACCGCGGTAAATAAGCAGGCTGGTAAGTTTAAAAGCCGCGACGCTATCAGCTCGCCCATGGGAATGGGATATGAGTATTTGGATGGTTTGGCAAGCGAAAAAATCGCCGGGCCCAATGGATTGGTAGGCTATCGTAATTCGTACGACATGGTCGAAGATGCCATTACAGCCTCCAAACAAGCCAAAGAGAAAATGACCGCTAAGTCTGTGTTGCCGGGTAAATATGACCTGGTACTGGACCCCAATCACTTAGGATTAACCATCCACGAGTCGGTAGGTCACCCTACGGAGCTGGATCGCGTTTTGGGTTACGAGGCCAACTACGCAGGAACAAGCTTTGCGACTTTGGATAAATGGAAAACAAAGAGTTTCAACTATGGCAGTAAGCAGGTAAACATTGTAGCCGATAAAATTCAACCTCATACGCTGGGCACGGTTGGTTATGACGACGAAGGGGTTCCCTGCAAAGAATGGGATTTGATCAAAGACGGTATTTTGGTAAACTATCAAGCTACGCGCGACCAAGTCAATATTTTGGGCGAGACAGCATCCCACGGTTGTTGTTATGCTGACAACTGGAATTCGGTACAGTTTCAACGAATGCCCAATGTTTCGCTGCGCCCGGGTAAAGACAAATTGAATGTCATGGAAATGATTAAGGGTGTTGACAAAGGAATTTACATCATCGGTCGGGGGTCGTATTCAATTGACCAACAGCGGTATAACTTCCAATTTGGCGGGCAGTTGTTTTACGAAATCAAAAACGGAGAAATCGTAGGTATGTTGGACGACGTAGCCTATCAGTCAAACACCCAAGAGTTTTGGAACTCTTGCGCGCAGATTTGTGACAAAGATGATTACCGCACCTTTGGGTCGTTTTTCGACGGAAAAGGGCAACCTTCTCAGGTAAGTGCTGTCTCACACGGAAGTGCAACCACTCGCTTCAACGGAGTCAACGTCATCAACACCGGCAGAAACATCGGATAACTAAAAAACGACATCAACAATGGCTATTTTAACGAAAGAAGAAGCTAAAAAGATAATAGATAAGGTGTTGGCGTTTTCAAAAGCCGACGAAATGAGCGTGATTCTGACGGGCAGCCGTACAGGAAACATCCGCTATGCACGTAACACAGTTTCTACCAGTGGTGAGTCGTACGACTTGGCTCTGGCAGTGACGGCGGTATTTGGCAAACGTTCAGGGTCTTCTACCATCAATGAGTTTGATGAGCAATCGTTGGAAAAAACGGTTCGGAGAGCGGAAGAAATTGCTAAGCTCGCCCCTGAAAATCCTGAATATATGCCAATGTTGGAGCCACAGACTTATTCAGAGAGTCCCACTTTTGTCCAAAGTACGGCAAATATTGACCCGGCTTATCGCGCTCAGGTTGCTTTTGACAGCATTGACCCCTGTAAAAAGAAGAACTTAACGGCCGCAGGATATTTGGAAGATACGACCGAATTTGTGGCCATGGGCAACAGCAAAGGGCTTTTTGGGTATAACAAATCTACGTCAGTCGATTTTTCGGTGACGGTAAGAACCGCCGATGGAAGCGGCTCCGGTTACGTAGCCCGCGATTTTAACGATACGTCTAAATTGAACGCCAAATCAGCCACGGAGATTGCCATGCAAAAGGCGATGGCATCGGTTACTGCGAAAGCCATTGAACCGGGAAAATACACCGTCATTCTTGAACCTACGGCGGCGCTTGATCTGATTCAAAACATGATGCGCAGCATTGATGCCCGCAGCGCAGACGAAGGCCGAAGCTTTTTAAGTAAAAAAGGGGGAGGAACTCGTTTGGGTGAAAAACTTTTTGACGAACGGGTAACTATTTACTCTGATCCTACGCATCCAGATATTCCAAAAGCCGGTTTTGATACGCCAAGAGGAAGAGCAGGCGGCGGCGGTGGAGGTGGCGGCGGTGGTGCTTCGGGTGAAGGCCGTCCGCAGGAAAAAACGATTTGGGTTGATAAAGGAGTGGTCAAAAATATGGCGTATTCGCGCTATTGGGCTCAAAAACAAGGGGTGAAAGGCGTACCGTCACCACAGGGTTTTATTATGCAGGGAGGAACTCAATCATTGGCCGACCTTATAAAAAGCACCGAAAAAGGAATTTTAGTGACTCGCTTTTGGTACATCCGTGCTGTAGATCCTCAAACACAACTTTACACGGGTCTGACCCGCGACGGGACTTTTTACATTGAGAACGGTCAAATCAAATTCCCTGTCAAAAACTTCCGTTTTAACGAGAGTCCGGTCATCATGTTGAACAATTTAGAAGCGATGGGAATTCCTACACGCGTCAATGGTAACATGATTCCTCCGCTGAAAATCAGGGATTTCACCTTTACAAGTTTGTCAGACGCAGTCTAATCAGTAGTGTAAAGGTGAAGGTGTAAAGTGTAGGGGGGAGTTGATTAAGTTATTACCCGTGACAAGGTCAGATGATAGTCAGACCTTGTCACTTTAACCTTTACACCCTAACCTTTTCACTTTTCCTTGCCGTTTATCAAAATCCCCCTGACCAGGGGAGAAATAAGACTATATTTATCAGGAATTTTGCTCGTCAGGGAAAAACAAACTTTCCGAATTCATTCGGAAAGTTTGTTTTAAAATCGACAATTGGCATTCTGCAATCGAAACTATTAATTACCCATACAACCAACTATAAACTGAATTAGCCTTGAAAAGAAGAGATTTTATGCAATTATCGGGCATGGGATTTGGTGCAATGATGTTGCCCAATGTCCCCATCGTGGGAAACTATGTTTCTCAGGAAGCCCTTTTGGAAAGCGGCATTGATGTTGCTCTCAAAAAACGTCTGGCAGATGCGGCTCTTAATGCAGCCAAGTCCAAAGGAGCTACTTACACCGATGTGCGCATCGGGCGTTATTTACAGCAATTTGTTGTTACGCGCGAAGACAAAGTACAAAACATCGTCAACACCGAATCGTATGGAGTAGGGGTGCGGGTCATTGCCAACGGCTGTTGGGGATTTGCCGCTGTAGTGGATGCCAAAAGCGAAGCCGATACCGCCAAAGCAGCCGAAGAAGCCGTGGCTATTGCCAAAGCCAATGCCCGATTGATGAAACAACCGGTTCAATTGGCACCTCAGAAAGGGTACGGCGAAGTAAGTTGGAAAGCGCCTATTCAGAAAAATGCCTTTGAAATTCCAATCAAAGAAAAAGTGGATTTGCTTTTGGGGGTCAACGATGCCGCTTTGAAAAATGGGGCGAATTACGTGAATTCGGTGCTGTTTATGGTAAACGAACAAAAGTATTTTGCTTCTTCCGACGGCTCTTACATTGATCAGGACATCCATCGCATTTGGCCCATTTTTGCCGTAACTACCATTGACCCAAAAACGGGAAAGTTTGAAACACGCCAATCCCTGAGCGCACCCGTCGGAATGGGCTATGAGTACCTGCAAGTGAATCCCAAAGACAAAGTAACGGGCATTACCACCCGCTACAACAAGGGATATGACATGTTAGAAGATGTAATATCGGCGGCCAAACAAACCAAAGAAAAATTGGCCGCTAAATCGGTGGAAGCGGGGAAATACGATTTGGTACTCGACCCTTCCCACCTTTGGTTGACCATTCACGAATCTGTAGGTCACCCATTGGAATTGGATCGAGTGTTGGGTTATGAAGCTAATTTTGCAGGGACGAGCTTTGCAACCTTGGACAAATGGCAAAGTAAGAACTTCAATTATGGCAGCAAAGAGGTAAACCTGTTTGCCGATAAAACCCAAGTAGGTTCATTGGGGGCAGTAGGTTGGGACGATGAAGGAGTAGAAACCAAAAAGTGGGATTTGGTAAAAGAGGGAACGTTGGTCAACTACCAGGCCATTCGTGACCAAGTGCATATCATTGGAGAAAAAGAATCGCAAGGTTGCTGTTATGCAGACAGTTGGAGTTCGGTACAGTTTCAACGCATGGCTAACGTTTCTCTGGCGGCGGGCAAAACACCGCTTTCGGTCAGCGAGATGATTAAGGATGTGAAAAAAGGAATCTATATTATTGGAGACGGTTCATTTTCGATTGATCAACAGCGATATAACTTCCAGTTTGGGGGACAATTGTATTACGAAATTAAGGATGGTCAGATTGCGGGTATGCTCAAAGATGTGGCGTATCAATCCAACACGCAGGAGTTCTGGAATTCATGTGTGAAAGTCTGTGACGAGCGCGATTATCGTTTAGGCGGTTCTTTCTTTGACGGAAAAGGACAGCCGCAACAGGTAAGTGCCGTTTCCCACGGAAGTTCGACGGCTCGTTTTAACGGCGTAAATGTCATCAATACCGCTCGTAAGATTTAATTTTTAATGTTCGATTTCCAATGGCCAATTGTCGATTTAGATATTGACAACGCGCGGGTGGCCCCGTCGAACATCGGCAATCGACAATCGACAATCCAACAAAAACTTTAATCTCGAAGAAACAAATGGCAGTTATATTAACTGAAGCAGAAGCGAAAGCCTTGCTAACAAAGGTTTTGAGCTTTTCTAAAGCAGATGAATGTGAAGTAAATCTTTCGGGAGAATACCGAGGAAATCTTCGCTATGCACGCAATGAAGTATCAACAAGTGGCGCACTTACCAATAAAAATATTGCGGTTCAATCGGCGTTTGGTAAAAAAGTAGGAGTAGCCACCATCGACGAATTTGACGATGCTTCTATCGAAAAAGTAGTTCGTCGCTCCGAAGAATTAGCACGTCTTGCTCCCGAAAATCCTGAATATATGGGCGTATTGGAGCCGCAGCAATACATTAAATCCAGCGGTTATTTTGAGTCAACGGCAAGCGTTACGCCCGATAGACGGGCTGATGCAGTGGCCAAAAGCCTCGAAATATCAAGGAATCAAAAATTAACGGCGGCCGGCTTTTTAGAAGATCGTAAAGGTTATACCGCCATGATGAATTCTAAAGGGTTGTTTGCGTATTATCTCAATACAAGTGTTAACTTTTCTCTGACGGTTCGAACCGACGATGGAACAGGGTCAGGTTATGTAGCCAAGGGGTACAATGATTTCAGTAAATTGGATACGGCGGCAGCGACAAAAATTGCCGTTCAAAAATCGTTAGGTTCTAAAGGTGCAAGAGCCTTGGAACCTGGAAAATATACCGTGATTTTGGAACCAACGGCAGCGGCGGTGCTGCTTGAAAACATCTTTTTTGGCATGGATGCCCGCAGTGCGGATGAAGGTCGTTCGTTTTTCAGTAAACCTGGCGGAAAGACTAAATTAGGCGAGAAGATTGTAGATGAACGTGTTACGTTTTATTCTGACCCTACCCACCCCGAATTGCCCGCAGCTTCTTGGTCAGGGGATGGACAACCGCAGAAAAAGACGTTATGGATTGACAAAGGAGTTGTCAAAAATCTTTCCTACTCACGTTTTTGGGCTCAGAAAAAGGGTGTGAAATCCGTTCCGAATCCCAATAACATGATTATGGAAGGCGGAACAGCTACCTTGGATGAAATGATTAAAAGTACCAAACGAGGTATTTTGGTGACCAAACTTTGGTACATCCGCCCCGTAGACCCTCAAACGCTTTTACTCACTGGGCTTACCCGCGACGGGACGTTTTACATCGAAGACGGAAAAATCAAGTACCCTATCAAAAATTTTCGCTTCAACGAAAGCCCAATTATTATGTTGAATAACCTCGAAACATTGGGTAAACCGGAGCGCGTAGTAAGCACTGAGTCAGATCAAAATTATGTACTGCCGCCAATGAAAATCAGGGAGTTTACGTTTTCATCGCTTTCGGACGCAGTTTAATCCCACTAAGCAGTGATCGTAATTCCCCTTCTCCAACATGGAGGAGGGGTTAGGGTGGTCGGCCGCTGCCGGATGAGGTTCACACAAATTATGAGACCATTTATTTTCACTCGAATTCAATATGCTTCAGGAGATTGGGACACCGACCAACGGATGCCTTCCAACCTCCTGAACTCATTGGTGGAGTATACCACAATTCCCATTGATGAAAAGGAGAAAATCGTACAATTGACTGGCAATGAGATTTTCAGCAGCCCTTTTTGCTATTTGAGCGGACATAAGTTGGTCGAGTTTTCAAGTCAGGAAAGAGACCATTTTAAAAAATACGTTGAAAATGGCGGGTTTGTGTTTGTGGATGACTGCAATCATGACATTGATGGTTTGTTTGCCAAGTCATTTGAACAGGAAATGGCCCGCACTTTCAGCCCCAAAGCCTTACAGAAAATTCCGAATACTCATCCCATTTATCATTCATTCTTTCATTTTGAAGGTCCGCCCACAACCAGTTTTGAATTGAATGGATGGGGCGATGATTTGGTCCATGATTATTTGAAAGCCATTCAAATCAACGGCAGAATTGGAGTGTTGTACAGTAACAAAGACTACGGCTGCGAATGGGATTATGATTTTAGGAATAAGCGATGGTTGGCCGAAGACAACACCAAGTTTGGAGTAAACATTATTAGTTACGCATTAACCACTGTTTAAGAATTGGAAACACAAGACCTAACCCACTTTAAATCACTGGTAGCTAAGTTACCGCACCTTAAAAAAGAAATTGGCAAAGTTATCGTTGGACAGCAGGACGTTATCAACGAAATACTGATTTCGTTACTGGCAGGCGGACATTGTTTATTAGAAGGAGTTCCCGGTTTGGCCAAAACCCTCATGGTGAAAACCATGGCTGAAGCGCTCGAAATGAAATTCAAGCGGGTACAGTTTACGCCCGATTTGATGCCGAGCGACATCATTGGTACCGAAATTTTGGAAGAAGACCACGAAACGGGCAAAAAGTTTTTTAAATTCAACCAAGGACCGATTTTTGCCAACATTGTTTTAGCGGACGAAATCAACCGTACCCCGCCCAAAACGCAGGCGGCATTGTTGGAAGCCATGCAGGAATACAAGGTGACTTACGCGGGTATCAACTACGATTTGCCGCGCCCTTTCCTGATTATCGCCACTCAAAATCCCATCGAACAGGCCGGCACGTATCCCTTGCCTGAGGCACAGCTGGACCGTTTTTTGTTGTACATCAAACTCGGCTATCCTTCAGAACAGGAGGAATTAGACGTTTTGAAGAATACGACTGGGATTATCTCACAAAAATTGCAAACGATTCTTACCGATAAAGAAATCATTGATTTGCAAAAATTGACTCGTCAAGTCCACATCAGTGAGGAGTTAATTGTGAAGGTAAATCAGTTGGTAAGGTCTACACGGCCTGATACTACCTCTTCGGCCTATGTGAAAAAATGGTGCGGATGGGGGGCGGGCCCTCGGGCCGGGCAGGCGTTGATTCTGTGTTCCAAAGCAAGGGCAGTATTAAACCAACGGTTTTCGGTTATTCCTGAAGATATTCAAACGTTGGCTTATCCGGTATTGCGCCACCGTATTTCCCTCAATTTCAGGGCGGAAGCAGAGAATATCACGACCGATGATGTGGTTGCAGAATTGTTGAAAGGCTAATTATGCTTACCACGGAACTTATCAAGCTGAATAATCTTCAAATCGCCGGCAAATTGGTCAGTGAAGAGCTCATGTTGGGGATTCATGGCAGTAAACGGTCAGGGATTGGGATTGAATTTGAGCAATATAGACATTACGAACCTGGCGATGACCCCAAACGAATTGACTGGAAACTGTATGCCCGTACGCAAAAGCATTTGGTTCGTGAATCAGCAACGGAAAGTAATTTTCATATTCGTTTTGTGCTAGATTTGTCGGGGTCGATGAATTACGAAGAAAAAGGCGTCAGTCGGCTGAATTATTGCAAGATTTTATTGGCATCATTGGCTTATTTGGGTTATCGCCAAAGCGACCAAATGAGTTTGTATTGTTTACAAAATGGTGATTTAGAGATACTTGTCCCCGCAGGAAAGCAGTCGTTTCAGCGTATTTTGTATGAATTGGAGAAAGCGGAAGCCAAGGGAGTTTGGCAAAATGAAAATCCTAAATTTCCCGCGGGCGGCGAACCGCAATTTCAACAAAAGCAAAAAGAACTATTCGTCTTGGCTTCGGATTTTCTGCAAGTGGGCGATGAATGGCTCAAACTCATTCAGAGTGTAGCCAATCCGCGTCGCGAAGTGCTTATTTTTCAGGTGCTTGGGGAAGAGGAGTTGAGCTTTAATCTGAATGGTTTTTACCGATTTAAGGATTTAGAAACGGGAAGAGAAATTGAATTGGAAGCTTTGGCAATTCGGGAAGAAGTAAGGCAAAAAGCGCAATCCTATTTGGCAAATTTGGACGAAGCTCTTCGGATACCCCATGTGCATTTGATTCGAACTACCTTACATGAACCTATTGCACAGGTGATTTCAGAAGCATTGAGAATGAGGAAAATTTAAAGATTAAATTTTGAATTGTCCTGTCCTTTAGGAAACATAAAAGAATAAGATAAATGCAATTTTTAAACCCTTTGATGTTGTGGGGCGCTTTGGCAGTGGGAATTCCCATTGCACTTCATTTTTGGCATCAAAAAAAGGGGCAATTATTGAATTGGGCAGCAACACAATGGCTTACCGAAAAAGACTTACAACAATCTAAAGGCATTCGATTAGATAATATTATATTGTTGATAATCAGGTGCCTATTACTGTTTTTGCTCGTTTTTTTATTGTCGAAACCGATAATTAATGGGATAATGGGAAGTGATGCTTACCAAAAAATACACTTGGTACAGGCGAATTCGTTAGTAGTCAGTAATTATAGATTTGAACTGGAAGAAGCTCTGAACAAAGGCGAAAAAGCCTATTGGATTGATGATAAAATTACTCCTGTCGAAGACCTAACAAAATTACCTTTTGTTCCCCCATTGGGGCGGTCCGCCGAAGCGGGGAGGGGGCTACAAACCTGTATCAATAAAGTGTATGAACTTAACCACCCATTTGGGAAAGCGCAGTATGAGCTTTATTTGGTTAATAATCAGTCGTTAAGCCAAGTTTCCACTATTTTTGTGCCGAGTAAGTTTAGCTTACATTCCGTCATTGATTCAACTCAAAAAACGGTTAGACCTTACCTCGAATTATCGGATAAAAGAAAGCTATTTGTCAACGCGGCCAATCAATTAACGGTAGCGCCTACGTCGCCGCCTAATGAAAAGTTTGAAGCACAACCCGAACATAGAGGTGCAATAAATGTATTGTTGGAAAATGCAGATAAGGCTGAAAAACAAACCATTACAGCGGCATTAAAGGCACTAAATGAGATTTACCAACTCGAATTTTCCATTGACGATAAATTGGCTTCCGGAAAAAAATACAATTGGATTTTCACGAACGAAGAAACACCATTTGATGCTAAAGCCTTTTCTGAGAAAATAAAGACAATTCCTTTTTCGCTCATAAAAGGAAAAGTATCCAATGGTCAATTACCTGAGTATTTAGGAGAACTAGTAGTACAACAATTTGAATTAAATCCAAAGCAAACACCATTAAGTCAGCAACAGTTGCAGTCGCTTTTTAAAACGGAAAGCGCTCAAAAACAAACAAATACGGAGAACGAAGCTTGGTTTTCAAAGTTATTAGTATTGCTTTTTGTGATTACACTTGGACTTGAACGTTGGTTAGCCATTCAAAAAAACGCATGAATCAACTACAGAAAATTATCAATGGGGTAAGTTACCAACTGTATGCCGGCGCTTTTGTGAGGTGTGGTTTGGCGGGGATTTCGGCATTGCTATTGGTTTCGACATTTGCATCTTCTTGGATGGTATCTACCCTCATGGCCGTAGTTGGCTTTGCTGTCGGGGCTTATTTGACGGGTCTTTTTCAAAACAAGCGCCCCGAAGCTATCCAACTGATTCATCAAACTATTCACGATACCGAATATAGTCTTCAATTGCTGGAAGTTGAAAAGCCGAACATTGCCGAGCAACTGCAGTTAGAACGTTTACTGCAGAAAATACAATTACAAAAAGTGCCCTGGGTGCTACCGACCAAATTATGGATGTATGGATTGGTGTTTTTGGTCTGTCTGGCACTGCGTTATGGATTGCCTTTGCTGAAAAATGAGAAACAAGTGAATCCTAATCAGCAAGAGGGCAAAGTACAAATGGTACAAAATCAAGAAACGACTCCTTCATTTGCCTCTGCTCAATTAACCATTACACCGCCTTCCTACACCAAATTGCCCGTTCGGGTCGTGTCAGATTTGAATGTTTCCTCAATCAATGGTTCGCGCCTAAAATGGCAATTGGAATTTAGTCATTCGTCCGAATTAGCAGTAAAATTGACCAACAATCGAGGCGAAGAACTACCGTTTAAAAAAGTGGGAGAGCACTTTGAATACTCCGACCAATTGTACAATTCGGGTTTGTATGGCTTTAAAGCCTATTGGAGAGACTCATTGATCTATCAGTCAGACTATTATCGACTGGAAGCTGTTCCTGATTTAGCTCCCAAAATCGAACCCGCTTCCAAGGAATTATACCAATACCATTTTCTCAAAGACCCTAAAAAGTTGCCCATTTCAGCCAAGATATCGGATGATTTTTTGGTGAATCAGGCGTTCATTGTGGCTACGGTAGCGAGAGGTTCGGGCGAAAATGTGAAGTTCAGAGAAATCAAATTGCCCATTGCTCAAGCCAATTTTAAAGAGACAAAGGTGGCTCAAACCATTGATTTGAAAGCCCTTAATTTTGCCCCTGGAGATGAATTGTATTATTACTGGGCAGCGATTGACAACAAACGTCCTGAGCCAAACTTCACTAAATCAGATACTTATTTTGTCGTTTACAAAGATACTTCCAAAGTAGAGGAAGCAGAATTGGCGACGATGGCCATGAATATTTTGCCCGAATATTTTAGAAGCCAACGGCAAATCATCATTGATTCCGAAAAGCTTATAGCTAAAAGAAACAAGATTTCGGCCAAAGAATTCAACAGCACCTCCAACGAGATTGGGTTTGACCAAAAAGCGCTTCGGCTTCGTTACGGACAATATTTAGGAGAAGAATTTGAGACATCCATCGGTGGTGGAAATGCCTTACCCAAAGACAATCAAGGCGATGCCGTGGTGGGGTTTGCCTTACTGCACGGCTTTGTTCATGCCCACGACCAAGGAGAAGAAAGCGTGGAATCGGGTGGACATGAGGGGCACAACCACGGAGGAGGTAAAAAAGAATCGGATGATAAAGACCCGGTAGCGTCAATTTTGGAAGAATATGTTCACTCTCACGACGATGGCGAAGCCAATACATTTTATGAGCAATCGACTCGGGCGTTGTTAAAAATGGCATTGGAGCAAATGTGGCAATCGGAGTTGCATTTGCGGATGTATGAACCCGAAAAAGCCATTCCTTTTGAGAAAAAAGCCTTGGAATACCTCAAATCAGCGCAGCAAAGAGCACGTACCTTTGTCAAAAAAACAAGCTTCGACCCGCCGCCGATTAAGGAAAAAGAAAAGCGGCTGACGGGTGAGCTGAAAAATTATAATGAGGCTTATTTTAGCGAAAAAGTATATTCACAACAACAGGCCGAACGGTTGGTTGCGGAAGTGTTGGGTATCGTTGAGAATCACGCGGAAGGTCAAAAATTGAAAGGCATTCAAAAACTAAAGGTATTGGAATTGGGTAGTTATCTGACCAATAAAGTGATGAACAGTAAGGTGTTTAATTGGTCGATTCTGAGTTCTTTACAAAAGATTGCCGGTGATAAAAGCCTTTCAGATTCCGAAAAAATGACCTTGAAAACAAAGCTGTATCAATTGATTGGCAGTTCGTTGCCCAATAAAAAAGATGCTTCCAATACTTCTTATGCGAATGAGAAGAAACTGGAAAAAGCGTTTTGGAAAAACTTGCAATAAATGGCTATTTATAACAACATCTTTACGGTTTTTTCTTCATTTACAACGCTTGATTGGCTGATTTACGCAGCTTTGGCCATCTTGTTAGCAGTACAAATTAGGTCAATTTTACGGGTAAAATCGCTGTCAGCGTACCGTTTAAGGGTTCGTTTAGGGCTAACTATTCTGTTGTGGGTTGTTTTATTATTGTTTATTATTCAGCCACAGTGGAAATTTTCAGGCAATACGAATCGAGTACTGCTTATCAGCGAGAATATTCCTGCTGAGACGATTCAAAAAGCCAAAGACAGTCTGAAAATAACCGAATCGTTTACCATCAACGACTTTAACCGACGGGCTTCGGAAGATCCCGGTTTTGTGAGCCGTTTGGGCAGTATTTATTTGTTGGGACAGGATTTTACTGCTTGGACATTGAGCCAATTAAGTCAGAAAAAACTCCATTGGCTACCTTCATTTAAACCCGATGAATTGCAGGAAATTCGTTGGAAAGCCATAGTACGGAAGGGGGAGTTTCAGGAAGTGATAGGAAAGGTTCAACTGACTGAACCTAAGGTGCTTAGAGTCAAGTATGGTAGCCAAGTAGTGGACAGCTTTTCTCTGTCAAAAGGTTTTCAAACGTTTCAGTTGCGTTTCCCCGCATTTGCGGTTGGTCGAACTGAAACTTCTCTGGAATTAGAAAATCAGGAGGTACAAAAAGTAAAATTTTATTCCCGGAAGTCTCAAATCTCTTCTGTTTATTTTATTCTGGAAAATCCTGATTTTGAGAGTAAAACGTTGGCAGAATTGCTGGGTAAAAACGGCAATCGCGTTGAAATTCTCACCACCGTTGCAAAAAATACCCAAAGCAAAGTATCCATTAATCGTTTCGATAAAAGCAAAACATTTACCCCTGATATTATTATAACTGAGCCCTCCAATGTTGCTCATCCATTGGTTAAAAAAGCGGTTTCCGATGGGAAAAGCGTGCTTTTTTTCAGCGTTACCAGCCCCGAGCAATCCTTAAAAAATATCAATGCAACCCTCGGTACAAAATGGCGCGTGAAGAAAATATCGAATGCAGAAAGCCTTCCCGTCGGGAATGGTGTGACTGCTTTACCCTTTCAGTTGGAAGAAAATATTAACCAAAACAGGGTTACGGGATTACCAGTGGCTGTTCAAAAAGTTGGTGGCAGAGTAGGGGTAAGTTTGCTGAACGAAACATTTTCATTGAAATTAAGCGGCGACAGTTTGGCATACGGCAAAATTTGGTCTACCATTTTACAGCAGTTGAATCCGCCTTTGGAAGGAAATATTGAAGCTGAGGCACCCTTGTGGAAAGATACGAAATCTAAACTTGTTTTAAATAAATTCTCTCAGAATATCAATGAGTTATCAATTGCTAATGATACCGCTCAACTTCATACATCAGGCCTGAATTCGCTAACTGCAACCGCAGATTATATCTTCAGAAAATCAGGTTGGCAGCCTTTTCAGGATTCATTGGAAGTGTATGTAGAAGAAGAATCAAGCCCTTTGTCAAAAGCAAAGCAAATAAAAGAAACCTTGATAGCTCATGCCCAAGTTGAAAGCCTACCTTCAAATGTTTCTGAGCAAATGTTAACCGTTCAATTGCCTGATTGGGTATGGTTTGCCCTCTTACTTGTTTGTTTGACTGGCTTATGGATTGAGCCTAAATTGAAGTATTAAGGGCTTGTGTTAATCGTTATCCGTTAATTGAGAAAAAAGAAATTCAAGGCAACAGCTATGCCTGTATGATTTTGGTCATATTTTTAAATGGTGCTAATGGATAGATTTGACCTTAATCCAATCTTAAAAAGATGTCTGAATTGAACGATTTTATTGATACTTCAAAGGTATATCAGATTGTTACTGAGCGTTTTGAGGCTATGTCCGACAGCAATGGGAAACCTTTCCAAAAAATGGGTAATTCCATTGGTATGAATCCTGAGCTGATAGAATTGATTTTGGATTTGTACAACAACGATGAGGATTTTCCATTTGAGAAAATGCAAAAATTCTCTATTGAAGAGATTCTCAATTACTTACAGGCTACGCACCGTTACTATCTCACCAAAAAACTGCCTGAAATTGAACAGTCATTAGTTCATATTTTTATTAAATATGGCCAAAGTCACCAACTTCTGGCGAGTTTAGCCTACTTTTTCAACGACTACAAAACCAATCTGATAGAACACATTCGCTTAGAAGAGCGGGATCTGTTTCCCTATATTCGCACCTTAATTGAGGCTTCCAAAGAGTCTGCCGAAGCTAAAAAAACGGCTTTAAATCCTGATTTCAGTATCAAAAAATTCATAGAAGCTCATACACCGATTGAAGATGAATTGGAAGAAGTAAGTAAGCTTATTTCGCGCTATTCGGGAAATGATCCTATGCCGTTACCTTATAAAATTTTCCTCAATCAGGTGTCTTTCCTTGAATTAGAGTTGCGAAAACATGCGATAATCGAAGATTATGTATTGGTTCCGATGGCCATCGAATTGGAAAAAAGATTGAACTAATGCCTTTTAGATTA
Organism: Runella sp.; assembly: GCF_027484545.1. Lineage (GTDB taxonomy): Bacteria > Bacteroidota > Bacteroidia > Cytophagales > Spirosomataceae > Runella. Next base: position 15,945 of record NZ_JAIXST010000091.1, on the reverse strand, counting down.
AGAAAGAAACGGACTGACGTTGCCTGTCAGTCCGTTTCTTTCTCTACGGCTATAAAGTGAGTGAAAGCACCTTCTGAATTCTGAATCGGGTAGATTTTAACCTGACACCAATACGGTTCACCGTCTTTTCGGTAATTTAAAAGCTTTGTTTCTACCATTTCAAAACTGGCAAGTTTCTCTCTTACTACTAATTTTGTTTTAAAGTTGGTCTTTTCTCCCTGTAAAAAGCTTGGATTTCTGCCCACTGATTCAGACAATGAGTAGTGTGTCATCGCTTCAAAGCCCCGACTAGCCCATACAATTTCTTTTTTCACATTAGTAACTACTAAGGTGAAATTGTTGGTAAGTAATTTTTGCAAATTAATAGCTAACTGCCAATTGTGTTGGAGACGTAGTTTTTCAACTTCACATACATCCTCCGCAATTTGTATTCTTTTCCCTAAAGCAGGATTGGCTATATCCCAACACAGTAAAGGCGTATTTCGATTGTTTCCGATGAATTCTTGAGAACTTTTATAAAAAGGGAGATTAAACATAGCACTGCTGTTTTGTATACACTACAATACGTTAGAGCTAATTGTTTAAAAAAACTTAAGCAAGTAGAATGAATGGCAGAGGGAAAGATGATAATTTGTTCTAAAAGTGTTTATTGGTTTTGATAAAAAAATAGGCAAAACTCTTACTTACAAGCGGCTATACTACGGCTTGGTCAGGAACTTTTTGTTGAAGCGGGGCTTATTAGGAAACATCAGTTTGGCAGTGGAGCATCAGCCCATTACGAATGTACGCTTGGCAGCGAGGTGGTGCGTATCGCCCCAAGTTTCAATGCGTTGAATTGTGTTCATGGTTTCGAAAACGTTTGGTTTTAAGGAAGTTACAAACAAAAAATGACTTTATCAAGGTGCTTTTTGATTTTTGTTACTAAATGGTTCTATCCATAATTGAGTGGCCCTTTTTTGTAAAATGGTAGTAGGTAAATAGGTTAATTGTACTTTTACAGTAAAAATCATTTCCTCTTCATCTCTATTTATGTCAACACTTAATCAACCTGTGCGCGTTCTGGTCGTTGGATGCGGAAACATGGGTGCTTCCCATGCAACGGCCTATTATACTACCGAAGGCTTCGAAATTTGCGGCATTGTTTCTACTGGAAAAAGCAAAGAAGTTTTAAACGAAAAGTTAGGCGGTGGGTATCCGTTATATTCCGATTATGCGGAAGCATTGAAAGCTACGCAGCCCGATGCGGTTTGTATTTCAACTTACCCCGATACGCACGAGGCATTTGCCGTAATGGCGTTTGAACACGGTTGTCACGTGTTTATTGAAAAACCAATTGCCGATACCGTAGAAGGGGCTAAACGAGTGGTAGCCGCCGCTGTAAAAGCAAATAAGAAATTAGTGGTTGGTTATATTTTACGGCACCATCCGTCTTGGGAAAAATTCGTAGAATTGGCACAAACTCTGGGTAAGCCGCTGGTAATGAGGATGAATCTCAATCAACAGAGCCACGGCTATATGTGGGATGTACACCGCAATTTGATGAAAAGCCTGAGTCCAATCGTGGATTGCGGCGTTCATTACATTGATGTCATGTGTCAAATGACGCGTTCCAAACCCGTTTGGGTATCGGCCATTGGTGCACGTATGACCGAAGAAATTCCTGCCGGGAATTATAATTACGGTCAATTACAAATTCGTTTTGAAGACGGTTCGGTGGGCTGGTACGAGGCAGGTTGGGGACCAATGATGAGCGAAACCGCCTTTTTTGTAAAAGATGTAGTCGGGCCTAAAGGGTGTGTTTCGATTGTGGCGAAAGAAGCGGGCGGAAGCGGAAAGTCAGACAATGTGGATGCGCATACCAAAACAGAATCGTTGCGCCTGCATCACGCAGATTTGGACGCAAATAACAATTTTGTAAAAGAAGATGAATGGATTAACCTGACCGACGAGCCTAATCATCAGGAGCTTTGCAATCGCGAGCAGCGTTATTTTCTGAAAGCCATTACAGAAAATGTGGACCTTATCGACCACATGGCCGACGCCGTCAACAGTCTTCAAATTGCTTTTGCCTGCGATGAATCCGTGCGTTCCGGTGAGGTAGTGCGTTTGTAATTTTAAAATAGAAAGGAGGTAAGACTTTCAACTTACCCCCTTTCTATTCAATTTGCCCGCCAATTAATTTGGTAGTGGTAAGTAATGATTTTACTTATACCTTGCTGAATGATAGTAAAAGTCTAACCTGAAATAGGTAGCTTTGTTATATAAAAATTTTCTTATTATGATTTTTGAAGTAAAAAATCTCGGTAATCTGAAAGAAGCACGTATAGACTTGAGTAAGAAGCTCATTGTGTTTACGGGACAAAATAACACGGGAAAAACCTATCTTTCTTATGCAATTTATGGATTGTTGTCACAAACTTCGCCAAATAAATTTACAAATGATTTGCTTGACGAATCGCAGAAAACACTATTAACTATTGGTAAGGCAAAGATTGATATTATAGAATTAGCAAACGATGTTAAATTTAGAGTGTTTTCAATAAATGAATTTAAGAAAAATTTGCCAGTATATTATGGGGTCAAAGAAGATTTCTTTTCTAAAACAGAATTTTCGATTTTTTGGCCAGAGGAGTTTCTTCTAAATGTTAATTTTAATATACCAGTTTATTTATCTAACAATAATGTTGCTAATATTCAGAAAAAGAAAGGTGAAAAAATAGTAGATTTATCAATCTTAGATGAATTAGAAGAAAGGTCTAAAGTCAATTTTGCTCGTTTAATTGTTGAAGCATTACCAAAACTTCTCATTAATGGATCCAGATATAGTTATAAATTTTTCCCTATTGAAAGAGTAGGAGTTGCTGTATTTAGTAAAGATATTTACAATAGCCGTTTTTTTCTTACTAATAAGATTACAACATTTCAAAATCCCGATGAAATAATAAAAGCAGTTCAAGATAATATTAATCATTACCCATCATCAATTAATGATGCAATTTCCACTCAGGAAAATCTTTCAAAGTTTGATAATAATATATTGTCTGATTTTGCAGATTTGGCTTTAGAATTGGAAGGGAAAATTTTGGGAGGTGAATTGCATACCAAAGAGAAAGGTGATGTTTTTTTGCATATAAACAGTATTGAAATATCTATTCAGTTAGCAGGTTCGACAGTAAAATCGTTGTCGAGTTTAATCTTTTATTTGAAGTATGAAGCTAAAATAAACGATACTCTTATTATTGACGAACCGGAAATTAATTTACATCCTGATAATCAACTCATAGTGGCTCGTATATTGACCCAACTTGTCAATCGAGGTATCCGATTGATTGTAAGCACCCATAGTGATTATATACTGAGGGAATTTAATCATTTACTATTGATGGGAAGTCATAAAGATGATGAAATAACGAAAGAACTCATGGAACGTTATGGCTATAAAACTGAAGAGGTCCTAAACCCTGATGAAGTAGGCGCTTATATATTTCATCGAAATGAAGACTTAACAGCTCAAGCATCAGAAATTGTGATTGATCCTATTGACGGTATCCAACCCGATACCATTAATCAGGTTATTAACCAGCAGAACAAAATTTCAAGTGCTTTGTATAATCGCCTTATTGCTGAAAATGTCTGATAATGGGTAGTATTTTAGAAAAAATTAATGAAATTATTACCCCTGAATTTAGGCTTGAAATAGCTACAACAGCAATCATATTGCCTGATAATGATCCACAGGGTACGTGTGAAAATATTACTTTGAATATTAATGGGCGACTATTAGCCTGTAAATTTGACCGAAAAAGTATAATTAACTTCCCATTTTTCATTCCTGGAGAAGCACATGAAATGTGTGATTATTTGCTTTTCTATGAATCGAATAATAAACCTGACTTGCTTTATATATTTGTTTGTGAATTACAATCACGAAGTAAACCAGACAAAAAAGCGATTTCTCAAATGCAGACAGGTTATAATTTGGCTTCATTTTTAATCCAAACGGCTTGCAAAATATTGAATTACGAAAATAATCATAAAGTTATTTTTAAGGGTATTAGATTTTCTACCCGCCCGCCTCAAAAAGTTTTTAATTTCTCAGCGAGTAGAGAGGCTTGGAAAATCTTAATTCCCAATACTGACATTAGGTATTTGGAAGTTCTATGCGGAGAGCCTTATTACATTGAAGATAATTTTATGTAGTTTATTAGTCAACGACGCCGTCAACAGCCTACAAATTGCTTTTGCCTGCGACGAATCCGTGCGTTCTGGCGAGGTAGTGCGGTTGTAGCCTTATTTCAACACATACTGTTTTCCTTTCTCCGTTTTAAAGTCCAATGTAACGCCCTGAATAGTAGGGATTGCATTGGACTTTGTTTTGTATTTGATGATCGGTTTTCCAGCATCCACAAAGCTGAAGAGTGGATTGGGGTTTTCGCCTTTTGAGGTTTCGTAAGGGGTATTCAGTACGGCTATTTTCTCGTTTGTTCTGACTCGGCAATGACCGCCTAAAGTTGAATGGATCACTGCTTTGGTCAATTTGCCTTTTTCCCACTCCATATCTATTTCAAATCCACCCCGTGCCTTTAGCCCTTTCACTTTGCCGGTATGCCATGCTTGGGGCAGGGCCGGCAACAGGTGAATTTCACCCGCGTGACTTTGAACGAGCATTTCGGCGATGCCTGCCGTTGCTCCAAAATTACCGTCAATCTGAAAAGGAGGATGCGCGCAAAAAAGATTAGGATAGGTGCCTCCGCCCTGCATGTGGGTAGAGTAGGTTTTGAGTAACTTAAATAAATTGGTAATCAATTGTAAGGCATAGTCCCCGTCGTGTAATCGAGCCCACACGTTGACTTTCCAACCCATCGACCAACCCGTTGCCAAGTCGCCCCGGCGTTCCATGACTCGGGCAACGGCAGAGGCCAATTCGGGCGTGGTTTGAACATTGATTTGATTACTTGGGTGTATGGCGTACAGATGTGAAAAATGTCGGTGCTGTGCTTCTCCATCTTCAAAATCTTCCTGCCATTCCTGCAATTGACCGTATTTGCCGATTTGATACGGCAATAATTGTGGCAGGTTTTGTCGTACGGCTTTGGTCAGTTCGTTATCTATTCCTAAAATTTTACACGCCTCACTATACCGGGCGAACGATTCGCGAATGATGGCCATGTCCATCGTTGGACCAGAGCTGAAGGTGGCCTGTTTTTTATCTTCGTACACAAAATTATGCTCGGGTGAATGGCCTACGGGAGTGACTAAATACCCCCGCTCGTTTTTGACCAGCCATCCCTGATAAAACTGCACTGCTCCTTTTAGCAACGGAAATACCTCATTTTTAAGAAAAACTTTATCACCGCTGTATAGGTATTTTTCCCATAGATGACTCGTTAGCCAGCCTCCGGCCATGGGCCAAAAGGAACAGTTACAATTATCAATAGGCTCGGAGTGTCGCCAAATATCCATATTGTGATGAGCCACCCATCCGTCGTTTCCGTACATATTTTTGGCGGTTTCCTGTCCGTTGACGGCGAGTTCTTTAATGGCCTTAAAAAATGGCTCCTGACATTCCGATAAGTTGGTTAGCTCGGCCGGCCAATAATTCATTTGGGCATTGATATTGATGGTATACGCACCGTTCCAAGGCGGAACCATGAGGTCGTTCCAGATGCCCTGCAAATTGAGCGGCTGTCCGCCTGGTCGGGAGCCTGCAATCATCAAATAGCGACCGTATTGAAAATAGAGCGCCGTAAAGGAAGGGTCTTTGCTATTCGAAAAAAGCTCAACCCGTTTGTCAGTGGTCAACTGAGATTGTTCCGTTTCAGCAGCTAATTGAATATCAACGCGGTCAAACAATTTCTTATAATCAGCCAAATGGGCTTTGTACAAGTCAAGATAAGTTTTCTTTTCAATAGCTTTAAAGTGTTGATTGATAATGAGTTTTGGGTTAAGACCTTCGTAAGCGGGACTTTTATCAAATCCATTGTAACTCGTTGCTGCGGTTAAAATGAAAACCACCTCATCAGCGTCTTTTACGATGATTCTGCTTTTTTCGCTTTTGATAAAACCGCCTTTGTGGAGCGTTTTAACTCGCGTTTCAAAGGCCATTCCTAAACCGTCAATCTTTTTGTCGTACAACAAATTTTCTATTTCGGGTTTACGTTGGCCATTTTTATCGTAGACTTCGGGGTATTTGTACTGGTCTCCGAGTTTTTCTACCTGTTCAAAACTTCTTCTCAAGCCAAAACCTGGTACTTTTCCCTGCATTATCAGCGTGTTGCCCGTTGCTTCATAATGGGCGGTGGGTTCATGAGGAGTTGAAAAATGAACAGTGCCATTGATTTTACCCCCTCCTTCGGCAGTCATTTTTACCACAATGACGTGGTCGGGATAACTGGCAAAATAGGTTCTTTTGTAAGTACTGTTCCCCACTTTATAGTGGGTATGCGCCGTAGCAGACGATACATCCAAACTACGTTTGTACTCAGTAATCGGTTGGTTTTTGTGGTCAATCTCTATCCAAAAATCACCCGTCGGCTGGTACAATTGGTGATTTCGTCCCAACCATTCTTTGGCAATAATCGCCTGAGCTTCTCCGTATTTCTTCGCTTTCAGTAATTCACTGACTTGCTGGAAATCTTTCCGAATCGCGATGTTTTTGAATGTCCCTTTCGGGTCACCAGAGTATAAAGTGCCTTCGTTGAGTTGTAAATGTTCTTTCAAAGGGTCACCAAAAACCATTGCTCCCATAAAACCATTGCCCAACGGCAACGCTTCCGACCATTCGGCGGCGGGTTTATCGTACCATAAAGTCTGCGACGGTTTTTGGGCAAAAAGACGAAACGAAATGAATGAAACTAATAAAAGAAGACTTGGTCTAGATAGCATTGTGTCCTACTTTTTTTAATGAATAAGCTCGTAAGTGCCCGTCTGACGGACTAAAACCGTCGGACGGGTACGAAAGACGGATAGTATTTTATTCCTGCGAAGGTAATTTTAATAAATAAGCCGACAAATCTGACAAATCTTTTTCTTTCAAACCCAATGAAGATGGCTCCGGCATGAGGCTGTTTTTGAGTTGTTGGCGCGAGACGATGTTGCTTGCTTTGAGCGAGGTCGTTTGTCCGGCCACGTCTTTTAAAGTGACTGTTGCTCCGTCACCCACCAAAAATCCATAATAGGTGTTTTTATCTTTGGTTTGAATGATCCAAGGTTCGTAGCCAAATGCCAAACTGGCACTGGGGTTAATGATGGCGTCGAGCAAGCCGGGTTTGTCAAACTTTTTCCCAATCAAACTCAAATCGGGACCAATGTCCTTGCCGTCTTTCTCAAAACGGTGACAGGAAGTGCAGTTGGTTTGGAAAATCTTTTTTCCGTTTTCAATATTGAACGGCATGGCGGCAGCCAAACTCACCGAAATCCCTTTGCCGTTGGGTCGGGGGAAATACTCGCCCGCCATCATCCGAACACTTCGGTCGGGGTTGTTGAAAATGTGTTCGGCAATGGTCGCTTTTACGATTTTAGGAATTTTGTTTTCACCAGCAGTGGCCAACAACAATTGCCCACCGTACAGGTCTAACGCCAATAGTTTAGCAGCATTTTCACGGTCGGGTTTGGCAGCCGTGGTATCCATCATCACTTTTTGCCAATCCAGCATTTTCTTTTGAGCTGGCGAAAGTTGCGCTACCGTTGCTTCCTGCCAGTTGAGTAATTCCTGCCAATCGTTGGTTTTACGGAAATTGACCCAATAAAAAGCCTGTTCTGAAACATCTTTCAGCGGACTTTTTGTCAATTTCAACATACTCAATGCTGCCGATTTGTCCTTAATAAACGCCAACGCCGTAATGGCGCGTTTGCGTGCTTCGGGCGATAATGACTTGGCATTGGCTCTATTTTGTAAATCAGCGATGGCATTTTTAGGATGTAATCGCCACGCTAACCATTCCTGTTTTGAAGTCCATGTTGTTGGGTCTTTGGGCCATGTTGGACGTACTTCTTTGTAAAATGCATCCTCTTTCCCATCCAACCCAATGCCTAAGGCTTCGAGATAGTAGCGGTCTTGACCATTGAATTTTGAAACCAGTTCTTTAAGGGTTTCTTTAGATTGTTCATAAGGAACATCGCGTAAGGAAATGGCTATTTCGCGAGCTAATGCCGAATTTGTATTAGCAATCGCGCGACGAACTGTCCCGACGTTAGAGTCTGCCGATTTGTAATCGGCTTTTAAAGCCCTAAATGCTGTAATTTGTAAATTTTCATCTTTATTTTCTGCCATCACTTTTTCAACTTCCACTTTTCCCTGACTGCCCAATTGCGCCAAAAGCCACACTGCCCGCGCCTGTACGTAGGGGTTAGCATCATTCAGCAACCCTTTTACGGCAGGAATGGCTGTTTCACCTTGAGCCTGCAAAGCCACAAAACCGAGATTTCGAACATTAATGGCAGGATTTCTCAGGGCGGCAATTTGGCCTTCATTTGTGCTTACATCAATTTTGGGCGTACTCAATTTTTTGCCTTTGGGCGTAATTCGGTAAATACGACCGTAGCCTTTTTTGTCGTGCATTTGGTGGCCGCCTACTACCGCGTCATACCAATCTGCTACGTAAATGGCACCGTCAGGCCCGGTAGCGGCATCGCTGGGTCGAAACCATTTGCGTTTGTCTTGACCCGTTTCGTTCCAAATGTAGTGAGCTTCGACTTTGGGGAAGGAACTGATTAAATCAATCCGATTGCCGAAATCAAAGCCGGCACCTTTGGGCTTGGGCCAATACATCCACACCACATTGCGCCCTGCTTCGCAACTCAAAACGGTGCCGCGGTATTTTTCACCCAAGGCGTCGCCTTCGTATACCAGCATACCCGTGGGAGAGCCTGCTCGGGTGTTTTCGCCCGCGGGCAAAACGCCCGGGTCTTCCTGATGCCAATGTACCGTAAACATATCTTGGTCGGGGCGGCGGTCCGCTTGCCAGGTACGGGTGCCATCAGCGCTGAAATAGCCGGCATTGGAGCCTTCCATTACCCAACTGGTACGGCAGGTTACGACTTGGTCGTCGTTGTCGTTTTGCCAATAATTGCCGTAACTGTCGATGGCGATTTCATAACTGTTTCGGAAGTTGTGCGCCATTACTTTTAAACCCGTCCCGTCGGCATTCATGCGTAAGGCCAAGCCGCCAACCCACACGCGCCCGTCGTCACTTTTTTGGTTTCCGTGATTTTCTTTGTTGTAAGGTGTGCCACCGGTGTAGATACTCCCTGAACGGAGCATCCAACCGCTTTTGTCTTTGACATTGTGCGGACCAGCGTTGCCTGTATTAAAGTGCCAGCGTCCGTCGGGCCCGGCAGTGAATGAATGCAGCGAATGGTCGTGGTCGAGGCCGCCAAATCCGGTGAGTAAAATTTCTTTTTTATCGGGAATATCGTCCCCGTTTTCATCCGTATACACAATGATATTGGGAGCACAACTCACAATCACTTTATTGCCAATCACCCCAATTCCCAAAGGCGCTACTAAATCTATGTCCTGTACAAACACCTTCGATTTGTCCGCTTTTCCATCGCCGTCGGTATCTTCCAAAATCATGACGCGGTCGCCTTCCGTAAAGCTTAGTTTTTGGTCGGGTTTGTTGTTAAAATTTCGGTAATTGACGGCTTCCGTAATCCACACTCGGCCTTTGGCGTCAATGTCCATGTTGGTGGGATTGTAAAACAGCGGTGCTTCGGCCCAAAGTGTGGCCTCCAAGTCATCGGGAACGTAGACTTGGTTGGAATCGGAGGCCGATTCGGCGCGGTATTCATTCTGAATGGTGTGGGTTCCTGTAAAGGAAAGAACCGAAATAAAGCAAGTTGAACCGGCGATTTTCAATGCTGTATTGCGCATTTTTAACAATAAGTTTGATGGTTTTGCTTTAAAAGGAAGGTTTTTTTCGCAAATACTCACCAACTTATTATAAAGAGTTGATAAAGTAAGCAATGCACAATTCTATCTTTTTAAAAGTATGAAAACCTTATCCGATTTGCTTTTACTGGGCGACCCTCGTTTGTACGAAATCTGTACGCCCATTGTTCTCGAAGAAAAACCTTTAGTGACCGCTTGGGTTGCCGATTTGCACAATGTAATGCAGGAAGTTCGGGCCAAATATGGCTTTGGCCGCGCGATTGCGGCTCCTCAATTGGGGATTATGAAACGACTGATTTACATGAACATTGAGAAACCAGTGGTGTTTATCAATCCCGAATTAGTGAATCTTAGCGAAGAACTGTTTGAACTTTGGGACGATTGTATGAGCTTTCCTAACTTGCTGGTCAAAGTAAAACGCCATCAATCCCTCACCATTAAGTACATAGATGAAAATTGGCAGCCACAGGAATGGGTAATGGAAGATAGCCTGTCAGAATTGCTTCAGCACGAATACGACCACCTCAATGGAGTGCTGTGTACGATGCGAGCAATTGATGATAAGTCGTTTAAATGGAGATAGTTTTGGCAGACCCTCCTTTTGTCATCGCAACGGCCAGAGCCGCCCGTGCGGCACTGTTCCGTAGGAATCTGAAATCCATAGTTTGTGAGGCTACCTCTGAACAGGGCCTATTTTGCTTAGTATTTTTCGGTCAATATAAAACGTACCGGAAGGAACCAAACAAGCCAATAAAACTTTCCAAGTAGTGGTTTTGAATTGCCAATGGTGCTCTACTTCAACGCTTAACGTGTTGAAAAACAAAAGCAATATTCCGTGAACAGGGCCGACTGCTTTTGTTTTCCTTGCATTCCCCCCAAATCACTCCTTAAATTTCTTAAAAATAGAAGTGGCAATGTGTCCGCCAAAACCAAAGGTATTGCTCATGGCGTAGTTGATGATTTTGTTTTGAGGTTGGCCAAGGGTGAAATCAAATTTGTTGGCAAATTCCGGCTCAACCTGTTGAGTATTGATGGTGGGTGGAATCCTATTTTCCAGAATGGCTTTGATGCAGGCAACGGCTTCAACGGCCCTGGCACCGCCGAGCAAATGCCCCGTCATGGATTTGGTGGCACTTATGGTGGCGTTGGGTTGGATGCCAAATACTTTTTCAATGGCTTTCAATTCGCTCAGGTCGCCCGTAGGAGTGGAGGTAGCGTGGGCGTTTATGTAGTCAATTTCCTGCGGATTTATTCCCGCTTCTTCCAACGCAAGATTCATTCCCAACACCGCGCCTTCTCCTTCGGGATGTGTTCCTGTTAAATGATAGGCATCTGCGGCTAATCCGCCTCCCACGATCTCGGCCAGAATAGTGGCGTTTCGTTGGATGGCATGTTCGTAACTTTCTAAAATAAGGGCTCCGGCTCCTTCGCCCAGTACAAATCCATCGCGTGTGGCATCAAAAGGCCGGGAGGCTTTGCTAAAATCTTCATTCAAAGTAGAGAGTGCTTTGGAGGCATTAAATCCACCGATAGAACTTTCGGTGATGGAGGCTTCTGAACCACCCGCAATAATCATGTCCGCTTTTCCCCATTGGATGTAGTTGAAGGCGTCTATGATGGCAGTATTGCTTGCTGAACAGGCAGCGGCCGTCGTATAGGTAATTCCCCGCAATCCGTATTTGATTGAAATGACGCCCGAAGCGATGTTGATAATTCGTTTGGGAATGAAAAAGGGATTGAATCGCGGCGTTCCTTCGCCTGCTTTGAATTCGCCGAATTGCTCTTCAAAGGTGGAAACGCCGCCATCGCCTGCTCCCCAAATGACCCCGATTCGATTCCGGTTGAGCGTCTCAAAGTTGATATTGGCATTTTTTATGGCTTCGTCGGCTACCGCTAAGGCATATTGGGTAAACAGGTCATATTTTCGAATTTCGTTTTTCTCAAAGAGGTTTTGCGGATTGAAATTCTTTATCTCACACGCAAACCGTATTTTGAATTTGGCGGCGTCAAATTTAGTGATGAGTCCCGCTCCGCTGACTCCGTTCATCAGCGCGTTCCAATACTCTTCTACGTTATTTCCGATGGGCGTTAATGCCCCTAATCCCGTGATTACGACTCGTTTCATTCTGTTTTTGGTTTTAATTCCTGTATAATGGTTTCTTTTAACAGCGTAAAATCATCTGCTTTGGTAAGTCTTGATAACTGAACAATGGCCAACATGTTGGTGATAATTAATAAAGCTTTGGTTCGTGGAGCCACCTGAAAGGCAAACGCGTTTTTGGCCTTGCCTTCTTCCAAAATCTCCGTTACCCATTCCAGTATTTTCTCGGCAAGAACTTTCAATTCCTTTTGAATTCCTTCTTCGACCGTATGCAAATCGGTGGCTAATGACCCGACAATGCACACTTTATTCTCGGATTTTACGGCCGAATAAATGGAGAAAAAACCTTCCAACTTTGTCAAGGGACTTTTGTTTTCTAACTCTGCTTTAAGAGCTTCGAGTCGTTCAATGTGTCCTTTGATGGTAGCAATTCCCAAGTCAGTTTTAGTAGGAAAATGGTAATGGATGGAAGCGGTTTTTATTCCAATCGCAATGGAAATGTCCTTAAAACTAAAGGCGTTGAACCCTTTGTCTCGGATGAGATGGTCAGCAACTTGAATAATGGTGTCTCTGGTTGTCATCAGGCTGTTTTTTTGCAAATGTATTCTATTTAAAATTATCTACCTACTGATAGATAGGTGAAAATTTTATTAAACTTTGGTGGTAGCAGGGGAAAATCCTACTTTTACCGAAAAATAGCAGACCGTTTATGAATCGCATCGTTCAACTTTTTCAGCGCAATCCTACCCACAATCTTAACGTTTATTTTACCGCAGGTTATCCATCATTGGATGATACCCGCCGAGTTTTGAAAGCTTTAGAAACGGCCGGGGCCGACTTGGTAGAAATCGGGATGCCCTATTCTGACCCCGTAGCTGATGGAGAAACTATCCAGCAAAGTAACCAACAAGCGCTCGAAAATGGGATGAGTGTCCGAAAGTTATTTGAACAATTGAGCGGAATGCGATCAGAAATTACCGTGCCGGTGTTGCTGATGGGCTACGTGAACCCCGTTCTTCAGTTTGGAATTGAAAATTTCTGTCAAAAGTGTGCTGAAGTGGGCGTTGACGGCTTGATATTGCCCGATATGCCCGTGGATGAATATTTGGAAGAATACAAGCCGATTTTTGATCAATACGGAATTCTCAACATCTTTTTGATAACTCCGCAAACTTCTGAAAAACGGATTCGGCAGATTGACGGCAACAGCGAAGGGTTTATTTATATGGTATCATCGGCGAGTGTAACGGGTTCTCAATCGGGCGTCAGTCATGATATGGAAGCGTATTTTGAGCGAGTTAACGCCATGAATTTGCGCAATCCGCGATTGATTGGTTTTGGTATCAAAGACCACGAAACGTTTGAAAAGGCCTGCCAACACGCTGCCGGTGCAATCATTGGAAGTGCTTTTATTCGAGTTTTGCAGGAAAACAACGATTTGGAACAGGGTGTCAGTGAGTATGTGAAGAATGTCAAAGGAGTTGCTTCGGTCATTTAAACCGTAAAAAAACGCCGTTCATCCTATTTTTTCTCGATAAGATACAAGGAGTCCTTTTTTCCTTTTACCTTTCGCCCCATAACTCAAAAAAGATCAGAAATATGAAAAAGATTATTTTTTCACTTGCCTTATTATTCACTACAGCCGTGGTCGCTTTGGCCCAAACGGCAGACGAAATTCTGGCTAAATCCATTGAAGCTCGCGGTGGAGCGGATAAACTCAAAGCGCTCAAATCATTGCGTACAGAAAGTACAACGAGCGTAGCTGGAATGGATTTATCGTCTAAATCGGTGATTGTCAATAAGCGAGGCATGAGAAATGACATTGAAGTAATGGGGCAGACCATTACCATGGCCGTTGACGGTGACAAAGGATGGATGATCAATCCCATGCAGGGAGGAACGGATCCGGTGGCTTTACCCGAAGAGCAAATGAAAGCTTCGGCAGCTCAGTTGGATTTGTCCGGATTGGCGAACTTTAAGGAAGCAGGTACAACGGCAGAATTGTTGGGTAAAGAGACTTTGGATGGTACCGAAGTTTATAAAGTGAAAACAACCGGTAAAGATGGAATGGTGATTACTCACTTTATTGACTCAAAAACGTTTTATGTTTTGAAAATGGCGATTAAAATTGGACAGGGAGACATCGAAACCAGAATGTCTAATTATAAAGTAGTTGACGGAATTGCTTTTCCTCACACCACTGAAATATCTAATCCAGAAGTAGGAGCCATTACGACTACCATCAAAAAAATGGAGGTTAACCCAACGATTGACGAAAGTATTTTTGCGATGCCGAAGAAATAGGAAAGCTACTTGCTTACCAAAAAGCCCTGAAAGTCTTGTACTTATCGGGGCTTTTTGTTTGACTGTCTATACGGATACACGGAAAACGGAGGCACGGAAAACGGATGCACAGAAATACGGATAAATGGAAAACGGATACACGGATACACAGATAACAGTTAAACGGATAACAATTCAAATCAGCAAATCATCAATTTTGAGGCCGGCGATCCGCATCGCTTCGTATTCTACTTCTACAATAAACTCGGTTTCGTCTTGGGTAAAATTCTCGTTGTCCCAATCGTTGAAAAACTGCTGTACTTGCTGCTGTAAATCAGGGACATTAGCCTGCAATTGCTGAATCAAAAAATCCGCAAACCGCAGTACTTCTTGCCTCATATAGGTGATGGTCGCCCTTGAGGTAGGCACAGCTTCGCGGTCTTCCCAATCATCAATTATAAATCGGTCTTTGAGTTTGTAGGTTTCTAATTGAGCAATGACGTCTTGGTTGGGCATGGAGGTTGTTTTTTGGGGAATGTTAACAGGTTACTGCTTAATTTAGCATTTATATGTTACAAATATTGCACTATTGTTGATGTTTAGGAGTAAATCTGTTCTATCTGAAAAACAATCTTCGATATTTTTTTGAAATATCGCCCGTAGTGTGTAATGTTACATGATACAATATTGTTATGATACAGACCATTAGCCATAAAGGCTTGCTGCAATACTATACCGAGGGCAGTGAAGCAAAGCTACCCGCTCCGTATTTGCGAAAAATTAATCGAATATTAGACCAACTGGATGCAGTGTCATCAGTCGAAGATATTCAAGCAATGGGTTCAGGTATTCACAAGCTGACGGGTGATTTAGCTGATTTTTGGTCTATCAAAGTCACGCCCAATTATCGAATTATCTTTCGGTTTGAAGGCGGCGACATTTACGACATTGATTTTTTAGACTATCACTAAAAGTAAAACTACTATGTTAAAGCGCAATTTGCCCCCCGTTCACCCAGGAGAGATATTACGGGAGGACTACATCAACGAACACCATTTGACCATCACCGAAGTGGCCGAAGGCTTGGGTGTTGCCCGTGCTAACTTATCGGCCATTATCAACGGACGGGCAGGCATTAGCCCCGAAATGGCCGTGAAATTGGCCGTGGCCTTTGGCAACACTCCGCAGTTTTGGATGAGCTTGCAGAAAAACTATGAACTTTGGCACGCCGAACGGAACGTAAACCGTGCCAACATACGCCATTTTTGGCAAGAACAACCAACCACTGCCTAATAGCCAACCGTATGCCCAAAGGTATTGGATAACAACAGAAGAATTACAACCACCTATTTTGCCTTGATTGCTATGAACCTCAGTAGAAAAACCTTCATCAAAAGCCTCTTGAATGTGCTTGGTTTTACCGTAGTGGCACCGTTTGTTTTTGCTGAAAACTCCCCAAAACATAATATCTCTGACTTATCACTTGAACAGGAGAAAGAATTTGTAAAATCTATAAATGAATCATTAAAAAAAATAGGCTTTCAATTCAAAGGGGTGTACGAATAAATGCAGAGCAATACTAAATTAGCCACAAAAAACGATGGACAAACAAAAAGCGACAGAAATTCTACTTTCCAAGTTAGATGAATGGGAAAAAATGCCCAAGCCT
>NZ_JAIXST010000049.1 GCF_027484545.1 Runella sp. | reverse complement strand
GCGCAAGGTAATATCAAGCGTAGAATTGCTGCCAACATCAATTGTTTGTGACAGGTACCCTACAAAACTGATGACCAATTGAGCGTCCTGATCGGGGATGCTGAGTTCGTATTTCCCGTTTACGTCGGTGGTAGTTCCTCTTTGAGTGCCTTTGAGTATTACATTTACCCCTGGCAACGGAGCGTTATTTGCCGCATCTTTTATCATTCCCCTAATCATTCGATCTGCGACGGTGGGGCTGGAAAACGCGTTGAAAACAGGCAGGATTACTAAGATTAGGGCAATTTTTACTACGCCTGATTTCATAGCGTTCCAAATAGATTCTTTTGATTTTAAAGGGTTTATCATAGTTTCACTTGGTTAGGATGACTTGAACCATTATTGTGAGTGCAAATGTCTGGGAAACTGGGTGAAACCTCGTTCAATTAATTATCTATTATGTACGCAAATTTATCATATCACTATTTAGGGTATTTTTATGAAATTACCATTCATACAGGCTATTGGCACTTGATTGCCGCAATAGGCTTCAAAAACAGTATAAATTGAGATAATTCAGCGCAGAGACAGATTTTTGTTGTATTTTGAGATAAAATATAATTATTGTAAAATTGTTGGCAGGTATAACCTAACATCATTGCTCAGACAAAATGAAACCTCAATTTTATTTAGTACCACGAGATATTTTAAGTTCTCATGTGTCACGCCATCACACGCTTCCTAATTTCGGGACCGTGTGGCACTATCATCCTGAATTGGAACTTCATTATATAGTAAGGGGCGAAGGAGTAAGGTTTGTAGGAGATAATGTCAGCAATTTTAATGCGGGTGAACTGCTTTTATTGGGAGAAAACTTGCCTCACATGTGGCGCTGCAACGAACAGTATTTCAGGCAAGACCCTAACATCACAGCCGAAGCGGTCGTTGTTCAGTTTTTGCCTGATTTTATGGGGAAGGATTTCCTAAAAAAATCAGAATCCGATGCCATTCATTATTTATATGAGAAGGCAAAAGCAGGATTGGTCATTACGGGAAGTGCCCGCGAACGGCTGATTCCGTTAATGATCAAATCTGCTAAAACGACTGGGTTGCAGCGGCTTGTGCTTATTCTTACCATGCTGGAAATATTGACTGAAAGTGAAGACATGCATCCGATTTCTACCAAAGATGCCTTATATCATCCCAACAAGGAAGAGACTGACCGACTAAATAAAGTCTATAATTATACGCTGATAAACTATAAGAAAGAATTGACCTTGGAAGAGATTGCCTCTGTGGCCAATTTGAGCGTTACATCATTTTGCCGCTATTTTAAAATGATGACTAAGAAAACTTTCCATGATTTTTTGATAGAAATCCGAATCAGTCATGCGCAAAGAATGCTGGTAGAAGACAGCAGCATTACAACAGAGGCAGTTTGTTTTGAATGTGGTTTCAATAACCGGTCTAATTTCTTCGGACATTTTAAAAGAATCACGGGCCTTACTCCCGTCGAGTACAAACGCAAATGCCATTGTGTGCAAATTCCACAAACCATTTATCAGTGATTTTTAAGCAATTCCATGCCTTGCAGGGAGGACTGTAATGAATGGCTTACTTCATCAATGCCTCTCACAGTACCTACTGAAAAAGTCCATTGAATTATTGCTATCTCAAGGTTGGTGTCCGCACCAGCCTTAATTTTTCAGACAATGTCTTCACTGGCTTTACTTTTTTTACTTCATTCCTATTATTCACTGATAACAGTTAACAGACAACGAATCACCCCATGTATTTTTCTAAACGCGACCTCCAGTTTAATTTGTATGAGTTGCTCAATGTGGAGCAACTGACTCAATACGCTTATTTTCAAGATCATAATCGTGAGTCTTTTGATATGGTTTTGGATGCTGCCGAACAAATTGCCGATAAAATGCTGCATCCGCTACTTATCGAAATGGACCGAAAAGAGCCTCAGTTGGTAGAAGGGAAAATCCGAGTCCATGAAGGCATGAAAGCCATTGTCAAACGATTTGGGGAAGATGGATGGATCAATGCCACGTTTAGCTACGAAGAAGGCGGTCAGCAGGTGCCCGTTACGGTTCACAATGCGGCGGCGTTTATCTTTCAGGCAGCCAATTACTCCGCTAGTGTGTATCCTTTCTTGACAACGGGCGCGGCCAATTTGATTCGCAGTTTTGGCTCTCCCGAATTGATTGAAACCTACACGCCGCTCATGTACAACGGACGTTGGCAGGGGACCATGGCGCTGACCGAGCCCAACGCCGGCAGTTCATTGTCTGATATTTCGACGACTGCTCAACCTACCAATGAGGAAGGTGTTTACAAAATCCAGGGTCAAAAAATCTTTATTTCCTGCGGTGACCACGATGCCTGCGAAAACGTGGTTCATTTACTTTTGGCCAAAATCAAAGGTGGCCCCGTGGGTACTAAAGGCATTTCGTTGTTTGTAGTACCCCAAAAACGGATAAAGGATAACGGATTATCGGAAAACGATGTTACCACGGCCGGTGTTTATCATAAAATGGGTTATAAGGGAGCGCCGATTGCGCACTTGATGTTTGGCTCTAACGATGATTGCAAAGGCTACCTGGTGGGCGAGCCGCACAAGGGATTGTCGTACATGTTTCAGATGATGAACGAAGCCCGCGTAGGGGTAGGCACAAATGCGGCTGCCATCGGAACGGCGGCCTATCATGCCTCGCTTGCCTACGCCAAAGAGCGCCCCCAAGGACGACCCATTGGCGCCAAAGACCCAACTCAACCTCAAACATTGATTATCAACCATGCCGACGTTAAACGGATGTTGTTGTTCCAAAAGTCGGTGGTAGAAGGCTCGCTGTCATTGTTGCTCCAATGCGGCTTGTGGTCGGATTTGGCACACGTTGCCGAAGGCGAAACCAAAGAGCGTGCCGAACTGCTGCTTGATTTGCTGACCCCCATCGCCAAATCGTATCCTTCAGAAATGTGCTGCCAAACCACGAGCGCGGCCGTGCAGATTTTGGGCGGGGCCGGTTACACTACCGATTTTCCGATGGAGCAGTACTACCGCGAAGCACGTATTCACCCCATTCACGAAGGAACAACCGGAATTCACGGCTTGGATTTGTTGGGTCGGAAGATTACCCTGAAAGGGGGAAAAGGGGTACAGTTTCTGATGCAGGAAATCCAACAAACCATTGGCGAGTCTAAAAATTCTACTTTGAAAAATTTAGGGGAATTATTGGAAAAAGCACTTGGAAGGGTCCAAAAAGTAACGGAACATTTACTGGCGCTTGCCTCCCAAAATGTAGAAGTGTTTTTGGCCGACGCTACTCTTTATTTAGAGTTTTTCGGTATTGTAACCATCGCGTGGCAATGGTTGAAACAAGCCGTTCAGGCACAAAAAGCGTTGGTTCAGGCTGTCTCCGAAAGCGACCGGAACTTTTACCAAGGCAAGATTGCTACTGCTCATTATTTTTTTGAATATGAACTTGTCAAAACGATTTCTTTGTCGCAACGCTTGACGAGCAGCGACCGAACAACCGTCGAAATGCAAGCTGAATGGTTTTAAGTATTTAGTATTAAGTAATTGAGTATTTGGAAAATGTATAATCGTCTGTTTATCAATAACTTGACAAAAACGCAATACTTGGTACTATTTACTTAATACTCCTTAAAATAAAAGTTATGTCAATTTATGGACAAAAAAAAGCCGTGCGGAAAATCCACGCGGCTTTTTGACTTTACTCAACGTTATGAAAAACTCTTTATTTTGACGCTTTCGGATAAATTAAGTAACACTAATGTTCTTTAATTTCTGCAAAGCTATGAATTATCTTACTAATAAACGCTACTTAACTTATAATCTGTACGTTATAGCCCTGCAAAAGTACTAATATATTAAATAACCCCTAATGAAAATGGTAATAAATCAGTAATTTGTTAATGAAATGCCAATCTAAATATATGAATAGGCTGTTGGTTCCAGAAAAATACGCTCAATGCGTGAAACCGTATTTGCATATTCAGTTGCTTGAGAGACCTGTTTCCAATCCGGATCGGCGCTGAATTTTGCCCAATTGGCGTTGCGTTCTTCCATATCTTTGAAGGTTAGCATGTATGTCAAACAAGGCATTCGGGAGCCAATCAACACCTCTCCAAAAAATACAATGTGCAGACCAGTCTTGTTAAAAATCGTAATTTCGCTGTCATTAAACATTTTGATCTTTCTCCGCACCGCATCTTCGTTATAGCCTTCATAGGTCCGTAGTTCCATGATTCTGGGTTCTTTGGCGGGCGTCATTAATTGAGGCATACCGTCAAAAGCCAACATCAGAGAGCTGCTGACACGGTCATAAATTGCTTTATCAACAGGAGTTTGGTGGTAGGTTTCGGCCGCTTTGATAAATTCGGCGTCGGTTTTCAGTTGGGTTTTGATTTGAAAATAATTTCCTTGGGAAGGATACACCAACAGCAAATGCAATTTGGCCGGTTCATCTTTACCTACTTCTTTAAAAACACCGATTTTGGTTACTCCCAAGCGGTTCATGGCGGGAATCAGTACATTTTGGAGGTATGCTTCCAAACGGCCCATGCCACCCATTTTCAATTCATAAGACCGCAATTCATACACTTCTTTCTCTGCTTTGGGAGCCGATTCTGCGGCAAGTACCGATGAAACGCTGCTTAGACCCAACATAGACGACGCCGCAATAAACTTTCTTCTTTTCATTTTAAAATTAGGTTATTAGCAGCTAAAGCATTCATTAGCCGGTAACTACGGTCTCTGCTCCTGATTATTTAATAAAATTGTAAATCATCTCCGATACTTCCGCAAGGGCCTTTACACCAGCTTTTGTGTTGGTGAGTTTTTTGGAGAGAACTACCAATACATACGTTCGTCCATCGGGCAAAAATACGATACCTGAATCATGCTGTACGCCCGTGATGGAACCTGTTTTATGAGCCACTTTCACATCTTTGGGAAGATGAGCCGGAATTACTTCGTTGAATTTTTGGTCAAACAGAATTTGGGTCATGGCTTCAGACGCTTTTTTATTTACAACCTTCTTGCGCGCGATTTGTTCAAAAATAAGCAGTAAGTCATAGGCCGTAACGGAGTTGTTCATGTTCAAATTAAATGCTTTGGTATCTTCCACACCTCGTCGCACCTGTATGTCCCGGGCTCCCATTTTTCGCATGGTAGTGTTGGCATTTTTGGCGTTCACCAAATCAATTAAAATGTTGGTAGCCAGATTGCTGCTGACAATAATCATCTGATACGTCAGGTCATAAATCGTCATTTTTGTACCGATTTTTTTGTACATCCCATCGGCACTGTCATCGCTGATATCGAGACTGAACGGGCTGCCGTCGACGATACTTTTAAATTCATTTTTAACTAAAATGGAATCGGTTAACTTAAATTTTTTGGCTTTGGCCTGCTTGAATACTTCAATCATGACGGGCGTTTTCATGGTACTTGCCGCATGGAAGTTTTCTTTTTCGTTGATCAACAGGGTTTGGTTGGTTTGTAAATCTTTAAAAGCAACGCCAAATACACCTTCTACAGATTTCAGTTTTAGGAGGATGGAGTCTTTTAAGTTTTCCAACGTTGGTTTTTGAGCGATAGCAGGAACAGTTAGGCCCACCAAAAGGCAGATAAAGAGGTTTCTCATTGCAGGTTAGTTTTATAGGGCTAAACATAACCAAATTTTTTAGAACCCTTTACTGATTTGTCCTTTTAAATCAAGGACTTTAGAAAGCCTTAATTGATTTTTTATTCATCCCCTCCAACGTCTGCCAACACTGATACAATGCCCGTGGCACATGGTAGCAGCCTTTCCATTTGCCGCCTTTGAGCGGTAATAAAACTTCGCCTCTGCGGTCCAAATAGCCGTACCATTCACCATGGACCGGGTCAGGGAAGTGCGACCAAGTGTAGCTGTGAACGCGTTCAAACCATTCCCAACAGGCTGGGTTTTGCGTGTGTTGGTAGCCTTTCAAAAGCGCAATGAGTGTTTCGACGTGTACCCACCACAATTTCTGATTCCATTCCAACTGTTGAGGCGGCGCTCCTTTGATATCCATGAAGTAGTAAATACCGCCAAATTCTCGGTCCCAACTGTATTCAAGGGTGTCTAACGTGATTTTGACTGCTTTTTCCAGTAAGGCTTTATCATTGAGCCGCACGGCCAAATCCATGATAAACCACATGGCTTCAATGGTGTGTCCGGGATTGAGCAGACGTCCTTCAAAACTATCCGAAAAGCTGCCATCTGGGGTAACGTTTTCCAAAATTAGGCCTGATTTTGGCTCATAAAACACCTCCATCACTTCGTGGATACATTCGTGGATTGTCTGGTCAACTAATGATTTATCCAACAAATGCTCCATTTCCAGCGACAGATTACAGAGAATCATCGGCAAGGCAAAATTTTTGAGCGGACGCGTCCCTGCTACGGCTTTGCTCCACGGGCCTTTGGGGTTGTGTCGGCGGTTTAGGATTTGCTCAAATGTAGTTTTCGCTATGTCGGCATATTCTTGATTTTGAGCGGCTTGAGATAATTGCCCAAAGGCCATCGTAGCAAAGCAATCCGAGAAAATGTTGTAAGGTTGAATGAGCGCTTTTCCTTCGCGGATGGTGGAAAAATACCAACTTCCATCGGCCGCACGACCGTGTTTTAAAAGAAAATCGGCCCCGTGCTCTGCCACATTGAGCCATTCCTGACGTTGTTCCAAACGGTTGTACAGCATGGAAAACGTCCAAACTTGGCGGGCTTGCAGCCAAATGAATTTATCAGTGTCATAGACTTGTCCCTGTGAATCAAGGCAAGTGAAAAAGCCTCCCTGTTCGCGGTCGAGCGAGTGCTTAATCCAGAAAGGAATGACGTCGTTCAGGAGATTATTTCGGTATTGATTGGCGTAGTTTTTAAGCATAGTTGGTTGAGTTTCATTTCACGCAGAGAAAAGGCAAAGGAGCTGAGAGGCAAAGGTTTTTCCCTTGCTGGTATTTTTTACCAACGAGTTTTCTCAAATATCATTAGCAGCGTTTTGCAGGTGTTTTTCACCTGCAAAGGCGTAAATATTTTTTGCCAATTTGCTCTACTTGCTTCTTGCTCTTCTTTAAATTCCTTCTTTCTTCAAAATCTCCCCCGCTTCGGTGTCTTCATATTGGAGAATAACCTTCTTTAAATCAGTCAATAACCGTTTTTGAATGGTTTTGTAGGCCGGATTGCCGTACTGGTTTTTCAGTTCGTAGGGGTCCGTTTTGAGGTCATAGAGTTCCCAATATTCACCGTCATTGTAAAACCGAATCAACTTATAGCGGTCAGTACGGATGCCGAAATGAGTTTGCACGCTGTGCTCGGCGGGATATTCGTAATAGTGATAATACGTTGATTTTCGGGGTGTTTTACTAAAAAAGGATTGCCCTTGCATATCAGAAGGAACGGGGAGACCTGCTTCCTGTAAAATCGTGGGCGCAAAATCAGTATTGTTGTGAATGGCTCGGTCAATGGTGCCCGGTTTGATGTGCTTTGGATAGCGAATCAGCATCGGCATGTGGTGCGATTCTTCGTACATAAAGCGTTTGTCAAACCAACCGTGTTCGCCCAAATAAAACCCTTGGTCGGAAGAATAAATCACGATGGTGTTTTCGGTTAAACCCGTTTTATCCAAATAATCCAACACGCGACCTACGTTGCGGTCGAGCGAGAGGAGTGTTCCCAAATAATCCTGCATATAGCGTTGGTATTTCCATTCGTCGAGGGCGCGGCCCGACGGGTTTTTCTTTTTAAAATCGGCCGTCACTTGGTCATAATAGGCCAACCATGCTTTGCGCTGGGCGGGATTCATGCGTTTCACAAAGGCATCGTCGCCCGCGTCTACCTTCAAATCTTCTTTCAAACGCATGGTTTTGGTCACGGTCATGTCTTGGCGTTTGGCGGCGAGGCGGCCTTCGTAGGTATCATAAAATGTTTTAGGCAATTGAAATTTGACATTGTCAAACGCTCGTAAATCACCCGTATCGGGAAGCCAATTGCGGTGCGGGCATTTGTGGCCGATGACCAAACAAAACGGTTTGGAATCGTCGCGGTCGCTGCTCAGCCATTTTAGGGCTTTGTCGGTAATAACGTCGGTGGCATAGCCTTCTGCGCGAACGGTTTTATTGCCCATTTCAATAAAATCGGGGTTGTAATAGGCTCCCTGTCCGGGCAGAACCGACCAATAATCAAAATACTGCGGTGTGGCCTGTAAGTGCCATTTGCCGATCCAACTCGTCTGATATCCGGCGGCCTGTAGGTATTTGGGGTACATATTCTGACCAGCATCAAACTGTGTCAGGTTGTCTTTGTGGCCGTTTTTATGGCTGAATTTGCCCGTCAGCAGAGTAGCCCGACTCGGCGCACAAAGTGAATTGGTGCAAAACATGTTTTGGTACAAAGCTCCTTCTTTGGCCAATCGGTCGATGTTGGGTGTTTTGATGTACGGACTTCCGTAGGCACCAATGCCTTGCAGGGCGTGGTCGTCTGAGAAAATAATGAGGATATTGGGGCGTTTGTCTTGGGGTTTGAAAGACAGAAAGCCGGTTGCTAACATTAAAAAGAAAGCGAAGAATGAAAAGAGTTTCTTTTTCATACGATTTGTTAAGACGTTTTTATTGTACCACAGAGTTACACTGAGCGGTCCGCCGCAGCGGTTTTTCACAGAGTTTCACAAAGTGTTACGTTCCTATGTGTTCTATCTACCTATGTGGTTCCAACCAATCATACCTAAAGAAAGCATAAACGATTTGAGTATAATCGTCTTTTTCGTACAAAACCCCAATATTCTTATCTTTTTGCACTACTAAGTCAGAATAGGCCGCCGGCCCTCCGTAGATTTCTTTGCCTGCCGACCAACTTTTTCCATCGTCATAGCTGACGCGGACGGTTAATTTTTCGCGTTTGGTTTGGCTGTTGGCATTGGAAAAAATCAATACTTTTTGCCCTTTTTTGGGTTGGAAATCAATCATACTCCCCTGACAAACAGGGTCGGGAAGGTCGTTCATGATTTTTACTTCGTCCCAGGTTTCCCCCGCATTTTTGGTAAACGCCTGAATTCGGTATTTAGCACCGCCCGATTGGTTGCGGCAATTGAACAGCAAACTTCCATCGGAGGTTTCGGCGGCAATGGCTTCATTACTGCTTGCATAAGCTACGTTAGGTGAAAGTTTGAAGGTTTTTCCGTGGTCATCGCTGTAAAAAGCGTGTGCCACATAATCTCGCGACTGTTTTTGTGGAGGCCCTGCGGAGTGATTGGCGGCGATAAAAATTCGGCCTTTGTAGTTGCCTTTTTGAATTTGCAATCCGTGGCCGGGTGTATTGGCGTACGAGCGCCAATCCTCCTTGAAATGGTAATTTGGATTGATTTCGGGTTGGTTGGGTTTGGAAACCTGAGTCGTGATATTGACGGGTTCGGACCACGTTTGCCCGTTGTCAGTGCTGGTTTTGTACCACACTTCCCGAATGGCTTTTCCTTCGCGCACTTCCTGTTCGTGGGCGATACCTGTATTGTAAAACAGGAAAAGGCGTCCTTTGGGAAATTGTTTGTCTTTTAAGTCAAAAACGGGCGCTTGGTTGCCGGCTTGGTCGTTGCCGTTGTCAGCGGCAATTTGCAGTTTCCCCCAAGAAACGCCGTTGTCTTTGCTGCGTTTCATTACGATTTCGACGTCGCCAAAATCTCCGCAGTTGTTACGGCGGGCTTCGGCAAAAGCGAGTAAATCGCCGTTTGGGGCTTTGACAATGGCGGGGATGCGGTAGCATTTGTAGCCGTCTTGGCCGTTTTGGAAAACAACCGTTTCTTTAGGTGATTGTAGCCCGGTAGAGGATTGAGCAATGCAGAAGGTGGGAATTAATAAAAGTAGAAACAGAGGTAAATGCATCTTTGCGGGGATTCAACAGGACTTGTTTAGATAAGAATCTTTATTGTTAAAGAACAAAACGGGTAAAAAGTACTACCAGTGGTATCTGAATCTGACAGAATTTTTCAAAATTATGATTAAGTTGCTGCTTCATTTTGTATTTCCTAAACCATGAAAAAACGAGTCCTTTTATTGTTGTTGCTGCCCTTGGTTTTCAGCCTTAGCTTTTACGTAACGCCTGCCGCGCCCCAAAAGCCCAATGTGATCTTTCTATTGGCCGACGATTTGGGGTGGGCCGATTTAGGGTGTTACGGAAATACGTTTCACGAAACCCCTAATTTGGATAAATTGGCGAAGGAAGGAATGCAGTTTACGCGGGCTTATTCTGCCTGTGCGGTGTGCTCGCCCACGCGAGCGAGCACCATGACGGGCAAGTATCCGGCTCGCCTCAAAATCACCGATTGGATTCCGGGCGTGGTGTATCCGTATGCAAAATTGACGACGGCTCGAATGCGCTATGAACTGCCGTTGGAAGAAGAAATTTTGCCCGAAATTTTACACAAAAACGGCTACGCTACGTACCACATCGGCAAGTGGCATTTGGGAGAAACGGAAGAGTTTTGGCCGCACAACCGAGGTTTTGACGTCAATATTGGCGGGCATTCCAAAGGGCAACCCGGTTCCTATTTTTATCCGTACAAAAACGTGACGCCGACGGCCGATTACTCAGTGAAGTTTTTACCTGAAGGCGGGAAAGAGGGTGATTATTTAACGGATTTTCTGACCGACCAAGCCCTGAAATTGTTGGAGAAAAATGCGCAGACCAGTAAGCCTTTTTTTCTGAATATGAGCTATTATCAAGTGCATACACCCCTGCAAGGCAAACCAGAATATGTCAAAAAATACGATGAGAAAAAGAAGCAGTTGGGCCTGACGAAGCAGAACACGACCTACGCCGCCATGATCCAGAGTTTGGACGAAAGTGTGGGACGAATTCTGGAAAAATTGAACGAGTTAGGGCTGCGCGAAAATACCATCGTGGTTTTTACTTCCGATAATGGCGGCTTGGTCGAGGTGGATGGCAACGCTCCGCTGCGGGAAGGTAAAGGGTTTTATTATGAAGGCGGCATTCGGGTGCCTCTGTTGGTGCGCTACCCGACAATGACAAAGCCCCAAACCCAAAATGAAAGCTCGGTTTGCAGCATTGATTTTGTGCCCACACTGCTGGAAATGACGCATTTACCTAAGAAAAAAGATGTAGATGGAGTAAGCTTTGCTGGTATTTTTCAAAATCGACAATCGGCACTCCGAAATCGTACTTTGTATTGGCATTATCCGCACTATCACACCCCTCAGCGACCGCCGACGGGCGCCATTTTGTCGGGCGATTATAAACTGTTAGAATACTTTGAAAATGGACGCTTGGAGTTGTACAACATAAAAGAAGACGTTTCAGAAACCCATGATTTGGCACAGGAGCAACCTGAATTAGCTCAAAAAATGCTTAAAAAACTAAGAAATTGGCAAAAAGAAACGAGGGCATTGATACCCGTTCCTAATCCAAATTACGACGCTGAAAAACCGTTCAGAAACCCAGTCACAGCGTGGAAAGGGGAGAATAGGATTTAAAGTTGGAGTCACGGAGGACGGAGAAACGGAGAACGGACGTGTTCCTTTATCCGTTTCTCCATTTT
Source organism: Runella sp. (assembly GCF_027484545.1). Classification (GTDB taxonomy): domain Bacteria; phylum Bacteroidota; class Bacteroidia; order Cytophagales; family Spirosomataceae; genus Runella. The sequence goes on along the minus strand of NZ_JAIXST010000049.1, from coordinate 7,805 downwards.
CCGAATGATACTATACTTCTGCGGCTTCAAACCCCGCTTTCTGCACGGCCGTTTCGATGAGTTCGCAGGTCAAATCCTCGCCCGATACTGTTAATATCTTTTCGGGATTATTAGTGTCCACTTTCCAGGTTTCCACGTTTTCGAGTTGGTTTAAAAACGGAGTTATTTTTGCTACGCAGCCTCCGCAATTGATATTGGTTTTGAATTGTAAGGTTTCCATGATTTATTGGATGGACGATTTTTGATGGACGATTGTCGATTTGAACTTAATTATTTAGGATAACAGTTAACGGATACACTGATAACGTACTACAAACGTTTGAGTTTCAATCTCAGGCTGTTGCCCACGACCGATACCGAGCTCAGCGCCATGGCCGCGCCCGCAATCATTGGATTGAGCAGAAAACCGTTGAAGGGGTATAACACACCCGCCGCCAGCGGAATTCCGATTAAGTTGTAAATAAATGCCCAAAACAGATTCTGATGGATGGCTGTTACTGTCCATTTGGACAGCAGAATGGCCTGCGGGATTTTTTGCAAATCGCTCGAAATGAGCGTCATTTTGGCCACGTCCATGGCAATGTCGGAGCCTTTTCCCATTGCAATACTTACGTCGGCCTGCGCCAAGGCGTGCGAGTCATTGATGCCGTCGCCGACCATGGCCACGACTTTGCCGGCCCGTTGTAATTCTTCCACAAAGGCCGCTTTGTCGGCGGGCAGCACCTGAGCTTTAAAATGTTTAATGCCAACCTGCTTCGCTACTTGTTGGGCCGTTTGGGTATTGTCGCCCGTCAACATATAAACCTCAATGCCTTGATTTTGAAGTGATTCAATGGCTGTGGCTGAGGAGGCTTTGATAGGGTCAGTGATGGCGAAAGTTGCCAAAATTTGGGTTTCATTGGCAAAAATAGTAACTGTCTTGGCCTCCGATTGCCATTGCTCAACGGGCAAATGTACCATTGAAAGTTGCCGCTCAGTCATCCAGGCAGGACTGCCCACGTAGTAGTTTTGGCCGTCAACCGTGGCTTTAATGCCTCGACCTGCCACATTTTCAAATTGCTGTACGACCCGTGTTTTTACGCCTTCGGCTTTTAATTGATTGACAACGGCTTCGGCCAAAGGGTGAGAGGATTGGCTTTCGATGGCGAGCAAAATGCTCTTTTGAATTTCATTATTTTCAACCCAAAAATGGTCGGAGACGGTAGGTTTTCCTCCCGTAATAGTACCCGTTTTATCCAAAATGATGGCATTGATTCGGTGGGCCAATTCCAGACTTTCGGCATCTTTGATGAGGATGCCGTTTTCGGCTCCTTTGCCCACACCCACCATGATGGCCGTGGGCGTAGCCAAGCCCAACGCACACGGACAGGCAATGACCAGCACTGTAACCGCTGCCAATAAGCCTTGCGACAGCGCGTTTTCGCCGCCGAACAGCAACCAAGTTACAAACGTCAAAATGGAAATGCCCATGACGATTGGGACAAAAATACCCGCGATTTTGTCGGTCAATTTTTGAATGGGTGCTTTGCTGCCCTGGGCGTTTTGAACCATCCGGATGATGCCCGCCAGTAACGTATCGCCGCCTACTTTCTCGGCAATGAACCGAAAACTTCCCTGTTGATTGACGGTGCCCGCAAAAACTTTAGTTCCCTTTGGTTTCTCAACGGGAATAGGTTCTCCCGATAACATACTTTCATCCACAAACGAAGAACCAAAAAGTACTTTTCCGTCTACAGCAATCTTATCGCCCGGCCTTACCAAAATGCGGTCGCCAATGCGAACTTGGGCCAATTCCACTTCTTTTTCTTCGCCGTTCTCAATGATCCAAACGGTATGCGGTTGCAAACCCATCAGTTTTTTGATGGCCGATGAGGTATTGGCTTTGGCTTTTTCTTCCAACAATTTTCCCAACATAATAAACACAATCACCACGGCTGCTGCCTCATAATACACGTGCGGATGCAGCCCTCGACTGTGCCAAAACTCAGGATAAACAGTATTGAAAAGACTGAAAAGAAACGCAATTCCTGTACTGAGTGCCACGAGTGTATCCATATTGGCTTGACCATGGCGGGCCTGTTTCCAGGCGTTGATGAAAAAACTTTTGCCGAACAGCGCCAATACGGGCGTTGTAAGCGCCAGCATGATCCAATTGGCGTAGAGTAAGTCCATGAAAAACATGCCAATCACCACCACGGGTACTGCCAAAACACTCGCCCAAATCACGTTGTTTTTGAGAGATTCTACGTGTGTCGCTTTTAATTCAGCTTGTTTGACTTGGGCATTTTCGGTGTCTATGATCAAATCATACCCCACCACCTGCACCGATTTTTTGAGGGCTTCGGGCGAGGTTTGATTCGCATTAAAGGTGATTTGGGCTGTTTCGTTGGCAAAATTGACCGCACATTCCAGCACCCCTTCCTGTTTATTGAGCACGTTTTCAACGCTGCCCGCACAGGCCGCGCACGTCATGCCCGTCACAGGAATCGTTATTTTTTGTTCTTTTTCTGCTTCTATCGTTTCCATTGAGGCGTACTATTTTGATACGACAAAGGTACGGTGCATGATGAAAGGAGTTGTTACATGATTCTCGGATAGATTTGTAAGATTATTGTTTACACATAATTTCATCATAAAAATCATTCCGAATGCTTTCGGAATCAGCGTTCCATTAAATTGCATAAAATTTGTGCGTTCAAGAAAAACAACATATCATGCTTAATTGCCTTTTCTGCTTATTGTCAATTGCTTTCTTATGGGTAAATCACCAATCTGCTGCCCAGGTTTCACCAAAACATGATTTGATTTTTGACAAACTCCCGACACGCTGGGACGAAGCTCTTCCGTTGGGCAATGGCTTTATGGGTGAATTGATTTGGCAAAAAGGAGACCAACTGCGCTTCTCGCTCGACCATGCCGAATTGTGGGATTTGCGCCCGATGGAAGGCATGAATAAACCCGAATTTACCTACCAATGGGTACAGGAACAAATCAAGAAAAACAATTATAAAGCTGTGCAGCAATACGGCGATGTGCCGTACGAGCGGGAGCCCGCCCCGAGCAAAATTCCCGGGGCGGCTTTGGAAATAGATACAAAAGAGTGGGGGAATGTGACTTCCGCACGGTTGAACATTCAGAAAGCGATAGCCGAAGTAAAATGGACAAACGGGGCTAAATTGACTTCGTTTGTGCACGCAGAAAATCACCTTGGCTATTTTCGGCTGGATGGCGTAAAAGAGTTTAGAATCAATTTGTTGGCCCCAAAATACGAAGGCGAAGTAGATAAAACCGCCGGAGGCTCGGTAGCGGGCGATGATTTGGCGCGATTGGGGTATAAACAGGGGAAAGTGATCGAAAACGGCACTTCGTACACCTATCGTCAGCAAGGCTGGGGTGGTTTTGAATACGAAGTAAGCGTGCGTTGGAAACAAACCAAAACAGATACTTGGGAAGGCGTTTGGGCTATTTCGGCGCATTATCCAAATAAACCAAAAACGCAGGCAGGTACCTTGACGGCCAATGTGTTGTCTTTTGAGAAAGCCTTGGTGAGTCATACCGCTTGGTGGCAACACTTTTGGGCGAAGTCGAGCATTAAATTGCCCGATGCCGTTTTGGAAAAGCAGTATTATTTGGAACAGTACAAATTTGGCAGCACTGCTCGCCGGGGTGCGCCGCCGATTTCGTTGCAGGCGGTTTGGACGGCCGATAATGGTCGCCTTCCCCCGTGGAAAGGGGATTTTCACCATGATTTGAATACCCAATTGAGTTATTGGCCGAGTTACACCGCCAATCATTTGGAAGAAGGAATCGGTTATTTGGACCATCTCGACCAAAACCGCCAAGCGTACCGCGATTATACAAAATGGTTTTACCAAACCGACGGAATCAACGTACCGGGCGTGACCACGCTGACGGGCGTACCGATGGGGGGGTGGATTCAATATTCGTTTTCACCTACGGTGTCTTCGTGGTTGGCGCAGCATTATTACCTGCAATGGCGCTACAGCATGGACCGCGATTTTCTTCAAAAACGGGCCTATCCATGGTTCAAAGAAGTGGCAACGTTTCTCGAAAAAAATACCTTTCTGAATGCCCAGGGTCAACGCCAATTGCCCATCAGTTCGAGCCCTGAAATCAACGACAATAAGGTAACGGCCTGGTTTTCTGAGAATACCAATTACGACCTGTCGCTGATGCGATTCACGTTTAGTAAGGTCGCAGAGTTGGCCACCGAGCTGAAACTCACGCAGGAGGCTGCGCACTGGCAAACCATCTTTAAGCAATTTGCAACCTATGCCGTTTCTGAAAATGCCGAATTGAAATTTGCGCCCTCTCTGCCTTACAATCAATCCCATCGGCATTTTTCGCATTTGATGGCCATTCATCCGTTGGGAGAAATACGCTGGGGAAATGGTGAAAATGACCAAAAAATCATCAAAAACAGTCTTACTTTGTTGGATAAAATCGGCCCGGATTGGTGGTGCGGCTACTCGTATGCGTGGTTGGGAAGTTTGAAAGCCCGGGCCAAAGACGGAGTAGGGGCGGCTAAAACGTTAAGGACTTTTGCCACGGCCTTTTGTTTGCCCAACTCCTTCCACGTCAACGGCGACCAAACCAAATCGGGTCTGTCCAAATTTACGTACCGTCCCTTTACGTTAGAGGGAAATTTTGCTTATGCGGCAGGTATTCAGGAGATGCTCATTCAGAGCTATGCAGGATTTATTGAGTTATTTCCCGCTGTCCCTATCGATTGGAAAGAGGTGTCGTTTACGAATTTGCGGACCGAAGGTGCTTTTTTAGTCAGTGCCACCCGCATGGGCGGATTGGTGGACGAATTGACCGTTGAAGCTGAAAAAGGGGGAGTGGCGCGTATCAAATGGCCTTTTAAAACCTATTTTATAAAGTCTCAAAAAGGGGTAACTTTGAAAAAAGCGGCAGGAGATTTGGTAGAACTTACGATACAAAAAGGCGGAAAGATTACTTTAAAAAATGGCTATGAGTAAGTCTCGTGTAAATATGATGATTTGTCTGTAACTTTGCCAGCCTAAAAATGAGCCATACTCCACTATGCATTCCAAAAAACCACTTATATTAGTCAGTAATGATGATGGTATTACATCGTTAGGAATCAAGACGTTAATAGAGTTAATGAAAGAATTGGGCGAGGTGGTTGTCGTAGCTCCCGACAGTCCGCAATCGGGAATGGGACACGCCATTACGATTGGAGAACCCTTACGATTGCACGCTACTGAGATTTTTGAAGATGTAAAAGCGTATGAATGCAGCGGCACCCCGGCTGACTGTGTGAAATTAGGAAAACATTACGTTTTAAAAGACCGGACACCCGATTTGGTCGTCAGCGGTATCAATCACGGTTCCAACAGTTCCATCAGTGTGTTGTATTCAGGAACGATGTCGGCAGCGATTGAGGCAGCGATAGAAGGCATTCCAGCGATTGGATTTTCATTGTGTGACTTTGGACCCAATGCTGATTTTTCGCATACCAAGCCGTACATTTTGCAATTGGCCAAGGCCGTGTTGGAAAATGGATTGCCCAAAGGAGTGGCCCTAAACGTTAATTTCCCAAAAAAAACGCACGAATCCATTAAAGGATTGCGAATTTGTCGGCAAACCAACGGAAAATGGCAGGAAGAATTTGAGAAGAGAAAAGACCCTTACGGCCGCAATTATTTCTGGATGGCTGGCAATTTTGTCAATTTTGATGAAGGCCGGGAAGATACCTGCGAATGGGCCTTGGGCAATAATTATGTTTCTGTAGTTCCCTGTCAGTATGATATGACAGCCTATCAGACCATCAAGTTAATGCAGGAATGGCAGTTTAATTAAGCGTTCAATGAAAGACATCAACACTAAAAACCCCTGATAGCATGGCACTTTTGGGAAACTTGTTAAAAGGAGGACTCTCACTCACGACGCGTATCCAAAACAGGAAAGTAAACTTTGCGAAAGTTCAGCGAAAAACGTTGAGCAAGCTACTGGCAAAAGCGCGTTACACGCAGTTTGGGGAGCAATATAACTTTGAAGAAATTCTCAATACGGCAGTTTTTGAAGAAGACAAGAGTTTTTATGAAAAATATAAGCAGCTTGTTCCCGTTCACAACTACGAAAAAATGTACCGGGAATGGTGGCACAAAGCCCGCGAAGGCGAAAAAAATGTGTGTTGGCCCGGGCGTGTCAAATATTTTGCCTTGAGTTCGGGTACTTCTGAGGCGGCGTCCAAGTACATTCCGGTTACCAAAGCCATGACAAAATCCTTTCGGAATACCAGTATTCGTCAGATTTTGTCTTTGGGTCGTTACAAAGAGTTGCCAAGCGATATCTACGAGAAAAACTTCTTGATGATTGGCGGAAGCAGTGACCTGACTGCCATTGATGAAGGTCGATTTGAAGGAGACGTAAGTGGTATCAACGCTAAAAATATTCCCTTTTGGTTTGAACCTTACTACAAACCCGGTCGCGAAATAGCCCGTGAGCGCGATTGGACCCGCAAACTGGAAAAGATTGTGGAAGAGGCACCCAATTGGGACATTGGCTTTATGGCCGGGGTGCCGGCATGGCTGCAGATTATTATGGAAAAAATCATTGAGCGCTACCAACTCAATAACATCCATGATATTTGGCCAAATTTAACCGTTTTTGGGCACGGAGGCGTATCGTTTGAGCCGTATCGTGTGGGTTTTGAGAAATTATTGGCCCATCCACTGATTTACATTGATACCTACTTAGCATCCGAAGGGTTTATTGCTTTTCAAAATCGCCCCGATGCCGATGGAATGAAGTTGGTGTTGGACAACGGTATTTTTTACGAATTTGTACCGTTTAATGAGCAAAACTTTAACGAAGACGGCGAACTCGTAGCCAACCTGGAAACGCTGATGATTGACGACGTGAAGGAAGGAGTGGACTACGCACTGCTGATTTCCACCTGTTCGGGCGCTTGGCGGTATTTGATTGGCGATACGATTAAGTTTGTCAATAAACGTCGGGCTGAAATTTCGGTTACGGGTCGTACCAAGCACTATTTGAGTCTTTGCGGGGAGCACCTTTCGGTCGAAAACATGAACAAAGCTATTGAATTGACCGCCGAAGAACTCGGAATCCGGGTCAAAGAATTTACGGTGGCGGGAGTTCGGGCCGACTCGCTTTTTGCCCATCATTGGTACATTGGCACCGACGACGAAGTGGACCCGGAGCAACTGCGCGATAAAATAGACAGTCACCTTAAATTATTAAATGACGATTACATTGTAGAGCGCCGTCATGCGCTGAAAGAAGTGATTGTTACCGTTTTGCCTTCAAAAGCGTTTTATGGTTGGATGGAGAAAAAAGGCAAGATGGGTGGTCAAAATAAATTCCCCCGGGTATTGAAGAAAAACCTCGTTGGAGAGTGGGAAGTTTTTTTGCAGGAAAAAGGATTTCCGAGCAAAAGCAGCCAATCTTCGGTGGATGCACTATGACATCTGAAAGGCACTTTTTACCAATTCAGTGACCTAAAATCCCGACTTAGAGGTTCATCCATTGATTCTGCCCTTCGATACACGCCCTCTTTGCGTTGTCGAAGGGCAGTTGTTTTGGTGTTTACTATAAGGCGATGTTATGACCTGATTCACTTTATTTCTGTAAAAAAAAAGGAGGGCAACGTCACTTAGGAATTAAAGTTAAATAATACTAAATCAAAACTATTATGTCGTATTTTTTAAATAAGGGAAACAGGTTAGTGAACTGACTTTCCCCTCTTGTTCAAAAAGATTTTCAACAATTTTTTGAATGCGCTCTTGCGCTTG
>NZ_JAIXST010000130.1 GCF_027484545.1 Runella sp. | reverse complement strand
CGTCGGCTTTCGGTTGGTTCTTTCTTTCTCTCCCGTTCAGAAGGGGTAAATCCCGTGAGCAAAAAAAGAAAGCGGAATGGAGTGACAAGGCGGCGAAGGGAGGAGGGACGACGACCAAGCGCCTTGTGACGAAATGGAGCGGAGGAGGCAAAAAATAATACCCGCGTAGCGGGTCAAAACAGGTTACCAAAAGCAGCAATGCAAATCAAAATATACGCTATTCCGGTCATGGGAGGGGAAAAGCTCATGGAAGAAATGAATACTTTTCTGCGGACCAAAAAGATATTGCAGGTTGAGAAACAGTTTTACAGTACCGCCCAAGCAGCTGCGTGGACGTTTTGTATCAGCTATTTAGAAGATAGCACCGGTGTAAATAATGAAAAAGCGAAAATTGATTATAGGCAAGTTTTGGACGCTGCAAGTTTTGAACGTTTTTCAAAAATGCGCGAAATTAGAAAGCGGTTGGCCGCTGAAGAATCATTGCCGGCTTATGCTATATTTACGGATGAAGAATTGGCAAACTTGGCAAAAATAGAAGACTTAACACTGGCCAAAATGAAAAGCGTTAAAGGCATTGGTGAAAAGAAAATAGAAAAATACGGACGCTCTTTTCTAACCGAATCCCATGACAAAAAAAGCGGGTAATTTGTTGGCATCCATTGCCGACCCGGACAACTTACGTTTGGCATTTTGGAAAGCTCGTAAAGGGAAGTCGTATTCCACGGAAGTAGAGGCTTACCGCAAAAATGTAGAGGCAAACCTGTTTCAACTCCGAAGTGAATTATTGAGCGGAGTTATTCATGTGGGTCAATATCGTTATTTCAAAATCTATGACCCCAAAGAACGGCAAATTTGTGCGAGTGCTTTTAGCGAACAGGTACTGCATCATGCTTTGATGAATTGTTGTCACGATACTTTTGAGCGTTGGCAAATTTGGGATAGCTACGCCAGCCGAAAAGACAAAGGAACGTATGCCGCTATCGAAAAAGCCAAATCGTTTACCCGACGTTATACGTGGTTTTTGAAGCTGGATGTTCGCAAGTTTTTTGAGAGCATCGCCCACGATGTGCTCAAACACCAACTGCGCTCCTTATTTAAAGATGCCTCCGTTTTGGGTGTATTTGATTTAATCATAGACAGTTACGAAGCCCATCCCAAACGCGGTGTACCTATCGGCAATCTGACAAGCCAGTATTTTGCCAATCATTATTTATGCTCTTTAGACCATTTTATCAAAGAGCAACTTCGCATCAAAGCGTACGTACGCTATATGGACGATATGATTTTGTGGGACAATGACAAAGAAGTATTGCAGGAAGCCTATCGCCGCATCAAAGCCTTCGTAGAAACCCAACTGCGCTGCGAGCTAAAACCGCCGCAATTGAACTACACAAGCCGGGGGCTTCCTTTTTTGGGTTATAAACTGCTGCCTTACAGCGTAAAATTAACCCAACGCAGTAAGCAGCGATTTATCAAAAAAATGCGATATTTGGACGAAGCTTATCAATCGGGTCTGTGGAGTGAAACCCTCTGCCAGCGGCGGGTATTGCCCCTGTTGGCCTTTGTAAAACATGCAGATAGCCAAGGATTTGTAAGAAATACGGTCAAACATCAAAGGGAACGAACCGCGTGAATCGCGGCGGTAGCTGGAACAACAACGCGCAGAACTGCCGCTCTACGAACCGCAACAACAACTCGCCCACGAATCGCAACAACAACGTCGGCTTTCGGTTGGTACTTTCTTTCTCTCCAGCTCACGGGATTGTCGGACGACAACCACTGAACAGATGTTTGTCCGGTTCCCTCCAAAAGGGACAAAAATGTTCTGATGCATTCAGAACCTCGGCAGCAGTGTGAGTAGCCCAAGGCCGAAAGCTCTGCTGCTTTTTTAGAATGATTTTTCATACTTTGAACTCATGCAGAAAAAAGCCCCTACTGAATTTAAAAACACCCCCGCCGAATTTGAGATGCTTTTGGTGGAGGGAGGCGTGTTTGAGATGGGGAGTAATGCTAAAGAGGCTTATGATGATGAAAAGCCCGTTCATAAAGTGCAGGTAAGCAGTTTTTGGATGGGAGAATTTGCGGTTACGCAGGCGCTATGGGCGTATGTAATGAAAGAAAATCCATCGGATTTTAAAGGAGCAAACCGCCCGGTGGAAAATGTATCTTATGAAGATATTGTAAAGGAGTTTTTGCCGAGATTGAATAGCATGACAGGACATGCGTATCGTTTGCCTACGGAAGCCGAGTGGGAATACGCGGCCAAAGGAGGAAAATATGGGCAACAATACCCCTTTGAATACGCAGGGAGTAATAAATTGGAAGAAGTAGGCTGGTACGCTGAAAATAGCCATCAAGAAACGCAGACAGTAGGTCTAAAAACGCCGAACCTATTGGGATTGTACGATATGAGTGGCAATGTGTGGGAGTGGTGCAGTGATTGGTATGCTGAGGATTTCTACAAAACTTCCACAGTCGCTGTATCAGACAATCCTACAGGCCCTGATACGGGTTCGGACCGCGTGATTCGCGGCGGTGGCTGGGTCTACGACGCGCAGTACTGCCGCTCTGCGGACCGCAACTACGACTCGCCCACGCTTCGCGACGACGACGTCGGCTTTCGGTTGGTTCTTTCTTTCTCTCCAGTTCAGTAAGGGGTAAATCCCGTGAGCAAAAAAACAGAGCGGAATGGAGTGACAAGGCAGCGAAGGGAGGAGGGACGACGACCAAGCGCCTTGTGACGAAATGAAGCAGCAGCAATAAATGAATACCCGCGAAGCGGGTCGAAACTCGTTTTTGATATAACAGAATATGGCAACCCTCAACGACCTTACCCAAAATCTCACATTACAAAAATATGACGGCCCTATCACCGCCGTGCGCTTGGTGAAAGGCTACGACAATAGCTACGCGCTCAATGCCGCAGGGCATATCACGGCCGTGAGCTTGGGCAACAGCAAAATCAAGAAGCTCGTTTTGGGTGCGGGAGCCGAGGCGTTGGAATACCTCTACTTGAGTGGCAGCGAGTCGCTCAAAGAGGTGGTTTTTGAAGTGCCTTTGCCGCACCTCACGCACTTGTATTTGAGCAATTGCGCTATTACCCAAATCACCTTTCCTGCGGGTTTTCAGGCTTTGCAGCAAATCTATCTGCAAAAAAACGGCCTGCAACAGCTTGTTTTTGAAGGAAACAGCCCTGCATTGGTGTTGATGGATGTGAGTGCGAATAAATTGCAAGAATTTTATTTGCCTTTTCCTTTTGAAAAATTAGCGTACTTGTACTTGGGAGGCGAGAACAATGTCATTCGAAATATTCCGCGCGAAATCGTAGAAAGTGGTACGAACAGTTGCGAGGCAATAAAAGCATTTTTTAGGGCTTCGCTCCAAAGTGGCGATATTCTCAACCACGAGGCCAAATGTATCTTTTTTGGCAACGGTCGGGCTGGGAAAACTACGCTGTCGCACCAACTTCGTAAAAATGAGTTCGACCCTACCATCCAATACACGCACGGGATTTTGATTGAAGAATGGGAGATCCCCGAACGGGATTTTTCCGAAGAATTGAGAGAAAAAATTGAAAAAGAAAAAGCCGCGTATGGGGAACGACGCAATGAAAGCTTGCCCAATCTCAGTAAAATTCAGTTGAACGTCTGGGATTTTGGTGGTCAGGAGTATTTCCATGCGACGCACCGTTTGTTTCTTAACAACAATGTACTGTATCTCTTGGTTTGGGAACAAAGTACCAATCAGCAAAACGAAGAAAAAGGAGACTATCCGGCAGAATATTGGCAGAATAATATTAATCACTACGCCCCTCAAAACATTACGCTGACTGTTCAAAATAAAGAACAAGGTAATGCTTTGATAGACTATGGCAAAAGCCGTTATAAAATTGCACTCCGCACGGATAGAAAACAGCAGCAGTATGAATTAGACGTAGAAGCGTTGAAAGAGGCTGTTTTCAAGCAATTGCCTCATTTGAACTACTTATGTGTTCCTATTCCCAAACTATACGACGACATACGGCAGGAACTACGTGCTATCAAATCAAGGCAGCCCTATTTGTTGTTTAACGACTTCAAAAACCTCTGCCAACGCATTGACAAGACTGCCGACAAAATCATGCAAAACGAAAGCGACCTCAAATCGCTTACTACTTTTTTGCACGAAACGGGTTGCATCATTTGCTACCGCTACGACGATAAAAAGAAATACGATGATAAAAAGAAAAATGACTCCCTTTATGATTACGTCTTTATCAACCCGCAATGGGTGACGCAAACCATCTATCATATCTTAGACGAAGGCACTTTAGCGGTTAATGGAGAATTTGACCGCCTTCATGTTGCCAATGTCCTTGAAGCCAAACAAAATGTGATTAGAGATTCGGCAGTATGGCTTGATTTGATGACGCAGTTTGAATTGATTTTTCAGAAGAAAGGCACGGATAATGTGTTTATTGCACCGCAATATTTACCCAAAGTATGTCAGGACGTCAGTCCAATAGCATGGAAACATTTAATCGAAGAGCTACCTTATCAACTCACTTTACATTACCCCGATTTTCTTCCGAAGAGCGTTATTAGTCGTTTTATTTGCCGTTATGGGAGTCTGGCAGAAGATTATTTCTACTGGAAATATGGTATTGTTTTTTACCAAGAAGAAGAAAATCGTCTAAAAGGGGAGAGAAAAAAAGCATGTGTACATTGCAATTATGTCAGAAGGACTATCACCGTGCAAACAAAATCCTATTTATCACCTTTTACAAAAGAAATTTTTGAAACACTCCGAGACATTGATGCCACTGATGGTCTTGAAATTGCGGTGTCGGAGGATAAAAACCCAAGTCAGGTAACAGGATTTGTCAATTTTAAAAAACTGAAAGAACGAGCAGAGAAAGGGAAGTCGGATGTAGACTGGAAAGGGGAGGAGTTTGATATTAAGCTTTTTGCGGAACTCTTGAGACGAGAAGGAACAAGTGCGTTTGAAGGGGGAGAAAAAGACGAAAACAAACGAAGTTTAGGCTCAAAAACATCGGGAGTAAAGAACTTCATTGATAACTCAAAACCCTATCCAGTCCCAATGGCGGAAGGCGCCCGCAATTTTGTGCCTTTTAGTGAGATAAAAGAGAAGATTAAGATTTTGTTTTTGGCGGCTAATCCTGATGATACATCAAGACTAAGAACAGACAAAGAAGGGAAAAAGTCTCAATTTGAGCTTAAATTAAGCGAAAACAAAGATAGATTCGAATTTATTTCAGTATTAGCTGCTACAAGTAAAGATTTTCAGAGGGAAATAGGGCATCACAAACCACACGTTATTCATTATTCAGGACATGGAGATAAGCATAGCCTTTATTTAGAGGATACAGATGTTACGACAGAATTGCTTACAAGTTTAATGGTTCGCTCAAAAAACGCTCAACTTGTTATTCTCAATGCCTGCAATTCATTCGCGCATGGTGAAGCAATTGCTCAAAAAATTCCATACGTAATATGTAACGGTAGTAAAGTAGATGATAAAGCTGCTATTGAATTTGCAGAAGGATTTTACATGGATTTCTTTGATTTAGGAGAAATTGAGGATTGTTTTGATAATGGACTTTTATCCATTAAGTTAGCTAAATTACCCCATGAAGATGTTCCTGTTTTATTGAAAGGAACTCCTGCCAAATCATAAATTCAAATTAACCAACCTAAACCATGCCCAATATCATTTACGAATACCTAAACGAAAGCGGTGAAACCATCCGCATCCAAGCCGAAGATGTACGCAGTACCTCCAATGTCCGTGGGGGAAGAGACAGCGAAGAATCAACCATCAAAAAAGTACAGGTGCGTTTTGAAGAAGCACTCGGGACCGTCAAGGCAGCAGCAAGTGCGCTTAAAAAGGTGGTTGACGAGGTTAAGCCTGATGAATTTGCAGTGGAATTTAGTCTCAAGGCCGAGGGAGAAGCGGGATTTTTCACAATATGCCGGGCAGCCACTGGCGCAGAGTTCAAAATTACACTCACCTGGAAGAATGAAGGCAAAAAATAATAGCCATTTACGTTTTTGTGGGTGAGAATGATGAGTAAAAAGATAGTAACAAGAGCACAATGAAAACACGAACTATAATTCCTATTTCTTGTTTTTGATTTGTAAAAATGCCTACCTTTACTTAAAATACGAACTATAATTCGGATATGAGTATCGGAGAAACCATCGAAAAACGTCGTAAGTTTTTAAAAATACGCCAAGAGGAGTTGGGAGAAATGTGCGGTATTTCGGCCAAATCCATTCAAAAAATCGAAAATAATCAGGCCAACCCTACACTTAAAACCCTCCAAAAAATTCTTCATGTGTTGGGGATGGAAGTACTGATTGGTATCAAGAAAATGGACGTATGAAAGCAGCGATTTATTACAATCAGGCATTGGCGGGCTATTTGGAAAAAACCGAGCAAGGTTACACTTATCGGTACAACGATGTCTATTTGCAATCGCCTAATCCACCCATTAGTTTTTCATTCCCCAAGTCGCCAACCGTTTTTGAGAGCCCTACTCTTTTTCCGTTTTTTAGTGGCTTGCTATCCGAAGGAATCAACAAAGAGATTCAGTGCAAAGGGCTAAAATTAGATGAAAACGATGATTTTGGACGATTACTGAGAACAGCAGGTACGGAGACTATTGGCGCTATTACCGTAAAAAATGTATGAATCAGTGCCCGTCATTATACAAACAACATCAGGGAACAGGCTTTTGTAATAAAGCCCTCAAAATGCTGTTTGGAGGCCGAAAAGTATCAACCTATCTTAATTTTGACGCTCCCGAATATTTATTTGACAATGCGTTTGCCTCCAATATCCAACAAATTTCGATTTCAGGTGTACAACTCAAACATTCACTCCGACTGATTGGCAATCACTTGCAACTGACCCAATCTGGTGGGGAATATTTGCTCAAACCCATTCCGATTGGCCGTTTTCAACACCTTGATTTTGCTCCCGAAAACGAACACCTCACAATGCAGATAGCATCGCAGGTTTTTGGTATCGAAACGGCATCTAATGCGCTCATTTATTTTAAGAATAGCGAACCAGCCTATCTTGTCAAGCGATTTGACATTAGGGATGATGGCGCAAAGTGGCTACAGGAAGATTTTTCGCAAATCAAACAAGTTTCACGTCAGCAAAATGGTGAAAACTACAAGTATGAGGGAAGCTATGAAGCAATAGCTCGTTTGATTCAGCAATACTGTGCCGCTTGGCCGATTGAGCTTGAAAATTTTTTTAAGTTGTTGATTTTCAATTATTTGTTTTCAAATGGCGATGCTCATCTAAAGAATTTTTCTCTTATTCAAACTCCCTTCGATGATTTTAGACTTACTCCAGCGTACGATTTGCTATGTACTGCTGTTCATACCCCTTTGGAATCGGTAATGGCCTTAGATTTGTTTGATAATGACTACTTTACCGATTCTTACAATGTATTGGGGTATTACAGTTACGCAGATTTTTATGAATTTGGTATCAAAATAGGCATTCTCCCTCAGCGAACGGAAAAGATTATTCATACGCTTTCGAGCCATTCTGACTTGGTGCAACAGATGATTGATAATTCTTTTCTTCCTTCATCAATAAAACACCTCTATTGGCAACAGTACCAAAGCCGATTGGACGCGTTGACGTATCGTATAACAAATAATTGATTGAATCTTCCCAGTATTTCAAGCTGAGTTCCCCACAAACGAAAATCCCCAGAAGCCTGTCTTGTTGACACTGCTTTTGGGGAAATCAAGATTTTATATAACTACAGTGGACTATCTACTCCTCAGCTATTTCTGCGCTTTCGATGTTGTAGTTCAGTTCGTAGATATTATCGGCGTTGAGTTTCATAATACCGCGCAACGTGTGGCGTTCGTCGGTTTTAAACTTGCGTCCGTTTTTCTTAAATTTAAGTCCTACGACCGACTCAGGCCCAGCACCGCCGCAGAAAAAACACGCACTGAACGGAAAGGCTGAAGGCGAAGCGGGATTTTTTACAATATGCCGGGCGGCCACCGGTGCAGAGTTCAAGATTACGCTCACTTGGAAAAATGAAGGCAAAAAGTAGGGTTTTCTTAAAAACTCTAACTTTTTGCCTTCATTTTTGCCATTTCCACTAGTGCGAGCGCAGCCGATTTAATAACAACAGTAAATTACAAAGAAGCTTTCTTCACCTCAAACGTCAGCGTCTTGCTTCCTGTCATACCGTTTTTCGTCATTCCTTGCACCACCACTTTGTAGGTTCCCGTTTGGTCGGAAGAATAAAAGTTGAGAGATTGTTTTCCCTGCGGGTCGGTAATGAGTTGCGGAGACCAATGCAGAAGATTACGGAAATCTGGAACGCGGCTTTTTTGCTGTTCCGCTATGTCATAGCGAGGTGCGTAAAACTCTTTTTTGCCCTGTACGCCTTCGTACGAAAGCACCAAAGCGCGCGGGTCGAGTTGGAAACCGCCCAAATCTCCTTTGTAAGTGGTGTAGCTTACGATGCCGGGAAATGCGATGGGACCTAAGTAGTATAATCCGTCTATTACTTCCAGCTTTCTGATTTTCAACGGGTCAAAAGCGACGATTTTGTCAGTGTCAAAAATAGGCACTCCGTCCAACATAATCAGCGGTTCGTCTTCAAACGGTACATTGGCCTGTAATTGGTCAAATACCCGGAAAATAAACTTCCCCTGCCGTTTTCTGACAAATACGCCCGGGACATATTCACGCATTACTTCCTCGATGGTGGGAAAACGGGTGTAGGCATCCAACAGGTATTTCTCGTCGGGTTTACCAAAAAAAGCCAAGGTATCGGTTTCATTCGTCGTAAACTGTTGAGCAGACTTGGGCAAAAAAGCGTTGCGCGCCTGCATATTAATGCTGCGAGCCAAAAGTGGATTTTTCCAGCTGTCATCAAACGAAAAAGCAGGCACCGAATAAGCCGATATTTTTTCGGAATAAGGGCTGTTGATTTCTATCCGATACGTACTGTCTTTGGCGGTATTGGTTTGAACAACGATTTCGCGAGAGCCATAGAAATGCTTCAGTTCGTAGAAAACCCGGCCCAATGAATCGCTGTTTGCGACAAACAATTGAGCACGTTTGTTGGGCGCAGCAAGGTACGTATCAATGCCCGGAGCAGGCAATCCTGTTTTGGCATCTACCACTTTTCCCCATAAAATATGACCGACCGGTTCGGGAATATAGGCGAAGTTTGGAGCTTTTGTTTGGGTCACTTCGTCCCAATTAAATCGACGCCAGCCGTGGGTAAGCATCAGGTTGTCAAGGGCTTGGTCGGCTTCAATGCTGGTATTTTGAAAATAATACCCGGGCGATTCGACCGTGCCTTTAAGGTCGGAGCTTAGCCCCAAGTAACTTTCAATGAACGTTTGTTCAGGAGCAGGAAGCGAGTCTATCAAAAAAACCGACACCGACAAATCGGCGATAACGGGAGTCGTGTTTTGAGCGGAGGTGAGGTCAAGGCTGATTTTCTCGCGCGGAGCGTATTGTTTTTTATCCGTTTGAGCACTGAGAACCAACGACTGCGCAGGACGCTTAAAATAAAGGCGTTCGCAAACGGGTTTTTGGTTGTTGTCAAAAAGTGTAATGGAAGTAATGCCGTCGCCTAAGTTATTTTTATTGACTAAAAAGACGGTTTTTCCATCTTTAAGCACATTTTTCTCGGCAAATTTGGGAATGTCTTTGGAGTGTGCCAGCAAAGACACTTCGCCCTGAAGATTCCGCGCAGAAACAGTTACCTGTAGAAACAAAGCGGTGGAATCTTTGACCTGCATTACATATCCCTGCTCCTGAATGGCCGGCATCGGGTACGTAAACCAGCGTTTTTGAGCGTCAGTGAGCAATACCCGATACTGATTTCCGTCCGTTGGGGTAAAATCAAAGGCGCCAATTCCGAATTTCAGCGGCTCAAAATGAGCCACCGTGTCATTTTGCTGATTGACAATTGTTCCTTTGAATTTAATTCCTTTGCCATTTTCTCCGATGGCCCGAAAACCTATTTTATTACGAATGCCTTTGACAAGATTTCCTCCTTCGGGAAACAACTGTAAATCGTAAGCAAGGGTGGATTTGGGGGCGGGAGTGAAGGTGGGCTTGCTGAAAGGATTGACAATGGTAATGGTGGTTTCAAAGTAAAAATCAGGGCTGAAGTTTTTCATCCAATTGGTATAACTCCGCACCGAATAATGCCCGCTTTGGAGAAAGGGAGGGATGAAAACGGAGCCAAAACCTTTGCCATCTTCCAACGAAATTTTGGTTTGCAAAACGGACGTATGGTCTTTGTCAAGTACTTCCAAATAAGCCACCTTGCTCATAGTCAGAGGCTGATGCAGGGAGGCGTCTACGCAAAAAGTCTTGAACCAAATGGTTTCACCTACCAAATAAAGCGGTCGATCGAGGTGGACAAACACTTTTTCCTGAACGGCTCGTTGGCTGTGTTGAACAAGTTGCTGCGAAAGGGTACTTTGCTGGCCGAAGCCAACCATTGGACTCAAAAGAAGGGCAACAATCGCCGTTTTTTTGAGCAATGCGGTACTGTATATGGATAGAAAATTCTTTTTCATGAAAGCAAAAGTTATTACCAAAAGCTCGGCCGTTTTGTGATTCCACCTTTTGTGCGACAATCTCCGCAGCCCGGATCACCGACGATGTAGTCAGCAACACTTGAGCCCTCGGCAAAATACTGCGATAAAAGAAAGTATTGCCCTTTAATAGCATCAGCCCTGCTAACGGTGTCGAAGGGTGCACATTGAGAATAAAGCCCCAAGCCCAGTGAAAGAAAGACGCGTTTTTCCTGAGGAACTCCGGCGTTGAAAAATCCAAAAACAAGTTCCTGTGGATTGGTAGTACATTTGATATTACCCGTCACTTGGGAAGGTTGAGCGTCAAACAAGCCGCCGGTGGTTTCGGTGGTTTTTGCCAAAGCAGACCAATACTTAAATCCTTCCTCCGTCAGTCCAAACTGTTTGACAAGAATACTGTACTTGATAAGCAACTTATTGGTGGCAGTAGGAATATTGGTAATAGGTGCATCTCGAATTACATCCTGACTGAGTTTGATGGTAGAAGCCAACAAAATGGAGGAAGGGGTCTCCGTTTTCCAGCAGGTATTGATGTTTTCAACGCGGTCAATAATGGCATTGTTTTTTATCTCGTACAGAGAATACTGCGGCATATTGTATTCCCAGGTTTCTTCAAATTTCCAACGGTAAAAATTTGTTTTGTTGAGTGCGTCGTGGGTATTGACGTTGATTTGAACGAATTTTTTGTCCGAGGCTATTTTATACGTAACGCTGTCGATGGGAGGCGTTTGTTTGGGAGCTACGTACTCGGACAAATATTCTTTTTTGCCCGTGGTTTTGATTCTGATTCGGTAGTTTTCAGCGGCATTAAACGTTCTTGGGGCTAATCGGTACAATCCTTTGCCGATTTCGGTAAAGGTAAAGGTGCTTCCCTTGTCGCCTTCCACAATGATCTGAGCTTTTAACTCAGTCGAAAAGGTGTTTTTGTTGCTGACTACTTGGGTGTAGGTCAACGTGATACGGCTGCTGTCTTTTCCGTTCGTGTTCAAAAAACCGTCCACCACCAGAAAACGGTCAGCGGAAGCTACTTCGGGAGGCGAAAAGGGAAGGACGCAGCCGTCCAATAAAAGAAAGCCGACAAACAGTAGGGTTAGTATGGAAATCCATTTCATATTCGGTGTTGTTGTTGTTAACTGTAATGAGCAGTATATCAGTTATTAACATGTAAGGTATTAAAACCTGAAATTGTAAGTAAGGGTAGGAATGGGCTGTCCGAAAATAGAAAGCATGTATCCTTTGACGATGCCGTTTTGAGCTCGGAAATAAACCGAAGACGGATTTTTGCGTCCCAATAAATTAAAGACTGCAAAGGTCCAGGAGCTGTGCGCCAATTTCTTGATTTTGTGATTCCCTTCTATATTCATGGACAAATCTACCCGATAGTAGTTCGGAATTCGGAATTGATTTCGGTCCGCATAATACACCCGTTGAACTCCTTCCAGTACGTATTTTCCGATGGGGGGCGTATAAGGCCGACCGCTGCTGTAGGTAAAGTTGAAGGAAAGGCTGAAGCGGTGCGAAAACTTATAATTGCTCACCAACGTAAAATCGTGCGGCTTGTCATAGTTGCTTGGATAATACTCGCCTTTGTTCGGAGCATCCGATGCGGTGCGGTCGTCGGCTCGCAACAGCGTGCGGGCATACGTGTAACTGACCCAGCCGTTAAGTTTTCCCGTTAACTTCTTAGCCATTAATTCTATTCCGTAGGCTTTGCCGGTGGTGGAAATGACGGCAGTTTCAATGCGGTGATTCAAAATGAGCGAGTCGCCGCTCTTATAATCAAGAAAATGCTGTATGTTTTTGTAGTACGCCTCTACCGAAAGTTCCAATTTATTGCCTCTCAAATTCCGATACAATCCTACCGCAAATTGACTTCCCAACTGTGGTTTGATGTACGAATCGCTCAATTTCCAGATATCCGTCGGCGACATGACCATGGTATTGGTCAATAAGTGAATGTATTGACGCGTAGTGTTATAACTTGCTTTCAGTGAGGTAGTACTGTTGACAAGATAACGTGCCGAAAGGCGAACTTCAGGCCCTTGGTACGTTTTGATGTTTTTCCCGGCCTCATATTTAGTGTTGCCTTCGGTGTTCAATTTTTCGATGGGCAACCCCGGCGTATAGTTGAATACAGTTTTTAGCCCTAAGTAATTGAACATGGAAAACCGTAGCCCGCCCGTTACTGAAAGCCGTGGGTTAACATCAAAACGATCTTCAAGATAGATTGCACTTTCTACGGCTTGCTCCGCTTCCAAAACGTCAGAGCGTAGGAGGGATTTTTCAGAGGTTGGTTGTAAGGTGCCCGGGAACAATTTATAATAGACCGAACTGACCCCAAAATCAATGGTGTGCTGACGATGCAGGAAATACGTAAAATCTGCTTTGGCCGAACTTTGATTGATTTCAAATTTCAAATCGAAAGCACTCGTAGGAACGCGCGTGCTTCCAACGGAGTATTGATAGCGACTGTAGGTTCCGACAAAAACACCGTAAAGTTTGGAATTGAACGTGTGTTTCCATTTGATAGAGCCCAATTGATTTTGATACGCATAAGTAGTATCACCAAACAGTTTAAAATTGTCGCTGCTCACGTAGCCCGAGAGTGTAATGCTGTTTTTCTCATTGACTTCGTGGTTGACTTGAAGATTGATGTCGTAAAACGAAGCTCTACTTTTATTAAAGGATGGATTTTCCAGTTTTTTGAAAACCCAATTGGAGTAGGTTGTACGTCCGGCCAAAATAAAAGAGGTTTTTTCCTTCAAAATGGGACCTTCTATCGCGAATCTACCCGTGAGTAAACCAATTCCGCCCGAGCCTACAAATTTTTTCTTGTTGCCATCGCGGCTGTTGATTTCCAATACGGACGATAACCGACCGCCGTATTTGGAGGGAATGGTACTTTTATACAATTCCACTTCTTTGATTACGTCGGGATTGAAAGCCGAAAAGAAACCAAAAAGGTGCGAGGGATTATAGATAACGGCATCGTTGAACAGAATCAGGTTTTGGTCGGTTGAACCACCACGAACGTTAAGCCCTACACTGCTTTCACTGGCTGATTTTACGCCCGGAAGGGTAAGGACCGTACGCAATAAATCAGTCTCCCCAAAAGCTGTAGGAACCTGCTTCATGGTTTTAATGCTGAGTTTCATTTGTCCCATTTGGGTACCTGCGATGTTGACATCCCGGCCGGCCGTAATGGAAACTTCTTTCAGCGCCGTTACACTTTCCTGCATTTCAATGTCCAGTTTTCCATCTCCGTACAGCACGATTCGCCGGTAGGTATCTCGCATCCCGATGCTCTTGATTCTCAGAGTATGCTTACCGCGCGGAATGGTCAGCGCAAAAAAGCCCAATGCATCCGTGGAAACCCCAATGGATGGAGATTCAATATAAACCGAAGCGCCGATGACGGGTTCGCCCGTTACGCTGTTTCTCACGTATCCCGAAAGGGTAGATTTTCCCTCCGTGATTCGTTGTCGTTGTGCCCCGATATTGTAGAGTTTACTTTCCGCCGTTGACAGTAATTTGTCCTGTTCTTCAGACGCAGGGGCTACGTAGGTGTTTTTGTCCGCATCCTCTTTATCGTTAACGTCAAATAAGTTGGAGGGAAGTTGGGTAATGAGTGCCTGGTCGGTAGTAACAAATACGCGCAGTTGGTCATCAATCGCAAATTTGAACTCTGTATCTTTAAAAACCTGCAAAAGCACAGATACCAGTGCTTGGTCTTTGGCTTGCAGCGTGATTTTTAAGCTGTCCAACAAAGACGCTTCGTAGTAAAAAAAGCAACCTGTTTGGGCTTCTGCTTCTTTTACAAACTGCTCAAAACTGCTATCGTTGAAAGTGGCGGTAATTCGTTTTTCGGGTTTGGTTTGGGCAAATGAGACCGAATGAATAAGCCCAAAAAAGAGAAGGAAAAGTAGGCAGAAGTTTTTCATGGGCGGATAAGTTGATCGTATTTAGTAGCCATTTGAACGAGCACCTTTTCTTTGTCTTTTCGGAAGTTGATACGCTGGTCGCGAAGGTGTTTTTTCAGGGCTTTCTTTTGGTCATCAAACAGGTTAAGTGCTGCCGTTTTGGAATGAATAGGGTGGTAAACTCCGTCTTTTTTGATGTAAAAAAACGTTTTGTCTAAAAAATACACGTTTACCCTGTTGTTTTCAATCTGTTCCTGCCGTTGTTTCATACGCCGTGCCAATACCTGCATTTTTCCATCATAGAGAAGATCATAAAACCCCGTGGAAAGATTGATATCCGCTTCTTTGTTTTCTTCAATCCGAATAAACCGATGATTAAGATAGGAAAAGTCTTTGATTCGCTCGCTTTGAAGTTGAATCAGTCCGGAGCGCCCCAAATATTTAATAACTACTTTGTCTTTTACAATATCATACAGCATCGGAATGGACTCAAATGATTGTCCATCGTAAGAGACAGACCCATCACTCCAGTCTTCACTCTGAAAAAATTGATGGTCTTTGGAGCGACTGTCGTAGATGTGGTAGCGAGGCCCGTTGTATAAGTGAGGCGATAAAATCGTAGCTGACTCATAAAGAGCCTGCGGAAGGGAGGGCGGATTTTTGGCAGTTATTGGAGCCGGCTCACCTGTCTGACCGTAAGAAGCAATTGATAGCCAAAAAGTTGCAATAAATACCGGTAAAGTTTTTTTCATATAGTGTGATATAGTGCGAAAAAGAGGAAATACAAAGACTCTAAAAGGAATTTTTTGGTTTGGTTTACTGATATGATTGTCATTGCTTAATGACTAATTATCAGTACGCCTGCGACACTTTCAACGTTGCCGAAAAGAATCAATTTTTCAAAACAAAGGTACTTCGATTATAGGCTGCAAAACAACCCAGTCCGTTCTTAATATTGGATGGAATCAAAGACGGCTCGGCAAATGGATTATTCCCGTCGAAATTTCGTACGGCAAGGTGGTAATCGTAATACGTTTTTTCGCAGGAAAGCAGCATTAATTCAATGTACTGATTGGTAAAAGGAGATGGTCCTTGAGAATAATACGTGTAGGCCCGCCCTGCGATGGAGACCAACAAGAGTCCATCGGTGCGTTCATCGGTAATAAACTCGCCTGAACGATTGTTTTCTCGGAAATTCAGCGGTTGAATATTGGGCATGTTCTCAAAAGTAGTAGGCCCTGTCTGTACCCGCTGAGTTTGAAAAATATATCCCCCTACGCGGTAGTAATTTACCTGACCTTCCGGGTCTTTCCAAACAATGTGATAGAGATAATCTTTTAGGGAAGAAGAAGCCCTTGCCTCCACCGAATCTTTTCGGATGCTTTGGATAGCTACAACTTTGGGTACCGTACATGAAGATTCAGCGGTCTCGCCGTTTCTAACTACTTTCAATTCGTAGGTTTTACCTTCCGTGATAGGCAATGCAGTAGCTTTTATGCGATAGGTGCCGCTTTTTGAATCAAAAGGAAGGGAAATGCTCTTTCCTTGATTGGATAAAGTAACGGTTGCGTCAGAAAGTGACACCGTCGTGTTATTACTTAAATTAAGACTCCCGCCAATGAGTTGTGTACTCAAATTGACGGCAATCGAAATGACCGTATCCTGCGGTGACAAATAGCCATGTACCACCAATTTGCTGTCGCTGCGGGGCAAAAGATCAGGGTCAACATCATTGACCAATGTTTCGCAGGAAAAACAGCTGATTGAGATGACTGCTATAAGAGTATTTGTCATTCTGAAAGAATCTAACAGACGCATAAAATGAGACAAATAATTGCTATAGGAGAAGTTTGGGAGGAGATTTTTCATGGAGTCTAAAATTTGAAATTATAACTCAGTGTTGGTACAATCGGAAAAATGGAAATGCGTTGAAGTGCCGTTTCACTTTTCACATACTTGCCGGCGGCATCATAGACGGGTCGGGTCGTGAGATTATAGAAAAAGGGATTTCGACGATTATACAGATTGTAAATACTCAATTCCCACGTTCGTTCGTGATGCCTTTTTTGTTTGTGAAATTGCAGACTCAAATCAAAACGGTGATAAGGTTCAGCCCTAAAACTGTTTTTGGGACCATAATCATTTACTCCGCGACCGTTGCTAAAAGGATTAGAGGTAACCGTGCGCTGATTTTGATTATAGTCAATGCGTGGTACCAAATTGTGCGTATAAGCCGTATAATTACTTTGAGGCAAAGTAAGAGCATTTCCCGTACCATACACCCACGTACCCGAAAGCGTAATGCGAGGACTGAATTCGTAAATTCCGACCACAGATAAATCGTGACGGCGGTCGTAGCGTGGATAAAACTTTTGACCAAAATTGAGTTCAGCAAATTGCCATTGCGTCCACGAAAGCGTATAGCCAATCCAGCCGGAGAGCTTACCTGTTTTTTTCTGTAATAATACTTCGGCTCCGTACGACCAACCGCGCCCGCTGGTGATGTTGTCATCCCAACGAATTTTGTCGGCATTAGTCGGGTCGTCAATCAGCAAAAAACTGGAGCCTTCTTTGTAGTTGACGATGTTGTTCATGGTTTTGTAATATCCTTCTACGGTTAGGGCAAGTCCCTGTTTTTCAAAGTCTTTGGCAAAGCCCGCCGCTACCTGACTCGATTGCTGCGGTGCAATTTTGGCCGTACTGGGTACCCACAAATCCGTTGGCAGACCAATCCCCGTATTGGAAAGCAAATGAATGTATTGATTCATACGGGCATAAGAGGCTTTAAAAGAGAGGTCAGGGCGAAGCATCAACGCTGCCGATATACGGGGTTCGGGACGAAAATAGTTGTGATTTTCTGCTTTAAAATGACTGAATCTAAGGCCCACGTTCATTTTAAGCCAGGTCGTAGGTTTCCAGTTATCTTCGGCATAGATTCCGGATTCTACGTTGTTAATGGCTTCAATCTCTGTTGTAAACTGGGCAATATCAGTATCCTTAACAACTACCGCACTCGGAGTAAATCGGTGCAGGGTACTTGAAACTCCAAACCGCAGGGCATGTTTTGGGTTAGGGAAATAGTCAACGTCGTATTTCAGCCCCCAATCCCGAACCCCTGACGTATAACGCAATTCGTATTCGCTTTGAGTATTATTGGTCGTAGTGCCTTCTTTGGCGTAGATTTGAAATTTATAGTTGCTGAAAATCAAAGAAGCATTGGAAAAGAGTTTTTCGTTGAAGAGGTGATTCCAACGAAGGGTGCCTGTTGCATTTCCCCAATTTAATCCACCTTCACTGGTAGAAGAGGAGCCTTTGTCTCGAAAGAAAAAACGGTCCTGACCAAAATAGCCGCTAGCGTACAGTTTATTTTTTTGCCCAAAATCATAATTAAGTTTGGCATTAAGGTCGTAAAAAAAATAGCCGGCTGAAGTATTGCCATTGTTTTGAGCGGCAATAATAGGTCGAGCCAGTAAATCCAAATAGGTGCGTCGGCCTGAAATAAGGAAAGAAGATTTAGCCGTTTTTGCTTTTCGTGACTTTAAAGGGCCTTCCAGCGTTAAGCGGCTGGCAATCAGTCCAATTCCGCCTTCTCCGTGGAGTTTTTCTTTGTTACCTTCTTTCATATTTAGCTCTACGACCGACGAAAGCCGACCTCCAAATCGCGCCGGAAAGCCGCCTTTGGTCAATTCAACACTTTTGAGAGCATCGCCGTTGAAGACTGAGAAAAAACCGAATAAATGACTGACATTATAAACGGGGGCATCGTCCAGAATAATCAAGTTTTGGTCAGGCCCGCCGCCGCGTACGTAAATACCCGTTTGTCCTTCCGAGCCTTTTTGTACACCTGGCATCAGTTGTAACACCCGCAATACGTCCTTTTCGCCAAAAAAAGCGGGTATTTTCTTGATTTGCTCTACGGGTATGTCAATTCGACTCATTTGGGCTGTTTGGCTGACTTTATCCGCCTCGTGCTTTCCTGAAATAACCACTTCATTCAATTGCCGTCCAATAGCGGTCAATTGAATGTTGAGTTCGAGATTACTGCGCAGTTTTACAGTACGGGTTTCGGTGCCGTAGCCTACAAACGAAAAGGCCAAAGTTACTGAATCGGCAGCGGGCAGCGTAATGGAATAAAAACCGTAGGTATTGGAAGTGGTTCCCGTGGTGGTAGAGGGCAGATACACATTGACGCCAATCAATTGTTCCTGACTTCCGCTTTCGCGGATATAGCCGCTTACCGTAAAACGCTGTTGAGCATACGCAGAAAAGGCAAACAGACTAAAAAATAAAAATAAACGCATGAGGTGGCTGTTTAGTGAATCAGTGGTAAGTTTGGCTTTGATTTATGGAATGAATCGGTTACGTATAAAGTCTATCAAAGAGTCAAAAAGGTTGGAATCAACCAAAAATAAATTATGTCTACTCTCCTCATCCTCAATGCCCGGGTTGTTAATGAAGGGCAAATTGCCTCAAAAGACGTTTTTATAAAGAACGGTATTATCGAACAAATTGGTACAAATTTGCAGCACTTGACGGCCTCCCAACTAATAGATGCCAAAGGGAAATACCTGTTGCCGGGCGTGATTGACGACCAAGTGCATTTTCGGGAACCGGGGCTGACGTACAAAGCTACGATTTATACTGAAGCCAAAGCAGCCGTAGCAGGTGGAGTAACGTCTTTTATGGAAATGCCAAATACGGTGCCTAATGCATTGACCCAAACGCTTTTAGAAGATAAATATCAGATTGCTTCACAAACGTCGCTGGCTAATTACTCTTTTTTTATGGGTGCTTCCAACGACAATTATGAGGAGGTAATGAAAACCATCTGTCCCGACGTGTGCGGAATCAAGATTTTTATGGGGTCTTCTACTGGGAATATGCTCGTTGATGCGCCTGAAGTCTTGGAAAAATTGTTTGCCAATGCTCCCTGCCTGATTGCCACTCACTGCGAAGATGAACCTACCGTTCGTCAACGTACCGCGTTGTTTAAAGAACAATATGGCGAAAACGTTCCTTATGACATTCACGCGCTGATTCGTAATGAAGAAGCGTGCTATAAATCATCCTCCATGGCGGTGGATTTAGCCAAAAAACACGGCACCCGCCTGCACATACTTCATATTTCGACAGGAGAGGAAACGGCTCTTTTTGAAGTAGGGAGCTATGGAAATTCGCAGGTTTCGACCAACGAAAAGCTAAAGAAAAAGATTACTGCCGAAGCCTGTGTGCATCATTTGTGGTTTGATGCCGAAGATTATCGTCGCTTGGGGACGCAAATCAAATGCAATCCGGCCATTAAAGCTCCTCATCACAAAGCCCAAATTTTTCAGGCATTGCTCGACAATCGCATTGACGTCATTGCGACTGACCATGCGCCGCATACATGGGAGGAAAAATCGAAAAGCTACTGGGAAGCACCCTCGGGATTACCATTGGTCCAACATTCGCTGAATATCATGCTGGAATTTGTGCAGCAGGGCAAGATTTCCATGGAGCGAGTGGTAGAAAAAATGTGCCATGCGGTGGCAGATGTGTTCCAAATCGACCGCCGTGGCTACATTCGAGAAGGCTACTGGGCCGATTTGGTTTTGGTAGATGTAGACCAATCAACGACCGTTACGAAAGAATCGGTTTTATTCAAATGCGGTTGGTCGCCTTTGGAAGGAACTACCTTTCAATCGCGCATTACCCATACCATCGTATCGGGGCATTTGGTGTATGCCAATGGTGTATTTGATGAATCTGAGAAAGGGAAAAGATTGCGTTTTACACGTTAACGTGGATCGTTCTGCATATTCAAAACGTAGAGCCGCAACATCTTGCGTATCTACGTTTTTCGGTTCACACGATATTTTACCCAATTCACCCCGTATTTAAGGGGTTTTGTCAATTTTATTTGGGAGGATGCAACCTTTTGTAGCACATTTGCATCATATCCTTGAAACTAAGTCGTCAACGGGTATTTGATAAAAGGCAGCTTTTCAAGACGAAAAAAATCAATTGCCACTTGTCACTTAAAATGGCCGCTTAACATTTTTTAACAAGAAACAAGGTACTTTGTATTGCATAATACCATACAAAACACATATCTTTGTTTAGACATTCAGCCATAGGACAAATTAAACGTCAATTCACTTAAAAAACTCATACAGTCATGAAAGCTATCATCCTCGTCGCCGTTCTGTGTTTGTTGAGTACTTCAGCTTTTTCAATTGGTCGTCCGCACAACGTATTTGCTACACACAAAGCTGTTACAGAGCGCGTTGCCAATCAGCCAAAGAAAAATGTACAAACCTCCATTTTGAAGAACGTAACGGAGCAGGCACAAAACGGCGTGGAGGAAACTCGTCAGGCAGCTTCGATGATTGGAAAATTCGTAGGTTTCTTTTTGAGAATCAGTCAATAACAATTGACAAAAAATATAATGTAGTTAGGGTTTAGGAAGATGGATAGACGCTGCTCAATTGATTGGCGTCTATCTTTTTGTCGCTACAAAGAACAATTCATTTCCTTGGCGCGGAAGAATAGAATTAGGGTTCAAATCAACGGTAATTTGGAAATCAGCTTCCTGAAAAAGAGCGCGGTATTCCGCTTCACTGCCTCCAAAAGGCGGTCCTCCTGCAAATTCTCGATTAAATAACAGCCCGGCTAAACGTCCGTCAGGGGCTAATAATTTCCTCATTTTCTGAAGATAGGACAGTCGAAGCGAAGGATTGAGTGCGCAAAAGAACGTTTGCTCCACAATCAAATCATAGGTGCCACTGTGTTCAAAAAAATCATTGCAGACTACTTTTAAACCTTGAGATGTGTATTTGTCGGTCAATTGTTGACACACAACTTCTGAAATGTCTACTACAGTTACCTCCTGAAACCCACACTCAATTAAATAAATAGCCTCGTAACTGTTTCCTCCGCCGGGAATTAAAATACGTAAATTTTTATCAGCCAATGTATCAAAATAAGCTTTCAACGGCGGCGAAATAGAACCAATGTCCCAGCCCGTTTGACCCGTACGGTAGCGCTCATCCCAATACTCTTTCCCTAAAATATCGCTCATTTATATTGTAAGTAACTATAAAACAGCTTAATTCGTCATTCGTTTTAATATTATACTGACTTCTCACTCCCGCTATTCATACACTTTCTCACCTTTGTTGAGCCAAATGCCCCACGTACGCGAATAAGCATGTACTTTTTGGGTAGGTTTTCCCTGATTGTCCACAATAGGATTGTCTTGGTTAACCCATTCAAAAATGCTTCCGTATAGATTTCGAACATTTCTATAGCCTGCGGCTTTCAGTTTTTCACCTACGCGCTCGCTGCGCACACCTACGGTACAATACACTACGATGGGCGTATCTTTGGGAAGGTTTTCTACTTTTTTGAGATCAAATTCATCGCAACCAACCCAACGGGCATCGGGCAAATGACTTACTTCGTATTCCCGTTTGGCGCGGGTATCCAAAAGAACTACGTCATTTTGCTCTTTTTTCAACTCATTACAACTTACCGTGGGCACAGTATGCTTGTACATACCTTCCAGCATTACTTTATAAGCTCTGCTGTTGGTTTGAGCGTTGGGTTTAAACCAAGAGAATAACATCAGAAATAAAAGAAGCGTACGCATTAGATTTCGATGGATAAATGAAGATTCAGTACATTTTGTTCGTCAAATTCGATAACTGTGGAGCGACGACCATGAATAAACGTATAACCCGTTTCAAGATTGACTCGTTCGCCTAAACTCCATATCAAACTTCCGCCGAGCCAAAATTGGTGAAAACGAATCGGTTTTTGTCCGCTTAAAACGGGTGGGTCATGGAAA
Source organism: Runella sp. (assembly GCF_027484545.1). GTDB lineage: Bacteria > Bacteroidota > Bacteroidia > Cytophagales > Spirosomataceae > Runella. The sequence continues at coordinate 5,124 of NZ_JAIXST010000130.1, read as the reverse complement.
AGCAGTTCGGTGACCCCATTGATACTTACAAAGGGCTTTAATTGATAACGAATAGTAGCCCGTCCGCGTATGCGCCCAACGGGGTGAAAATCGTTGGCTTTGAAAAAACGCAATTCCTGCAAAAACCGTTGGCGAAGCGTGAGTTTCTCATTCACTTCCTGATTGAACTCTACTCCGCCTGCATAACGAATCTCCTTTCCGATGGGAGCATTGTAATCGTCTGGTTTTCCCAACAGCTGATTGGAAACCATGTAACTGATTTGAGCAATGTGTACCCATACGGTATTTTGCGTATTTCGGTGCGTAATCAACGTTTGTCCCCCAATCATTAATGGGTTAATGGTTGGGTTAGAGCGATTTTCTTGGTAATTATTCTGACGCCTCCAAAAAAACGTCCCTACCAAATTCCAGCGGGGATTGGGTTCTTTGACAATTTGCATCCGTGACCAAAGGGTAAGGTGCGGATAATGTTCATGTTGTGCCTGCGAGAAAAAAGGCCAAAGCCCTGCTAAAAACAGAAGAAAAAGGCGTTTCAAGAGTAGTGGTGTTAAGGTATAGTTTATAGGCTAAGAAAGTTTTCAAAAATCTTTTGACCTACATTCCCACTGATTTCGGAGTGAAATTGGGCTGCAAAAAAGTTGTCTTTTTGCAGCATGGCCGAGTATTCGATAATGTAATCGGTTTTGGCGGCGGTTTGGTCGCAAAGCGGGGAATAATAACCGTGATTGTAGTACACGTAGTCGTGTTCATTCAATCCTTTGCACAACGGATTGTTGAGGTCATAAATGTCATTCCAGCCCGTTTGGGGCACTTTAAAGCTGTTGGTTCGCGGAAAGCGTAAAACATCTACGTCGAAAATTCCCATGCAGGTCGTGTCATTTTCTTCGGAATAACGGCACATGAGTTGCATTCCTACGCAGGTTCCCAAGACAGGCTGACGAAGCGAGGGAATAAGTTTGTCCAACTCGCGTTCGCGCAAATACGTCATGGCTGTACTGGCTTCGCCAACACCCGGAAAGATTACTTTATCGGCAGCGCGAATAGTATCGGGGTCGTCGGTCCATTCGTAAGTGGCACCTATTCGGTCAAGCGCGTACATAACTGACTGTACGTTACCTGCGTTGTATTTGATGATGACTGTTTTCATAACCTCACCCCCTGCCCCCCTCTCCATTTGGAGAGGGGGAATTGGAAATTATTTCTTTATTGATATAGGAATTTATTTTTATTGGAGTCCCAACATTTTAATGGCTGTGATGGCGGCTTCGTCCCCTTTGTTGCCGTGAATTCCTCCCGCGCGGTCGAGGGCCTGTTGCAGGGTATTGGGCGTTAAAACACCGAAAATGACGGGTTTATTGTATTTCAGGGCTACGTCGGTAAGGCCATGAGCTACCGCGTGATTGATGTAGTCGTTGTGTTTTGTTTCTCCCTGAATGACGCAACCAATGGCAATAACGGCATCAACATCGGGTTTTTGGGCATAGACTTGAGAACCAAAACTTAGTTCAAAACTTCCAGGAACACTGACCCGCAACACATTTTCGGGTTTTGCACCGTGTTCGAGCAAGGTTTTGTTGGCCCTTTCGTACAATGCTTCAGTTACTTCTGCATTCCATTCGGCCACTACGATTACAAATTTTTTGGTACTGATATCAGGCAAGCCTTCTGTAATAAATACGCTTAAATTCTTGTGAGCTGATGACATTTGTGGGTTGACAGTTTACAGTTCTGATTCCAAATTTTTTTGGTACTTTTCTACAAAATTAGAGTATTGCTGTCAAGATTCTATTTTTTTGTAATTTCGTCTTTCCTACAACCCCTAAAAACTATGAGATTTCTATTTGCTTTTTTATTGACAGTAACTTCTTTGATTGCCTTTGCCCAAGCCGATGTTCAGAAAAAGCTTCAACGTCAGCTTATTATGGCGGAAGATGGTGCCACTATTACGATTGATGCAGGTACGTTTTCTATTTTGGGAAGCCTTTCGCTGGAAGGTAAAAAAAACATTACCCTTCGCGGAGCGGGCATGGACAAGACTATTTTGAGTTTTAAAGGACAAACCGATGGAGCGGAAGGATTGCGAGTTAGCAATGCAGAAAATATAATTCTTGAAAATCTCACTGTTCAGGACGCCAAAGGCGATGCTATCAAAACGATGAACGTCAACGGAATTACCTTCCGGAACGTGAAAGCCGAATGGACAGGTGAGCCTAAAGCCACCAATGGCGCTTACGGATTGTATCCTGTCATGTGCAATAACGTATTGATTGAAGGCTGTGCAGCGATTGGAGCATCAGATGCAGGGATTTACGTAGGGCAATCCAAAAATATTATTGTGCGCAATTCCAGAGCTTATCACAATGTAGCGGGAATTGAAATTGAAAATTCAGTGATGGCGGATGTGTACGATAACGAATCTACTGAGAATACAGGCGGAGTTTTGGTGTTTGACTTGCCTGATTTAGTACAAAAAAAAGGCGGAAATGTACGCGTTTATAATAACAACATTCACCACAACAACTTCCCCAATTTTGCACCTAAGGGTAACATCGTTGCCAATGTGCCGCAAGGAACGGGTGTGATGATTCTGGCGACGAATCATGTAGAGATTTTTAACAACAAAATCATAAGTAACAATAGTATAGGCACAAGCATTATCAGCTACTTTATGACTGAAAATCGCATCAAAGACAAAGACTATTACCCTTATCCAACAGGTATTTACATTCATGACAATCTTTATCAGCGCGATCGCGTACGTTATCAGGGCAAAGGCCGCATGGGTCAATTGTTTCGGTATAAACTACGCTTTGGGAAAAAAGTGCCTCATATCATTTACGATGGCATTGTAGATGAGAAAAGTCTCGAAAACGGACAAGTAAAAACAGAAAGCCGCATCTGTATCCGTAACAACCAAAATGCGAGTTTTGCGAATATTGATGCGGCTCATAACTTCAAAAATGTATCACACGATATAAAAAGCTATGATTGTGCTCATACGGCGTTGAAACAAGCGGCAGTGAGTATGAAATAGCTTATTTTTTGTGAGAAGCTTCGTAGTGCATTTTTAACAAATCTTCACCCCAATCGTTGGTAAGGTCGCGCACTACGGAGTGAACGTGGTTGCCGTTATTTTGCGTGTTGTCATATTCAATCAGTAGGGTAGGGCCATGAATCCGGTAATAGTGGCCCTTTCCTGCCCCAATCGTCGGTTCCTTGTTGCCCATCCAAACAAAGCAAATTTCGTTTAAATCGGCTTTGCTGATTTTACTTAGTTCTTGGTCTTTGAGGGTAACGTGATAGCGGTTCAAATACGTATTAATCAACCCTTTGAACATTTCTTGCTGAGTGGGTTTCATGTCACGCAGCGCCAAACCTTCGCGTTTTTCAAGGTCAACGCTGCGCTTGTTGGTGGTGACCATATCGCTTGGGGCTTTGTCGGAGATCAGCACTTTTGTGATTTGTTGTTCGTCAAACGAATTTAACAATTGGAAAGCCGCATCTGCTTCATCTTTCAAAACCTGTTTGCCTTCCTGAATAAATCCAGGCAATACAATTCCCGGATTGCTTCCAAAAAAACTAGGTAAAAACTCTACTTTTCCGTCCACCAAGGTGAAATGCAGAGAAAGATGATGACCCTCCATGCTCCAAGCCCAAGGCTGTTTGGCATCTGGCGTTCCAAAAACGGCAAAAGCGTAGTTTTCTGGGTCGCGGTAGGTATCGTTTTCAGGGCGTTTTTCCACTTGGCGCAGCACATATTCAAGGCCAATAATTGCCTCGGTTTTTTCCATGCCTTTGTTACTGAGGGCTGTTTTGACGAGGCTCATCGCGGCTTTGCGTTGGGCATCGCTCATTTGTTTAAGCGGTAATCCTTTGCGTTGACGAGGGGTGTAATTCCAATCATATCGCCATTCAGAATCAAAAGGCAGATTGGCAGTGACTTTCTGTTCGGCAGTAAGCGTTGCGAGAAAAGTCTCCGCCGTTGTACGCATTTGATGGCTCAGGGTAGCCTTACCAAATGCCTGGAAAGCAATCAAGTAAACCAAGACCAAAAAGAGAGAAGAGTAGCTTTTCATAGTGGTATTTTCTGTTGAAAACCAATCTGTTGCAACTTTCTACTCTGTTGGTTTACAAACAAAAAGGCCGGAAACAAGCGCTCCCGGTCTTTCTTAGGGATAGAAATAAAATAAGGTGTACGTTTCTAAAATTATTATTTTTGCCACATGGCAAATTTTTATGATACCGAGATAGAGCGCTTTATACAGTTGCATTACAGCAGATTGTCAGAGAAAGACCGACGCCAATATGCGGCTATTGAGGCTGAGAAATTAGGTTTTGGCGGCAAAATGTATATCAGTAAACTATTGAGCATGAGTCGTCGAACGCTCAATAAAAGTATTCTAGAGTTAAAAAATGGGCGGTGTATCAAATGTAATGCTGCCTCTCCAAGTTGAATTGCCAAAAGCACCAACCAATCGCCAAGTTGTGCCACTTGTCCAATTTGGAAAAGGATAGCGACTTTCTGACCAGCCGGCTGACCCTAGCTCTAATGGTAGCATTGAAGCCTTCAATGTAAAAAGTCAGGTGTTTGCCAATTTTATGCTGGGCTGTTGGTATGATGCTTTTATAGGCATCCCAATGGTCGGTTTCAAAGTTGCAACTCTTCAGCAGGCAAGGAATCTTCTGCCAGAACCGCTTGGCCGCCTCAATACCCCTGCCACCGATGTGGTAGCCAACCACCAGGCGATGAATAGGGTCGTAAGCTACCCAGATCCAACGCTTGGTGGCATTCTGCTTTACGAATGACCACAATTCATCTGCCTCAATGCCAAAAACTTGTAGTTTTTTTATCTGGCCAACGAGCTGCGGAGGCAGCCCCAGATCCGTAGGTGTCTGCTCCCAAAAAGTATGGGCAAACGATTGTAGCCAACTCAGGCTCACCCCGAAAACCCCACAAATGGCCCGCAGAGACAGACGCTCTTTCAATGCGTTTTTAACTAACGCACTTGTCCATGCCGACTCCGTGTGGCCGTTGTTGATCACAAACTGACGACCACAGCATTTACACTGATGGTTCTGACGGTTCGCCGCTGCGATTACCGTAGTGAGTAGGGCCATTCTTTT
>NZ_JAIXST010000259.1 GCF_027484545.1 Runella sp. | reverse complement strand
GGGAGTACAACTGGCAAATTTTCAAGATTTAAACTACACCCCAACTGAAAGCAATTGGGCAAGGCTTCGGGAAGCACAATCCAAAGCACTCACCCTGCCCAACACGGCCGTAACCGTTACGATTGACTTAGGCGAATGGAATGATATTCATCTGCTGAATAAAAAAGACATTGGTAAAAGGTTGGCACTTTCGGCGCAAAATCTGGGGTACGGCGAAAAGGAGTTGGTTTATTCAGGGCCGACACTGAAATTGCAGCGTATCGAAAACGGTAAAATCGTGCTGACTTTTAATAACGTAGCCGAAGGAATTACCTCAAAAGATGGGGAAGAGTTGCGCTGGTTTGCAGTAGCCGATTATGATCAGAATTTTGTTTGGGCAAAAACCAAAATCGTTGGCAAAGACGTCATTGAAGTTTGGAATGAAGCCGTAAAATCTCCAAAATACGTGCGATACGCCTGGCAGGACAATCCGGAAGGCGTAAACTTTTACAATTCAGTGAATTTACCGGCATCATCCTTTAGAACAGATGGCGAAACCTTGGACGAAATCAAGCCTTGGAAAGGCAAAAAATGTGCTGTGGTACTCACCTACGACGACGCGCTGAATGTGCACCTTGACCACGCGATTTCCCTGCTTGATTCTCTTAATTTGAAAGGGACTTTTTACATTGCAGGTTCTTTTCCAGGATTCAAAAATCGAATCAATGAATGGAAACAAGCTGCTGAAAGGGGGCATGAACTGGGAAATCACACGCTGTTCCACCCGTGTGATGCTTCATTGCCTGGAAGAAGTTGGGTAAAACCCGAGAATGACCTCAGCAAGTATACCTACAAACGCATCATCGACGAAATTCGCATGACCAATACCTTACTCGAATCGGTGGACGGAAAAAAACTTCGGACGTTTGCTTTCACTTGCGGCGATACCAAAGTGGAGGGTATCGAGTTTATGAACGACCTCAAAAAAGACCTTGCCGGTGAGCCGTGCGAGCCCGTATGCAAAAGCCTGAAGAAATAAACCCTTATGACTTTGACTCGTACGTGATCAATGGTGAAACGGGTGAACAACTCATAAAACTCGTCAAGCAAGCTCAAAGCGAAGGAAAATTACTTGTTTTCCTATTTCACGGCGTGGGTGGAGAGCATTCTTTAAATGTTTCATTACCGGCTCATCGTGAGTTGCTTAGGTATTTAAAAGAAAACGAAAAAGAGATTTACATTGATACCATGCTCAATGTAGCAGAACATAGCAAAGTGTTGAAAAACAAATAGTTGCCTTGCGCAAAGTAAAATACTTCATACACAATTTTAAAGACTCCCGAAGTTTAATTTTTGACAATACTACGTGTTGAAGGGGTGAATTAAAAAATCATTTAAAAAAAACGATTCATGCTTTGCATATTAATTTTATATCATGTTACTTTGCAATACAAAGTACTTTCAAATTAATCTGATTCGGTAATTTGATTGCAGAAACAAGGAGAATAAGATATTAGTAAATTAGTTGTTATTCACTTTAATACACTATCGGTCTTATGAAAAATAAATTAACAACACAGCCAATTGATGTGGCTTTAATGCGGAAAAGAATGTTAGTGGGTTCAAGGATTTATGTAATTACTTTCTTATTCGTATCGGAGTAAACAAGCTAATGGCTATCATCGTATCTATCATTGGACTTTAGCTTAGAATTGTTTTGGGGATGGCCGGTACGTTGTGGAATTAAACAACCTTAACTGCTTGGAATCAAATATTTTGATAATTATTTTTAAAGTACAAGCTTATGAAAGACGAAATTCTCACCCATCTGAACGACCCCGGGCAACTCGAAAAGTTGTACCGAACTAATAAGGCGTCTTTTAAGCGAGTTTTTGGTACATTATATCCGGAGCTGAAAGGCAATAAACTCGCTGATTTCTGGAATGAAAGACTGAAATATGAAAATGATGAGATTAACTGGGGCACCCGCAGGGAATTACTTTTTGTGATCATTGCTTCGCTGGTGGCAGGTTTAATTGCAAAGTTGCCCGGAATTTTACAAATAGATGAAGAGTTTTTCTATACCCGTAATATTGGTTTTATCATTTTTCCATTGCTATCGGCTTACTTCGTCAGGAAGAATGAATTAGCAACAGGTAAAATTGCATTTATAGTTATCCCAACTATTGTTGGTTTGTTTTTTATCAATTTTTTTCCGAATGTTAAACAAAGCGATACCTTAATCTTATCATGTATTCACATCGTGTTATTTCTATGGGCGATAGTAGGTTTTGCTTTTGTTGGCGAAACGAAAACTAACGTTGAGAAACGACTTGGCTACTTAAAGTATAACGGGGATCTGGTAGTCATGACAACGCTCATTTTGATAGCAGGAGCGATTATGACGGCAATAACGATTAATCTTTTTGAGCTGATTGGCTTTAAGATTGAAAAGTTTTATTTTCAATCTGTCGGAATTTTTGGACTTTCCGCTGCACCCATTGTCGGCACTTATCTCACCCAAGCCAATCCGCAATTGGTTGGTAAAGTTTCGCCGGTCATTGCTAAAATATTCAGCCCGCTGGTATTAGTGATGCTGGTCATTTATCTCATCGCCATCGTTTACTCAGGTAAAGACCCTTACAACGACCGTGATTTCCTGTTGATTTTCAATGCGTTACTGATTGGCGTGATGGCCATCATTTTCTTTTCCGTTGCCGAAACATCCAAAACGGCTAAAAGTCAGGCGGAAATATGGGTTCTTTTTCTATTATCCGCTGTAACGATTCTTGTTAATGGTATTGCATTATCTGCTATCCTGTTTCGGATTTCAGAATGGGGAATTACGCCCAACAGAGCTGCGGTATTGGGTGGTAATGTTCTGATTCTTATCAACCTTTTGCTGGTAACTGCGCAACTTTTCAAGGTATTTTCAAAGAAGTCAGACTTAAACGGAGTCGGAAAAGTCATGGCATCTTACCTGCCTGTTTATGTCTTATGGACTATTCTCGTGACCTTCATTTTTCCATTGCTGTTTGGGTTTAAATAAGGAAAAGAAGTGAAAAGCACTGACTGTGAGTATATTTTTCCGGTAACGCTGTGCTTGTTTTGCAGCTGTGTTCAGCCCTCTAATCCCCCGGAGTCATGAATATCGACAGCTATCTTATCGTGAATGGCTCATTGAATGCCGAGAAACAGGCTATATGAGTGTAGAAGGGGACAATAGGAGTAAATTTCTTTTATTGAAAGCCAACCTGATTTTTGTTTCATTTTCTTAAATTGATTAGTTGTTTTTTAGATTTTAATGGTATTTATATCAGATTTATTTCGTTATAAATCTTGTCAAATTATATTTTTTATAAGGATTTTAACCATGTGTGTTTCTCTGTATATTATTTGCAAGTTACCAATACTTTATAGTATAGCTATATAATTTGTATCGGATAACCATTTCAAGAAGTGGGGGGTAGGACAAGTTAGTTATAAATCTCAAAAATAGCGATATTTGGTTTATGAACACAGAAGAGCAAGAGTTTTACGCCCTTTATGCTAAATTTTCAGCATGGAAAACGAGTCAGTCT
>NZ_JAIXST010000315.1 GCF_027484545.1 Runella sp. | reverse complement strand
TTGTTTTATGATTCGACACCACAAAACTATGGTTTATTATTCACAACAGTTGGCTCTTTCATCAGCAGTCACTAACAAGTAACGGCTGGATAATTGCACTTCAAATCTGAATCTGCGAAACTTTCCAAGTCTTTATTTTATTAATTAAGCCGAATTACGCGCGGCGTTAATGATTCCAAACATCGCCCGCATTACCAACTTGCTGTATACATCTACTTCCGCCGCAGGTAAATCTGCCGATTGTAGCTTTTGAAGCGCGTATTGTTGAATCGTCATGAGCGGTAAAACGATTCTTTCACGTACAATGATGGATTCTTTGGTTACAGGGTTTTGATTCATCAACTCTTTTTCTCCTGAAAACTCCAACATCAGACTGATACTGCGCTCGTATTCTTCAAACATCATGTTCCAAAGAGTACTGAATTCGGGATTTTCTTTGAGGTATTTTGTAGCCGGATAATACGCTTTCATCAGCGATTGCATGGAGTTTTCCACCAACGTACGCACAAAAAGAGAGCGTTTGTACAGTTTTTTCAGGGTATCTATTTTACCTTCCTTCTTCAATTTTTCGAGCGCTGAACCAAATCCGTAAAAACCGGGAACGTTTTGTTTCATCTGCGCCCACGAGCCCACAAACGGAATGGCCCGTAAATCTTCAAATTTGAGTCCGCCACCACTTCCGCGTTTATCAGGACGGCTACCGATTTTAGTCTGTCCATAAAAACGTAAGGGGGTGATTTTTTCCAGATACGGCACAAAAGTCGGGTGATTTTTGAGGCCTAAATACGCGTGATAAGCCGCATCAGCCAATTCTTCCATTAGCGCTTTATCGGCTTCTGAAAGCTGATCTTTGGTGCTTTTTGGCGTAAAAAGGTGGTTTTCTAAACCTGCCGTAAAGAGTCGCTCTAAGTTATACATGGCCGTTGGAACTGTACCGTAATTAGAGCTAATCGTCTGCCCTTGAACAGTTAATTGTATTTCTTTATCTTCAATTTCTTTTCCAAGTGAAGCATAGAAAGCGTGATTGTTTCCACCACCACGACCCGGAGGCCCTCCACGCCCGTCGAAAAACGTCACTTTGACACCGTATTCACGCGAAATTTTAGTTAATTGTTCTTTGGCGGTAAAAATAGACCAGTTAGCTCGTAAATAACCGCCATCTTTAGTTCCATCCGAAAACCCTACCATGATGGTCTGCTGATTGCCCCGTCTGGTCAAATGAGCGTGATAATACGTATTTTCAAACAATTGTTTCATCACCTCTGCCGCTCCCGCTAAATCGTCGACCGTTTCAAACAAGGGAACGATGTCAACTCCTATTTCCGTCGTTTTCCAGACGTTTTTCATCATGGCTATTACTTCTACCACATTCAACGCGCTGGCACAGTTGCTAATTACATAGCGGTGAGCACCGGCTTCTCCGTTTCGACGTTGAATCTCTCGAATTGCCAGCATAGAGCCATAAATATCTTGGGTAATTGGGTCGTGAAAGTCCGATTCAGTCAACTCCACTTGTAATGAAAGCAAAAAGTCTATTTTACGTTTTTCATCCCAATTTTGATAATCGGCATACGTAAAAACGGGTACTTGCTTTTCTATCTTGTTCAAAACTTCCTGCCAGGCTAATGTATGCTTTGGACTCACCTGACGAATGTCCAAGCTGGCAAAGAAGAAACCAAAAAGTTTGATTTTCAATATGGTATCATCCAATGAATCGACAAAAAAGCTATCATGGTATTTTACCAAAACCTCACGTGCCTGTTGCAAATCCTGAAGCAATTCTGAAGAAGTACCATAATGCTCTTGGTCAGGATAATAAATAGCGTTGTTGACTTTGCGCTCTGCAGTAGAAATAAAATCTTCCACTCCATCAAACGTCAGACGACGTTTAAGATTTTTAATATCTCTCCAGTAACACTTGAGCAAAATTTGGCGCAAACGGTCAGCAACCTGAAGTGTTACGTCTGAAGTAACAAAGGGATTACCGTCACGGTCACCACCTGGCCAAAAGCCCAAACGGAATAATTCCGTGTGAGGCCATTCATTGATGGGAATAGAAAGCCCTCTTAAAAGTTTCTGTAAAATAGCCGGGATAGCTTCGTAAAATACATTTTCCAAAAACCAGCCCAACGTTAACGCTTCATCAAAAGGCGTAGGTTTATTTTTGTTAATAAACCCTGTTTTTCCCAATTGCAGCAATAAATTATTAACCGTCACAAAGTCATTATCTTTAATGGCTTCTTCTAAATCGGTAATAATTCCCAGTACTTTTCCCGGGTAAAATTGGGTAGGGTGGGCGGTCAAAACGATACGAACGCAAAAATCATCCAATTTTTTGAGCAATTTTTCACGCAGGTCATCGCTATCAACGCGGTTCAGCAGTTGCGTAATGGAGCCAGGTCCATTTAAATCATGTGTTTTATCAAATCCTGCATCTTCTACGGAATCAAACAAAACTACCTGACGTTCGATGAATTTAATAAAGTTGAAAAGCAAATCACGTCTTTCATGCTCGGTTGCATGTTCAGTATATTCTTCAAAAAAAGACTCAATGATTTGTTGCGGGCTGTTTCCTGCTATAAATCCCTCTTCACTCGCTTGTACAAGCAGTGGCAGCAGCGTTCCTGTTCGAAAAATGTGATGAAACGGCAAACTCAGGAATAGGCTGTTGAAGATATTGTACTTTGTTACAACAGCATCTTGATAAACATTAGGCATTGTGGGTTGTTAAATTTAGGTGGGTAATAAAAAGCGAATAAAGAAATAAAATTGTACATTTTCAAGAAATACACACAAATACCATTAAAATTAATGAGAATAAACAAGATTTAATAATTTGAATGGTTTCTTTCAACAATTTATTGAGTCTAAAGGGTAAGTTGCCAAAATAAAATTTTGGCCAAATGGCAGATTCTTTGTTTTAAATTGAATATTTCCAACAATTTGAAATCATTTCTACTTTTTATCCTAAGCTTTATTGGATTTTACAGGGTTTGTAAAACACAAGATTTCCGCCGTCGCGAAATTGACCTCAATGGTTTTGTACAAAATTTGCTCCCGATTCAAACTGAAGATCTGAATTACAATGAGCTTTACGAGAACCTCATTCAGCTTTATGCAACTCCACTTGATCTAAATACCTGCACTCGTGATGAATTGTCGGCTACTTATTTACTCACTGAGTTACAATTGAACAGTTTTTTTGAGTATCGGAGCCAATTTGACAAATTTCTCTCAATTTATGAACTTCAGGCAATTCCTGATTTTGATTTAGCAACTATTTACAAAATGCTTCCATTTGTTGCGGTTATTCCAACGAACCGAAAATTGTGGAATGGACTCAACAATCCAACGGATAATTACCTACTCATTCGTACCGAACAGCTAATGGAAGAAAAACGCGGAGCTACTGGCAATGCCCCAAAATCACGCGACGGCACACTGCAACGATTTGAAGGAAGCCCTGTGCAGTGGTACGCTCGTTATCGGTACAGCAGGAGTCGAGATTTTAGTTTTGGACTTACTATGGAAAAGGACGAAGGCGAAGCTTTTCGTTGGCAACCTTCAAAATATAAATATGGCGCTGATTATGTGTCTTTTCACGCACAGGTTCAAAACAGAGGACGATTCAAAAACATACTGATTGGGGATTATCAACTCCAAATAGGACAGGGGTTAATTTATTCGTCGGGTTTTTCATTGGGGAAAGGGATGGAAACGGTTTATACCGTACGTCGCCCTTCAACGGGTATTCGACCTTATACCTCTGTTACAGAATCCGGCTTTTTCAGGGGAATTGCCGCTACTTATACGATTACTAAAAAACTTGAAATTACTACTTTATATTCACGAGCTCGGCGGAGTGGAAGTGTGAGTACTGATTCTGACCCCACCACTGAAGATGTTATCAGCTCTTTACAAACTGACGGTTTAAACCGTATTCCAAATGAATTGCAATATCGTGCCAACATTGTTGAGCAAAATATTGGAGGACATTTACAGTATCATTCCAGTCGTGGGCAATTTGGGGCTACCTTACTTTATACTCACTTTGATCAACCTCTTCAAAAAACCGAAGCCCTACGGAACAACTACGAGTTTAGCGGCAGGAAAAACCTATTAGCAGGGCTACACGGAAGTTATTTATGGCGAAATCTCAATTTGTTTGGAGAAACGGCTCGTTCGCAAAGTGGTGGAGTAGGAGCAATTGCCGGGGTTTTAGCCAGTCTTAATAAGCGTTGGGATGCGACCGTATTATTCAGACATTATGATAAAAACTTCCATAGCTTATACGCAAACGCTTTTGGAGAAAGCAGTCGAAACATAAATGAAACGGGTCTTTACACAGGTGCTAAATACACCATTCATAAAAAAATGAAATTTGCCGCCTATGTAGACGTATATCGATTTTCCTGGTATCGTTATCTGGTGGATAAAAAGCCCACGAGCGGCTTTGATTTTTTAGTTCAGGATACATGGACCCCTTCAAAAAAATGGGCCTTTTACGCAGTTTATCGTCAAGAACGTAAAGAACACAATATACCTTCTGATTTATCTAAACAGAAATTCGTAACCCACTACACACGTCGCAATTTGATACTGAATGCTGAATACACACTAAGTAAAATATGGTCTTTCCGTACGCGCATTCAAGGCGGCACCTTTGGTTACGAAAATTTTAAAGCAGATAAAGGTTGGCTTCTGTTTCAGGAAATAACGGCAGATTGGGGTAAATTCTCGGCAACTACCCGTATTTCAGCTTATAATAGTGATAGTTATGATGCTCGCCAATACGCCATTGAGCGTGATGTACTATATGCAATTTCTATGCCTGCTTATTACGAACGTGGCTTTCGTAATTTTGTATTATTTCGCTACACACCTCATCGAAGTACCGATATTTGGCTGCGTTTTTCAAGAACTGATATGCCGGACAGAGAAAAACTCAGTTCTTACGTAGACGAAATAAAAGGTTCGCACCGTACTGAGATAAAAATCCAGATAAGATATAGCTTTTAGGAATATTTATTTGACTTTCTGCTTCCCCAAATACAGCTTTTAATTTTTGGCATCATTATTGACAATGGAGTTATTACCACTTAAAAAGTGCACTAACCCTTTGTTTATCAATACATTAATTTTTGCTTATGAAGCGTCTTTACCACTTTGGAATTTTAGGATCAACCTTTACTTTCTTAATCGTTTGGATTCTCAACTGTCCAAGAATCGAAGGAACCCCAGTTCCTCAATCATTACTAAACTTCAGCACTGACCAAGTTGTATCTTCCGATTGGATAAATACCGACCAATGGGTAAGTACCAGTGTTTTCGGCTTGCCTGCCCGTGCCTGCGAATTAACAAATAAAACACTCAATAACAGCACATTAGACAATAGTCAACTTTATGTTTATTCTAAAATTGAGAATGAAGTACACCCGATGCCTTTTAACATCAATGTCGATAATATTGAATTGCGATTTGATTATACAATTCCAAAGACTTCGACCTTACGTATAGTTATGATTGGTCTTAAAGGTGAATTTAGTCCGATAGGCGAACAGAAATATCGTTATGTACTGATACCTAACTCTTTGGTAAAAAAATCACTTATAAACATGGGAGATTACGAAACGGTCAAAGCAGCTTTTCATTTAGAAGATTAATTTTCTGAATTTCTTAAAAATGCCTATACTTGCCACCAACGTGCCAATGTATAGGCATTTTTGGCTTTAGCCTAAACAATCTCTAACATGCTTTACTATCTTTTCTCGTACTTAGATAAAGAATTTAACTTCCCGGGAGCTGGAGTTTTTCAGTACATTTCTTTTCGCGCACTGGGTGCCACAGTTTCATCCCTGCTAATTGCAGCTATATTTGGCCGACGCATTATTGACTTCTTACGGAAGCAGCAAATCGGTGAAACCATCCGTGATTTAGGTTTGCAAGGCCAAATGGAAAAAAAGGGAACACCTACTATGGGAGGGTTCATTATTTTGGCTTCACTTCTTATCCCTGTTTTGTTATTCGCCAAACTTTCCAATGTGTATATTGTCTTACTACTGATTACCGCAGTTTGGACAGGCTTGATTGGCTTTATAGATGATTACATCAAAAAATTCAAGAATAATAAAGATGGCTTGGAAGGGAAATTTAAAGTAGTTGGGCAGGTAGGTTTAGGGCTTATTGTTGGAATCACTCTTTCTTTCAACCAGCACGTAAAAATTCGAGTTTACGATAAACCACTCATTAGTTCGGCTATTGGTGAAGTACAACGTTACAGTGATGTTATTAATCCAACCATTACGACCTTACCATTCATAAAAAACAACGAATTTGATTATTCAAATCTTTTATTTGCGTTATTACCCGACAGTTATACTTGGATAATTTACACAGCTGTAGCTATTTTCATTATTACGGCCGTATCTAATGGTGCAAATATCACAGACGGAATTGATGGTTTAGCAGCAGGAACATCAGTTATCATTGCTCTAACTTTAGGTGTACTGGCGTATATCTCAGGAAATGCCAAATTTTCGCAATACCTCAACATCATGTACATTCCTAATTCAGGCGAAATGGTAATTTTCATTGCCGCTTTTGTCGGGGCTTGTGTTGGGTTTCTATGGTATAATTCGTATCCGGCGCAGGTGTTTATGGGGGATACGGGCAGTTTAATGCTCGGTGGGGTTATCGCTGTTATTTCATTGGCCATTCGTAAAGAATTACTGATTCCTGTCATGTGCGGAATTTTTCTGGCCGAACTTCTATCTGTTATTATGCAGGTGAGCTATTTCAAATATACAAAACGCAAATTTGGAGAGGGTCGCCGTATCTTCTTAATGTCTCCTTTACACCATCATTTTCAGAAGAAGGGTTACCACGAAGCTAAGATTGTAACCCGTTTTTGGATTGTTGGAATCATTTTAGCCATTGCAACTTTAGTAACGTTGAAACTGCGTTAGTCCATTAAAATCAATTGATTTCCATAAAAAAAGGGAAAGCTTACGTTTAGCTTTCCCTTTTTTTATGGAAGTGTTTTTACCCCATACGTACTTTCTATCAACGTTGCTGTTCGACCAAACAGCGTTTTCTTTATTGTCACAAAGTACAAATTATCATAATCGGAAGATTCAATTTTTGGAAGTGAGGGTCTTGTTCCCAATCCTTGAGCAATCTCTATTATAGTATCACTGTGGCCTACCACCAAGGCATTTTTACCTTTCAAATGGTTTAAACGATTTACAATCACACGAATCGGCTTCGGTTCATAAATAGCGTACTGTTTCCCTAAAAGGTCAACTAATGGCTGAGCGGTTTGGCGATTGCGCTGATATTTACTAACAAATATCGAATCAATATTTTCCTTACCCAGATTTTCTGCCAAAGCTTTTGCCCTTTGTAGTCCTGCGGGAGAGAGCGGCGTATCTTCACTTTGGTCTAACCTTTCTCCATGACGTACAATGTAAATTTTTGAAGTATAACAGGAACTCAAGCTTTCCAATAATACACAAACTATAAAAAACGAGATAAGTGATTGTTTTTTCATGAAATCTGACAAAGTCTGTGAATACAATTAAAGGTTATCTCCTCTCAATTGTCTAAACCGTTTACGTGCATCTGCTGAATGAATGCTGGCCGGGTATTTTTCCAGAATTTTTTGATATAATTCCATTGATTTTTCTTTGTCTTTGAAGCGATTTTGGTACAATTCGGCCATCATATACAAAGCGTCATCCGCTAAAATATCTGTCGAAAACTTATCCACAATTACCTGTAAGTTATCTACTGCTTTTTGGTTTTCTCCCATTTTGGCATAGGTCCGAGCTTTGAGCCATAGTATTTCATCCGACAATGGGTGATCTTTGTACTTTTTAAATAGGTCATCTAAGCGTCCTAAAGCTAGCTCAGTTTGATTTTGATAAAGTAACAGATCAATTGACGCATATTCCTTCATCGCGTCTTCTGAGGTATCTAAACCCGTATTATCCTGTATTAATAAACTTAATGCTCCAGCGTCGTTGGCAATTTCACGAGTTGTAGCCATTTTTAAAATATCAAGTAATGCTTTTGCCAACTCAAAATCACCTGTGTAGTAATACTGCCGAGCATTGCGCAACTTGGCTTCATATCCAAGCGGGGTTTCTCGTTGCGACTTTTCTACCTGTGAATACAACAGGGTAGATTCCCACGGTTCGTTTTTCAAAAGATAAATATCGCCTAAATCCAGTTTGCACTTATCTATAAAATCACTTTCAGCACGTCCGATTTTGATTGCATCCTGCAACACAATTGTAGCGGTATCTTTCTCATTCAGATAAAACGCATACAGATTCGCCATACTGCGCATAGCTTCGAGTGTCCGATTATTTTGTCCCAGCTCTTCTAACAGTTTTCTATAGTCTTGAATTAGCCTCCTGACAGATACTTGTTCCACCGGAAATGTATTTTTTACTTGCTCTTCCCTTGCCACAATCACCATTCGGCGCGAGTAGGGGTAAAGCTGTCCCTGTGGATAATCTTTGATAATGTATTCAAATGATTGAATAGCGGCGTTGTAATCTTTGTTTTGAAGTGCCAGATTACCCAAATCAAATACTTTTGTACCGTTGTATTTAAATCGTCGGTCTAACGCTCTTTCCTGAATAAACGCTTTTCCAAACTGTTTTTTTTGTGTCAAAAACCAAATCAGCATTTCAGCGTAGAAAGGCTCGTTGGGTTGTCTTTGGATTTTTTCGTACAAAATTTTCTCAAACTTGACTTGGTCTTTCTCTTCACGTAAAAAGTCCTGAAAGTAATTTTGAATCACCTCTTTGCTCTGAATAGCTACTCCCAGACTCAATAATTCCTCAATCATTTGGTCCGTCTTTCCGGTTTGCGCATACAGACCAGCCAACTCCATTTTAAATAAATTCTCATTCCCCGCAGCATCACGTGCTTTCAGGATAGACTTAATCGCCGCTTCTGAATTGTCTATTTCTCTAAATTCATCTGATAATTCTTTGTACGCATTCAAATCCTTGGAGGATACCTGTGCAATACTTTCTTCATACTTTAGGGCAGCTGCATCGGCTTGGCCTGTTTGTTCTAACATGCGTCCCCAATACAAGGTGTACAAATAGCCAAAGTTTGCGTCTGCCTTTTGCTGACGTTTCAAAAATTTTTCGGCGTCTTCAAACTCTTTCAGTTTTATCACGCAGCTTATGTAACGCCGCAAATAGATTTTATTAAAATCCTTTCGCAGCACTTTTTGATACAATGAAACGACTTTATCGCATTCTCCTTTTTGAAAGTAGGCATCAGCTAAGTCAGCATCACTTTGTGCATAACCGGTTGCACACATCAAAACAATAAGTAACCCTACGCTGAGTATCCACCCACGTTTTAGAGTTATACACATTTTTCCTGCACCCATTATAAAAACAAATAATATTAATATTTAAAACTATTAAGAGTTATTACCTCCGTGGATAAGTGGATAAATAAGTTATAAACGACTTATCCACTTTCTTCTAAAACGTAATTGTGAATAAATTATAAGGTTATCCACCAAATTTTATTTTTATCCACAACTGAAATTACTGTTTTTCAATCATATATACAATTGTGCACAATTAATTGTGGATTGTGGATAGCTTTATCAACGTTGTGGATTATTTGTTTTCCACATAAAACACTGTGCAAAATGCCTTGAAACATTGTGTACAACAGGATAACATACCCACAAATCGAATGTGCATATCTTTTTATACACATTCGATTTGTGTTATCTACAAGTTATCCTGATAGTTATCCACTTATTTGCCCACATAAACCAAGTTATCCACAAAGTTGTACACATTTTTTCCTCAGAAAGTTACGTTTTGTGAAAAACGCGTTTCACAATGCAAAAGCTACCTAAGCTCATTTTGGTATTTACAAAAAATGCGCTGTTTAGCGCATTAACTTATCCACAGTGGATGTGAATTGTGAATTATTTTGTGGATAAGTCTATATCTGCGACACTCATCACAAAATTCTTCTTCACTTTAATGGGATCAGGATAAAAAACGATAGGTTCAGCTAATCGCTTAGTCTTGAAATCACCCGTATCCCAACGACCATTATTATTTGCATCTACAATAACTCGTACAGAATACGTCGAAGGTTTAAGATAATTAAATTGATAGGAAGTTTTGTTAGCAATGGATTTGACAACCTCAAACTTATCATCCAACAATTCGATGATGAATTTACCTTTAGCACCGCGGATTTCTCCTTCCAATGTGCTGTAGTTATCTTCTTCCATAATTGGCAGTTTATAAATCCGTTCGGGGATTGTGTCGTTTTCAACACTGAAAAAAGTAGATTTTGGAAGAATTATTTTTAGTTGACGTTGAGCAGCAATGGGGCGTGAAAGCGATAGTATCGTCTTATTGTTATCCCAAATAAAGTCAGAAGGCTGTACTTTCTCGACTTTAGTACTATCACTAAATAGTTGTATTTGATTGAGTCGAGCCTCGGCTAAGGGCTTTGTAAATGTTAATTTTAATGTAAACAGGCGAGGCTCTATCTCATCATTTGGCTGAAAATTAGTCTTCATTTCAAACGGGTCACGGTTTGAATCGGCGTTCTTACTCCCTGTTCTTATTTCCCGAAATTTGATTTTTTGAGTGTGTTCAAAGGTCAAGCCAATGGAATCTCTAATCATTATTTTTGTTATCAGCGTATCCTTTCGGTTTTTAGTATTGTAAAATCGCAATTCATTTGTCCCAGCCTGAAAGTGGGGAATTGAATCTTCGGGGTTATCAAATTTCACTTTGTAGTCCACAAATCCTTTGTCATAATTAACAGAGTAATAATAGGCCCTGGGAGTCGTATTTCGCACTTTTGCGAGGGTATTATTGGCCATGAACACCTTTAATAAAACGCCTGAGACTTGCGTAGAATCCTTTAAAACCATACTATCTCTTAAATAGGCTATTCTCTCGGCCTTCGGATTGTACGTCAAAGAGCGATTTTTATCATCAAATGCCACGAGTTGATAGGTGTTGGATTTTATATTCTCAATGCTGAATCGCCCTGAACTATCGGAACGAGTAAAGTAACTGGGTTTCATTTTTTCGATATTAAGCGTGTCTGAGTTTGGATACATTCCGACTAACACATCCAATAAAGGCTTATTGGTTAGCAAGTCTTTCACCTCACCTTTCACCAATGCAGAGTCTATATACATGCCTGTGCTAAAAACAACCCGGAGATTTTGTGCAGGATTTTTCTCACTAAAGTCTTTGATGGCATCTCCAAAAGAAAGAGAATAAGTCTTGGCAGAATCTAGCGATTTTCTGAATGTAAGACGAAGCCCATTAGGTCTAATCTTAGAATCATACTCGCCGGCATCGGGCGTAATGAGGAGCTTTTGTTGCAAATTTTCTGCTACCACGTATTCGTCAAATTCCAAATCAACGGTCTTTCCTTTGTAGTTTGTCTGTTTGTTGGCAGGTGTACTTTTTACAAGCTTAGGGGGAATAGTATCACGCTTACCTCCCGTAGGTGAAATGGGCTGTGAACAGCTAACTAATATTAAGCAATAGAATACCGGCAATAGGCCGAAATAAAAAAGAACTCTTATTGATTTTATCATGCTGAAAGCAACTATAGTTTTCTGGATTTTTAACAAAAATAAAAGAGGCTTTGATTAAGCCTCTGCAAATTAACATCTTTTAAATTTTGATTATTGTGCTTTCTCTAAGTCATTTATTAAATGCCTTACGTTCCCATTGTATTTTTGTGCCGCATTATAAAATTGAGAATAGTAGCCTTGATAGGGATACTGTTCTTTGGTGAATCTACATAGATAGTCATCGGTCTCATGGGTAATCCATTCAGCATAGCCTTCTCTTACCCAAACGGGAAGGCGATAATAACGTTTATGACCAAGCTTTGCTACCATACTGCTGTGAACAAGTTCATGAATAATGACTTTATTTCTACGGTATAAATATAAATTGTTTTCAGAATAAGGGATATGCATAGGTACACCGTCTGTACAAAAATCCACTTTATAAATAAGAATCAGCCGGTTAAATTTCGTTAAGCAAAAGCCTAAATTATGTTTAGACGCATAAAATAAAACCAGCTGCCTTATCAATGGATTTTTATAAAATATGATTTGGTGCTTTATGGATGAATCGGCGTATAAGCAGTTTTTATAAAAATAATCGGTGGCCTGAATAATTTGAGTTTTAATGGTTTCATCGGGCATATCTAAGCATTTATCAGGAGAGTCGAAATAGAAGGTGATATTTCTTGCGGTAACTTGACGATTGAACCAGAGCTTAGAAAGGAAAATATAGGAAACAATCACTGTGATAAAGACGAGTAAAAACGCGATTAGTAAAAAAGTTAGTTTTGGTTTCATAGGTGACAAAAATAAATAGGGGCTTTCAAAGCCCCTATTTATTAACATCTTTTAACGCGTATACTTCTTGTGAACTACCTTCCTAAATAAATTAGAAGCACGGAAACATCTGATGGGCTTACGCCACTTATGCGAGAAGCCTGACCTAACGTTTGAGGTCGTAATTTTTTTAGTTTCTGCCGTCCTTCAAAAGACAAAGCAGAGACACGATCATAGTCAAAATTAGTTATGATTTCGAGGTCTTCCAGTTTGCTCATTTTTTCGACCATGAGCCGTTCCTTTTCAATATAGCTTTCGTACTTGATCTTAATCATTGCTTGCTCTGCCGATTCTTCGTCGAAGCGATTTAAGAACTCTGCAAAAGCAGGATTCAGTTTTTTGATATCTTCTATTTCAATGTCGGGACGCTTGAGTAGTTGAAACAACGGTTGTTTTTCTCTAATCGTTGAGGTCCCTATTTCTGAAAGCAGTCCATTTACTTCTTCAGGTAAAACTTTTACTTTTCGCAACTCTTCCAATATTGCTTCGGTATTTGCAATTTTTTTTTGTACGCGTTCTAACCGTGCATCATTAGCCAATCCAATTTTATGACCTAATGCTGTTAATCGAATATCGGCATTATCTTGGCGGAGTAGTGTGCGATACTCTGCGCGAGAGGTAAACATTCGATACGGTTCTTCGGTCCCTTTATTTACTAAATCATCTACCAATACTCCTATGTATGCTTCTGAACGCTTCAATACAAATGCGTCTAACTCATGCGCATTTTGATGCGCATTTATTCCAGCAACTAACCCTTGACAGGCCGCTTCTTCGTAACCCGTAGTTCCGTTGATTTGCCCCGCAAAAAATAGATTTTTTATGAGATGGGTTTCAAGTGTTAATTTTAATTGAGTAGGCGGAAAATAATCATATTCAATAGCATATCCTGGGCGGAATATTTTTGCGTTTTCAAAACCAGGTATAAGACGAATCGCTTTGTATTGTATGTCTTCAGGTAATGAAGTGGAAAAGCCGTTAATGTACATTTCAACAGTATTCCATCCTTCTGGCTCGACAAAAATTTGGTGACTGTCTTTGTCTGCAAATCGGTTGATTTTATCTTCAACGGAAGGACAGTAGCGTGGACCTAATCCTTTAATTCTTCCTGTAAACATTGGAGATCTGTCAAACCCTGTTCTCAAAACTGCATGAACAGCCTCATTGGTGTAGGTAATCCAACAGCATCTTTGATTGGTTAATTTAGGCGTGTCTGTATATGAAAATTGGCTAGGATTTTCGTCGCCGGGTTGTTCTTCCATCCGAGTGTAATCGAGTGAACGCCCATCAACACGAGGAGGCGTTCCTGTTTTCATTCGCCCTGATTCAAACCCAAGTGTAATCAATTGCTCGGTAATTCCTGTAGCAGCCCTCTCCCCTACCCTTCCTCCGCCGAAGTTTTTTTCGCCAATATGAATGAGGCCATTTAGAAATGTACCATTGGTAAGTACTACTGAATTACCTAAAATTTCTAATCCGAGAGTTGTTTTTATGCCGATTACACGGCCGTCTTTTACAATAACCTCGCGGGCAGTGTCTTGCCAAAAATCAACATTGGGCGTTTGTTCCAATGTCAGACGCCATTCTTCTGCAAAACGCATTCGGTCACTTTGGCATCGTGGTGACCACATAGCCGGACCTTTTGAGCGATTGAGCATACGGAATTGAATCATTGTCTTATCACTAATAATTCCTGACTGTCCCCCCAAAGCATCTATCTCCCGAACGATTTGTCCTTTTGCCACCCCCCCCATTGCAGGATTACAGGACATCTGTGCAATGGTTTGCATATTCATTGTGACCAACAAAACTTTTGAGCCCATGTTGGCTGCTGCTGCTGCTGCTTCGCAACCGGCATGACCTGCTCCTACTACAATTACATCGTATTTTGAAAACATATCTTTTGAAAATATTTTAGTTTCACGTGTTTTTGAGAAAATTCAAAAATGTTTCACGTGAAGCATGTGTGTATTGTGTTGATATAAAGCGAGTTACAGTTGTGATAGATAGAGGTCTTCTTTTTCTCTCATTTCTAATTCCTGCTCATCATTTATATCGTCATATCCTACTAAATGTAATACCCCATGCGCTAATACACGGAACAATTCCTCTTCAAATGGTTTATTAAGTTCATTGGCATTTTCGCGGATGCGATCAAGGCTGATAAAAATGTCGCCCTCAACAATTCCTTCTTCTTCACTATTATCAAAAGTGATGATATCAGTATAAAAATCGTGGTTGAGGTATTGTTGATTTATAGTAAGCAGGTATTCATCTGAACAAAAAATATAATTGAGTTGGTTCACCTCGTAGCTCTCCGCTTTTGCGATCGATTTAAGCCATGCTTTTGTTTTGCGGGGATGTGAGACTTTGAAATCTACATCTTCGTTGAAAAAATGTATCATTAAAATAGTAAGTGTACGGTATTAGCCGTAGAGTGAGAAATGGGCAGCGAGCAGTAGGTAGCTGAAAAGGTTTTATCTGAAGGCTAATAACTTAATTCTCAATGCCAAAGTACAAAATTAGCCAAGAGAGAGCGAAGTTTCAAAATAACTGTTTCCAAGTGCCTTTAAGGCGATTGTATTTGAGAGTGCTTGGAAGGGCTTTCCACCAGTATTTGTTGATTTCTACGGCGAAAGAAGGTTGCATATAGCAGTTAATGGCGCAACCTTCACAAGCAGGCAAACGCCCTTCCAATGCTACAAATTTTTGAACTTCGTCAGAACGATACAGATTATATAAATTATCCTCAATTGGGAATTCTTTTAAACCTAAATGATAACACGGTAAAACAAGTTTGTTTTCGGGAGAAATAACGATTGTTGTACTTCCGGCAAGACATATAGGGTTTTCAACGTGGTTCCCTCCATCAAGTCGAAGTTGTACAAAAGCATCATTTAGATAAATATTTCGCTGTTTTCCCCAGTACCGTAATTTCTGAAGTGCTTGTGGTGAAAGTTGGGAACCAACGGTATTATATTCAAATACAGGATTTAAAATAAGAACCAAATCATTGGGCAGGCATATTTCTTTCCAAACACGTTCTATTTGATGAATATTATTCTCAAAAACCGTAAACAGAATATCAGGATGTTCACCAAGTGATTTGGCTACCTGAATAGACTCCATTACTTTATCAAAGCACTTTACCCCCCGAGATTTGTCGTGCTCATCGCCATCAGGAGAATCGAGGGAAAAATGCAGCATATCAATCAAGCCGCGTAATCGCTGAGCATATTTTGGGTAAAGAAGCGCATTTGATGTAACGGTTGTAAGCAGTCCCTGACGTTTGGTCTCTCTAAGTAATTGATCTAATTGACGATGCAAAAGGGGTTCTCCACCTGTAAAGTCAATCACCTTTACACCCAGACGTTTTAACGAAGAAATGTTGGAACTGGCATTTTCTGTTGTTACGTAAGGTGAAGGTCGTTCCCAAATATCACAAAAACTACAGGTGGCGTTGCAGCGGTACGTCACGTAGTAATTACAAAGAACAGGATGGGAAACGAGTCGCATAACGTAGAGATTAAGTTTCCATAAAACTAATTTTTCCAGAAAATTAGTTACTGCAGCATTCTCAACAGACTGGCGAGTTTATCTTTTAAATCTTTACGATCAACGATAAAATCTAAAAAACCATGTTCTAAGACAAATTCGGCACTTTGAAAACCTTTTGGTAGATCCTTTCCAATTGTTTCCCGAATCACACGCGGCCCGGCAAAACCAATTAATGCACCTGGCTCAGCTATGTTAAAATCACCTAACATAGCATAAGATGCAGTTACCCCACCCGTAGTAGGATCGGTTAAAAGAGAAATATAAGGAACTTTAGCTTCCGACAATAAAGCTAATTTTGCCGATGTTTTTGCCATTTGCATTAACGAATATCCCGCTTCCATCATACGTGCACCACCGGAACGGGAGATCATTAAAAAGGGCTTACGATGGGTTATTGCATGATCAATTCCTCTTGCAATCTTCTCCCCTACTACTGAACCCATTGAGCCACCGATGAAATTAAAATCCATGCAGCTTACCACAATGTCAAGCTCATCCATTTTGCCATAAGCAGTCCGGACGGCATCTTTCAAACCTGTTTTTTTGACAGTATCGCGAATACGGTCAGGGTATTTTTTTGTGTCTTCAAAATTAAGGGGGTCGCCTGACAGCATATTGACATCCAATTCGGTGTATTCGCCATCATCAAATAAGACTCCAAAATAGGCCTCAGAGCCAATTTTTTCGTGGTAACTACACTTTACGCACGTACAAGCGTTAAGCTTGTGTTCGCGTGTGTGCATGACATGCTTACAATTCGGACATTGATACCAAAGCCCATCGGGGGCTTCACGTTTCATTTCAGTGGGCGTCTGAATGCCTCTTTCTTTTCTGGTAAACCAAGACATTGTTAGTATGCAGGTTATAGTTTACAGTTGAAAACGCGTTATTGACTGATAGTCAATAAATAACGATTAACGGACAGCAATCAACTACCGCAAAAGCGGCTTCAAAGATACTAAGTTTTTTGTCTAAGCGTCAAAGCGAGAGATAATACTTGCGTTTAGATTCTGGAAAACGCTCAATAGCGTAGCGTAAAGCCGTACGAGGCATTTGCTTTACATGGGTATCCAAAAACTCTTCTAACACCAATTCGTCGCGCTTTCCGATCTCGCGGAGCATCCACCCGACTGCTTTGTGGATGAGATCATGTTTGTGGGTAAGTAGCAGTTCTGAAATCCGAATTGTATCCGAAAATTGATTATGGGTTATAAAATACCACGTTGAAACAATCGCTACACGTTGTGCCCAAAGATGAGAACGTTGCACAAGTTCATATAAAATGTTGCGGTCTTTATGAAGTAAATAAGCCCCAACGATGTCACGGCAGGTTACATCTACTAAATCCCAATTATTTATGTAATCGAGATTGTTTAGATAAACTTCAAAAATAGCCTGTTGGATAGTTTCGTCTTTCTTTGATTTTTGAAAACGCTTCATCAATCCTATCAAAGCCGCCATCCTGAATTCGTGAAAAGGGCTATGAAGAAGTAGTTGCCAACCCTGTATTGAGAGAGAACTGTACTTTGCAACCACAGCCCTGATTTCAGGCATAGTAATTCCTAAAAATTGGTCACCTTCGCCATACTGTCCTTTCCCAGTTTTAAAAAAGCGAGAAAGAAAGGCAGCCTTTTCGGGGCTGCCTAATGCTTGAAGTTCGTTCTGTAATTCTTGTAAACCTACCATTTTATCGCTTGTGCTTATCCAACTTAATTGGAATAAATGCTTCTTCGGGTAAATTCGGTTTTTGATGTAAGGTCACATTCTGCCGCAAATAAGCAGGCTTTTCAAGTTCACTGGCGGAGTAACGTCCATTGATAATATCCTGCACTAATCGGCGCAAAATTTGAGGATCTTCCTGAGGCTCCGGTTTGTTCTGAAACGTTGGCTTGGCAGGCGATTCGGAACTTGGTTTTTCCGGTTCAGAAAAATCATCTTTAGATGGTTCGGGAACTGAATTTACTCCTACAGTGTATCCGCCTTTATTGACAGGCTCTGAAGGTGAGGGCGGCGTTACGGCTGTTGTAGGTGTTGTTTCTTCTTTTTGAATTTCTATATTGTTATCTTGAACAGGCTGTACCACAGGTGGTTTAGGGTCTGCGGATACAGGGGGAGCTAAGGGAGCTTTTGAGGCTGCTTTCGACCCGAGAGAATCGTATTTAAAGGGTAGATGAGAATCTTCAAAACCTGCCGCAATAACAGTTACAAGCAGTTCTTCTTCCAAAGCATCATCGAAGATGACCCCTACCTTACACATATCAGCTTCGTCACCAATCAAGCTTTCGATGTAATCGGTAATCGCCATTTGTTCGTCCAGAGTAGCCATAAATTTCTCATTTTTGCTGGAGGCCAGCGTGATAAGAATTCGTTCGGCTCCTCGTATGTCACGGTTGTTGAGCAATGGAGAGTTAAGTGCAGCTTCAATGGCCAACTCAGCACGATTTTCACCAGTAGCAACCGCGGAACTCATTACCGATGTGCCCGCACCCTGAAGCACTTTTTTCACATCCATGAAGTCTGAATTGACGCTTCCATGGACAGTTATGATTTCTGCAATGCTTTTTACAGCGTTGGAAAGTACATTGTCAGCGTGTTCATAAGCGCGCAAAATGGGTAATTTCCCATACAGCTTGGCCAATTCATCGTTCAGAATGACAAGAACAGTATCACAGTGCTCTTTAAGAGCATTAATACCATCCAATGCCTGATTCTTTTTGATACGACCTTCATGGCTGTAAGGAGCCGTTACAACGGCTACTGTCAGCATACCCATTTCTTTAGCCACCTGAGCGATTACAGGGGCTGCACCCGTACCAGTACCTCCCCCCATACCCGCCGTAATGAAAACCATTTGGGTGGGCGGCTGCATCAATTGTCGGATGTACTCAATGCTTTCTTCAGCAGCTTTACGACCCGTAGCAGAATCTGTACCTGCTCCAAGCCCCTTCAGTGTATCAGCCCCTAATTGAATTTTATTATGGATAGGGCTGCGCATCAGAGCCTGCTTGTCAGTGTTACACACCACAAATACGACATCTTTGATGCCTTTTGTAAACATGTGATTGACGGCATTGCTACCTCCTCCTCCTACCCCGATTACCTTGATAATAGGGGCTTCTTCCGATTGTTTTGGCTCTTCCATAACAAATTCGTAGTCGTGCTCAAAAACGTTTTTTCTTGCAAAAACCATAATTTCTTAAAAATAAGCAATAAAGTAGGTATATTTTTATCTTTTTTAATAGCTGTCCTGCCCTTTGATATCATCTTGAGTGAGCCCTTTCCAGATAAAAGTACCGATTTCTTTGATATTAAAATCTTTCACACTTTTACCAAAACCAGGGAAATTCCAGCTACTGCTGGGTTTCTTACTTTCTATTTCCTGAACGGTACGGCTTTTCACAACCCGTTTATCCAGAGGTTTTACACTCGACCAAGCCAATCCTAATGCTGTTGTATAAGAAGGGTCATTGATGAGTGCATCATATAATGCGCCATTGGTACGCTCTAAGTTCTTGGGTTTGCCAATTTGAACATACATCCCCGTTACTTCCCGAAAAATATTCTCAATTCCGTTGATTTTAGCCGTTCCGCCTGTCAGCACGATTCCTGCACGTAGTTTATGTTCAAAACCTGCTTTTTTGATTTCAGCTAATACCAAAGCGGCAATTTCGCGTAAACGTGCCCGGGCAATCAAAACGATATTTCTTGCTACAATCTCAATGGGTGGAATGCCTTCAGCAGTAGGTACAACCAACAATTGATTTAAACTGCACGCGTTAGGGTCAGTTTCACTCAACGTGGTTTTTGCTTCCTCGGCACTTTCTACTGTCAGATGGCACCCTTCTCTAATGTCGTTGGTAATGTGGCTCCCCCCAAACGGAAGAACAATCGTGTGTCTTAATAAACCCTCGTGATAAATGGCGATATCGGTTGTGCCACCACCAATATCAACCAAAACAACCCCGAGTTTTTTGTGATCTTCAGACAAAACAGCCAATCCAGAAGCCAAAGGAGAAGCTGCAAAACCGTCTTCTTCATCAATTTGAATATTAGCTTTTTGCAACGAGTCACGAATCTGATGCAAAGCAGATTTCTTTGCTGTAACTATTTTAAAATCACCGCTGAGTTTCAGACCGATATGTCCAACCGGATCTTCGATTTCGTGTTGTTCTCCAACTGCAAATCTAAGGGGCAATAAGTGAATGATTTGATTGGTATCTGAATCAAACGTTTGTTGCATATTTTCAAACAAAAAACCGACATCTTCACCCTTTACAGATGCTGATTTACAGGTTACAGAACCCGTTTCAGACGTTGTTTCCAAGTGTGTACCACTGACGTTGACAGTGGCAGAAAGTGAAATAGATAGCAAATCAGTCCTTTCGGCTTTTTTTGCAGCCATTTCTAACGCTTGTCGAATGGCTTCCTTGGTTTTGATAGGATTGTTGATATTTCCTCTGTGTACACCCTCATTACGAGCCGATCCTATTCCCAAGATTTCGAGCATAATGAGATTATTCTGTTTTTTTGGCTTTGCCAAAACAGCAGCAACCTTGGTGCTACCAATATCAATTCCTAAATAAAATTCATTTTCTGACATGATGAGTTAGAGCTTTAAGTTCAGCGCATGGTTAAACAATATCTATAAATAAGTTGTCCTAATAATGAATCACTCACACACTATTTGATTCTTAAATTTTACGCTTACGCGTTTGTATTTATTCCACCCTTTGAGCGGTAAAATAGTTTTGTAAAAAATCTTTAGTTTTTTAAACTTTATTTCAATGTCATCTGGTAAACCAAAATCAATTTGATGCTGTCCTACCTGAGGCACAAGAGTCAGTTCACTATCCTTATCTACGATTACTTCGGCTACTTGAGCTTTCCAGAAAGGGTTTTGTTGAAGGTTTTTCAGAAAAACTATTAAATGTTGGCCTTTTACCGTTTTTAAATTCTGTGTTTTATCGAAAAAATCACCCGAAATAAGTACTGTTCTGGCGGCAAATCGTGCTGATAAAGGCACAATTTCACCCGATTCAGTCAAATATCCCCCCTGAGAGGCGGAAAGAGATTGTTCTTTCGATAGAGTGGCGTTAGGAATTAATCTTCCAACAGGGTGCTGTTGATCAATAGACACAACCAAATTTCCGGATAAATCTCGAAATACTTCACATTTATTTATCAAGCGGTTTTTTAATACTCTTTTTTCGAGGCCTTTTAGGTTGATTTTTGAAAAACTCATGCCTACAACGGCGTCTACCCCTTTAAGGGTAAGAAGATTTTCAATATCTTGTTCGGTGAAGAAGGGATATTCTGCGGTTTCGTCTAATTTCACAATAATGCCTTTGCAGCGTTTGCTTTTTTGCTGCATTTCGACGAATAAAAAAATCGTTCCTACAAGGAAACACCCCAAAACTCCCCAAACCCAACGTTTCATTTTATTACTGATTTGGTATAACTAAATCTACACAGACTGCAAAACTGTTTTAATAGGCTCAATGTATCGATCAATATCACCGGCGCCAATCGTTGCGACAACGTCAGTGGAGCGATTTTTAATAAGCTCTACTAACTCCGACTTCTTACATAAGACTTTGTCACAAGTAATACGGTCAAAAATTAAATCAGAGGTAACCCCTTGAATCGGCAACTCTCTGGCGGGATAAATATCCAACAGAATTACACTGTCTGCCAAAGAAAGACTTTTGGCAAACTCTTCCGAAAAATCACGGGTCCGACTGTACAAATGGGGCTGAAAAATAGCCGTTACATGGCGATCCGGATATAAAGCTTTTGCCGATGACAAAAATGCCGAAACCTCCGCAGGATGGTGGGCATAGTCATCAATCAGAACCTTTGAGTCAGTTTTAAGGTAATATTCAAATCGCCGTTTCACTCCTCCAAACGTATTGATACCTGACCGAATCTGTTCTTCAGAAAGCCCTATTTCCAATCCAACCGCAATGGCAGCAATCGCATTTTCTACGTTATGAAAACCGGGGACCTGTAAAGTAAGATTGTTGATTCTCCCATTGGGATGTACGGCGTCAAAAATGAAACAGGCATTTTCTATATGCACATTTTCGGCGTGATAATCACCTTCATTGAGAGAGTATTCAGCTACTTGAGCGCGAGTTTTATCGGCTAATTCAAGCCCCGTTCTCATAAAAAGCCGCCCGCTAGGTTTGATTTGGCTTACGTAAGCCGAAAACGAGTCCAGAACAGAGGCATGACTTCCATAAATGTCTAAATGGTCAGCATCAGTGGATGTCACAACGGCTATTTCAGGAAATAAGGTTAGAAAAGAACGATCAAATTCATCGGCTTCAACTATACAGGGAACTTGGCTTAAATCATCCGCAGGTTCATTAAGCAGCATATTAGTTCCGTAATTTTGGGTAATTCCCCCCAAAAATGCGGAACAATTCACACCCGCATGACGTAACAAATGCGCCGTCATGGACGATGTTGTGGTTTTGCCATGTGTTCCAGCAATGCCAATTGTAAACATTCCTCCCGCAATCAACCCCAATACCTGTGAACGTTTTTGAATGGTAAATCCATTGTCTTTGAGATAATTATACTCTGAATGGTCGGCAGGTACAGCAGGCGTTAATACAACAAGAGTTTGAGTCGTATTTTGCAAAAAATCAGCAGGTATCATTGCTACAGAATCCTCAAAGTGAACCGAAATTCCTTCTTCTTGCAGTGTATCTGTCAAAGCGGTAGGAGTACGGTCGTAGCCGGCCACTTCAAAACCATTGATTTTGAACCAACGAGCCAAAGCACTCATGCCGATGCCTCCGATGCCGAGGAAATAAATGTATTTGTATTGTTTTAACATAATTTCAAAACCGTTTCGGCAATTTCCTTCGCTGCATTTGGTTTGGCTAATTTTTTAATATTTTTACTCAATTCGTGCTGTTTATCAGCATCTTGCAGAAGTCGTAAGGCTGTTTGTACCAATTCTTCTCCTGCGTTTTTGTCTTTTACTAATAAAGCTGCATTTTGTTCTACCAAACTCATGGCATTTTTAGTTTGGTGGTCTTCAGAGGCATAGGGAAAAGGTACTAAAATTGCCGGTTTTTCCACTAAACAAAGTTCAGAAACCGATAATGCACCCGCTCTGGAAACCACAACATCTGCCAAAGCATAGGCCAAATCCATTTCGTAAATGAAATCAAAGGCTTGAGCATAAGGCGTTTTAAGTGCACTGATTGCGGCTTTAGCGCGTTCAAAATAAGGTTTACCGGTTTGCCACAGTACCTGATAACTGGAATCAATAATCATTTTTAAACCTGCTTCAATGCTTTCATTGATTGTTTTTGCACCCAAACTTCCACCAATAATGAGCAGTGTTTTGTGATTGGGTTGCAGGCCAAAATGTGCGTATGCCTGTTCGCGTTTGTGGGATACTGACAAAATATCGTTACGAACAGGGTTTCCGGTCAATTTAAGTTTACTTTTTGGAAAAAAAGCATCCATGTTGGGGTATGCTACACAAATGGCTTTGGCTCGTTTTGCCAAAAGCTTATTGGTAACACCCGCATACGAATTTTGCTCCTGAATCAACGTCGGGATGCCCATAAGGGAGGCAATTATTAACAAAGGTCCGCTGGCAAAACCACCTACTCCAATGGCGATGTCAGGTTTGAAACTTTTAATAATACTTCGAGCCTTTAGCAAACTGCGCGTAAGTTTAAACGGAAACGAAATATTATCCACTGACAACTCTCGTTTTATGCCCGCAATGGGTAAACCAATGATTTCGTAGCCCGCTCTCGGTACTTTTTCCATCTCCATTTTCCCCAAAGCCCCTACAAACAAAATCTGAATGGTCGGATCAATGGCTTTGAGCGCATTGGCAATGGCAATGGCCGGGTAAATATGCCCTCCGGTTCCCCCTCCGCTAATAATAATTTTTTTCATACTAATTAAATATTACTTTCATCAGCTTCTCCCCTGCTTACGCTGAGAATAATACCGAGTGAAATACACGTAAATAAGACGGAAGTGCCACCCATACTGAGCAAAGGAAGTGGTTGGCCGGTAACTGGGAAAATACCTACCGCCACTGCCATATTTGTAAATGCCTGCAAACCAATGCTCAATGTTAGACCGGCAGATAGCAGGCCACCAAACGCTCGATTGGTTTGATTAATATTTTGAACACCTCGCATCAATAAAACGGCGTATAAAAGCACAATAAAAACTCCTCCTATCAGGCCATATTCTTCAATAATAATGGCATAAATAAAGTCGGAGTACGCTTGAGTAAGGTAGTTTCGTTGGTGGCTGTTACCAAGGCCTTGGCCAATAATTCCGCCATGGGCGATGGCAATAAATCCTTGATCAGATTGATCCAGACCTTTCTTGGTTTTATCATTTTCACGGTATACAAAGCGCTCTACTCGTTTTTTTGCCGTATCGTATCTCTGGCCTAAAATCAAACCTAATGTTCCTGCCAAACCAATGGAAATCAGCATGGCGATTAAGTACTTCTTAGGAACACGACCGACATAAAGCATTAAAAAACAGGCAAAACCGAGTAAAACGGCAGTTGAAGTACTGGATAGGGCAATTAGAAAACAGATAATCCCAACCCATAGAATCATTTTATTGAAAATTTGCCAGCTATACTCAATTCGTTGCCGTTTGGCAAGCATGGCAGCCAGATTGGCAATTAATGCTAAACGTGCAAAATCGGAGGGTTGGAATGTAAAACCTGTGCCGGGAATTGCCAACCAACGAGTTGCACCGTTGATGGTAACTCCCGCAACTTTTACCAAAATCAGTAAGGGAATGGAAATCAACAAAGCAGCGCGCGATAAACGCGAAAAATAGGTATAGTTGATGCGATGTACCCACCACATCACAAATAATCCGATGCCGGTAAAGAAAATGTGTTTAAAGAGAAAAACTTCAGGGTAACCTCCTCCGCGTTGGTAGGCCAACGTACCGGTAGCACTGTAAACAATGAGCATACTGATGAGCGAAAGTATCGCTACAATAATCCAAATGACTACATCGCCCTTTAAGTTTTGGCTTAGCCAATCCTTAGCGGTTTGCCAGCCGTCAGTAGGGGGGCGATAGCCTGATGGGGTGTCAAAAGCATTCATCTCGGAATTATTCATCGTTTTTTGGAATTAAGGTACAAAACTTCGGACAGTCGCTTTGAATTGATCTCCGCGATCTTCGTAATTTTTGAACAGGTCGAAACTGGCGCAGGCAGGAGATAGAAGCGCCACATCGTTAGGTTGGCCTAACGACAATGCGTGCTGTACTGCCTCCTTTACGTCCTGTGTCTCAATGACAATGGGAACGATAGGGGTAAAAAACGAGAGAAGTTTGCTATTGTCTTTGCCCAGACAGATAAGGGCTTTCACTTTTTGGCGAACCAAAGACTCGATTTGGGTATAATCGTTGCCTTTATCCAGCCCGCCGGCTATCCAAATGATTGGGGTATCGTAACTGTTAAGCGCGTAAAAAACTGAATCAACATTAGTTGCCTTTGAGTCATTGATGAACTGAATTCCGTTGATTTTTTCGACAGGTTCCAGCCGATGGGCTGCGTTTTGGAAAGTCAACAATCCGGTTTTTATCTGTTCATCTGTGAGCCCTACAGCCATTGCGGCCAATGTTGCCGCCATAGCATTTATGGCATTGTGCGGACCTTTGATTGGTAATTCATCTGCGCTTATATCAAAAGTACGAGGATGGCGTGTCAGATGCAATACTCCGTCGTGAAAAAATCCACCATTCATTTCTTTTTTTAAAAAAGAAATAGGTAAGTGATTGACATTGAATGATTTCTTTTTTAACTCCTGAGCGATTGCTTCATTGTCGACAAAATAAATAAAATCGTCGTCAGGCTGCATATTTTGCAGTATCCGAAACTTTGAATCGACGTATTTCTGAAAAGTATATTCGTAACGGTCTAAGTGATCAGGGGTGATATTCAGCAAAACTCCCACATCTGCTTTAAAGTCGTACATGTTGTCCAATTGAAAGCTGCTCTGTTCCAGGACGAACCAATCAAACGTATCGTCAATGACTTGTTTGGCAAAACTCTCGCCGATGTTACCGGCTAAACCAACGTTCATCCCTGCTGATTTCAGCAAATGATAGGTAAGTAAGGTCGTGGTTGTTTTGCCGTTACTTCCCGTAATGGCTATCTTTTTGGCTTTTGTATAACGGGAAGCAAATTCAATTTCGGAAATAATAGGGGTGCCCTGCGCACATAGTTTTTTTATTAAGGGTACTTTATCAGGAATTCCGGGGCTTTTAATGATTTCGTCAGCGGCTAAAATTCTCTCTTCGGTATGTTGACCTTCTTCAAATGGGATAGAGTGAGTGTGAAGAATGGAACGATATTCCTCGGAGAGCGCACCTTTGTCCGAAAGAAATACATCAAAACCTTTGGCTTGGGCCAGCAACGCAGCACCTACGCCACTTTCACCTCCGCCTAAAATGACGATTTTGAAGGAGTTTTGGGAATTCATTTAACGTGTAGGGGATAAAGCAGAAAAACGAAAATTTAAGCCAAAATAAGGCTTTTTTGCAGGAAATTGCAAAGAAAAGAAGACGCTATTGTTTGACGTGTAATTGATATATGTTTAATATCGGACTTTTATAAATTTAACTATGCTCTTTATGCCGCGCATCATAGACCTCTCTAAATCCATTCGTTACAACGCAGAAGACCCTTGGTTTATGCGAGTTAAAATCAAACATAAACGACATAATACAGCTAAGTGGCTTATTCGTTTTTTAGGTTTACCATTTCGATTATTTCCTAAAGATTTTGTGGGTTGGGCCGATGATACCATCGATACCATCAAACACATGGGTGTTCATTCTACGACGCACATAGATGTGCCCTGGCACTACTACCCTACTGTGGCGGGAAAACTGGCCAAAACTATTGACCAAATCCCGCTTGAATGGTGCTATGGAGATGGTTTAGTGGTAAATATGAGCCACAAATTAGATTTTGAGGCGATTACCATTTATGATATTCAACAGGATTTAGCAAAAACAGGAGCTGTCTTGAAGGCAGGAATGATAGTATTGATAAAAACAGGGCGCGATAAATTTAACGGAACCAAACAATTTGCGGATGTTGGTACAGGAATGAGCAAAGAAGCAACCGAATGGCTCATAGACAAAGGTATCAAAGTGATGGGAATCGACCAATGGGGTTGGGATTTACCTATGCGTTACATGATTCAAAAAGCCAAAGAAACCAATAATCAACATGTCTTTTGGCAAGCACATTTAGTGGGTCGTGAAAAAGAATATTGCCATATTGAGCAATTGGTCAATATGGGAGCATTGCCTCCTTTTGGATTTAAAGTATGGGTTTTTCCACTTAAAATAGTTGGTGCTTCGGCCGCGCCAGCTCGTGTAGTGGCTATATTGGAAGATTAATTATTTCTTTTTCGCTTCTTCAGGTTTTGGTGCTGTTTCTCCGGCTTTTATAAAATCAGCAATTTGCTGTTCGTTGATGCCGATCGTTACGTCCAAATTGGGTTTAGCCTGTTTCAGCGCAGCTACACCCGCCTCTGTTACTTTGGAATGCCAAACGTGAAGACTCAGTAGATTAGGGGTTGCAGAAAGCTCTTTTATACCTGCGTCAGTTACTTGCGTGTTGACCAAATTCAAGTATTCTAAGTACGGTAAGGACTTGATTTGACGCATAGTAGCGTCGGTAATACCTGTATTTTCCAAATGAAGTTTTTGCAAGTTTTTCAATTTGGCAATCGTGCCAGCGGCTTGGTCTGTAATTTTAGTGTCACCGAGTTTGAGCCAAATAATTTGCTCTTTAAGTGGTTCAAGTAGAGCTATTTGAGCGTCAATTAAACTGCCTACATTTACTGCATTCACTTCTAATAAATTGCTTTCATTGGTAATGGGCATCACCAATAAACCTGCTTTTTTAAGCGCTTCCACCGCTTTTGCATCGGCAGAAGGTACTTTTAAACTCAATACAGGTGATTCCTTTGTTGTTGCAGTCATTTGCGAATAGCTGCTTGTTGACTGTGAACCACTCAATGCGGCCAAAACAGATTTTACAGCATCCGTAGCTTTGAGTTCAGCTACTTTTTTATCAAAAGGTGCGCCTTGGTCAATCCACCACGATAAAATAGCAACCTGTCCTTCGGTAAGCTGGGTTTTGCCTTTGGGCGGCATGTGGTTTTCATCTTCGAGCGGAAGCAGACAGCGCTTAACCATTTCACTTTCTTCTCCCTTTCCGACTACAAAAATAGGCCCGTTCTCGCCTCCTTTTTTCAACAATTCCACTTGGTCCATGCGTAAATCGCCCTTCGATTTGTTGGCGTTGTGGCATTGGATACAGCGTGCTTTGATAATGGGATTTACCACATCCTGAAATACCATGGCGTTGTTCACATCCGCAATGGGCTTGATTTCGTCGGAACCTTTGTCTTTTTTAGCTTCCATTCCCATCCAATCCCGAAATGGTTCCGGGGTTTCTTGGGTCAGGTAACCTTCTCCATGAGTTAATGACCCGCCGTGATGTCCGGCAATCATCGTAAAAAAGCCTCCAACGACCAAAGCGGGGAAGTAAAGCAGACTTCCAAACGGGATTTTGTTGATAAATAATTCTGATTTGGCTATCCAAGCTATCCAAGAAGCTACGGCGACCCAAATTCCCTGCCATTTATGTTCTTCCAATAATTCTGCCTCATAACCGCCTCCTAAAGACAAAAAGTATCCCGCAATACAGGACAAAGTAGCGCCAATAGCAGACCAAAAAAGGATAAAACTGATTGTGGACTCTTTGACGTCAATTTTGTTGACTAATCTGCCGATTTCGAGTAATCCCGCCAAAATCAGAAATCCAATAGGTAAGTGTACCAAAACAGGATGGAAACGACCGATAAAAGCGGCCCAGTCAGAAGAAGCTTGTAACAGAATCATGGTTTGATTTCAACAATCGAAAGAATATCTAATTTACTTATTATAAAGACCGATTCTCCATTTTTATACGCAAAAGTTATGGGTTTATTTTCGGGTTGGAGTACTATCTGACGAGGTCTTTGAGGCGTTTTTACGGTAACTTGAAGATTATAAAGCGGCGGAATTTCATCAGAAGAATGAATGGCTTTATTGGCATGGTTGCCCGTCATATTGATGAGATTGACAAAAGTGCTTTTTTGTTTTTGGTTCAAAACTACGTTAAGCGCTTTTGAGCCGCTCACTTTAACTTGAGGTTGAAATAGCTGCAAAGCCAATGCATTGATGAAATCACGACCCACGTAGGTTTCCCGTTTGAAGTGTTGTTCACCGAAATTGAAATAGATTCCGGCTATTTTTCCTTTGCCAAGTGAAGCAATAGAAGCAATCGCACCTTGAGCAAAACGCTTATCTTCCTGACTAAACCATTGTCCAAAAGTATGCGTAGTCCCAAGTGATTCAAAGGGCCGATACGTTGCTTTTGTACCGGTAATAAGATTATCATACCCCCAAAAAGGAATGGATTGGACAGTTGGATTTAATTTTACCCCTAATTCATTTTCGAAAATTTTGACAGTTTCGCTCCCAATCACCAGTAAATTCCCTCCCTGTTGAACATATTCTATAAGTTCTGTTCTAAGTTGTTCGTCAATTTTTTTCCATTCGGGAATCACAATGAGCGGATAGTCTTTGGTTCTGCCTTTAAGGTGATGTTCCTGTAGGATTTCGGTTGGTAATTGACTGTATAGCAACGCATTCAACACGCCAATCATCGGCTCCTGTTTTCGGTCACCGGTGTTATAAACCGTTGTTACTTCACTTTTATATGCTGTGTTTGAATACAACAAGGCTACCTGCGGTACGGGTTTGGTATTTTGGCAATAGGGCTGACGCTGACGACAGAATTTTGCCAAATCAGCCATGGTACCGTAAGCGTAGGTTTTAAGGCTTCCGTCTCTGTGTTGGGTCCAATACGCCTGATACCCACCTCCCATTGCAATGACATGCGCGGCTTCCTGTGAAAGTTGAGTTGCACTTTTAGCCGAGAAAATTTGGTCGTCCCAGCCATAACCAAAGCTCCAAGACATCAAATCCCAAGGTTTTCCCTGAGGAGCTAAACATCGCGCCTGAAATGCCGATTGATTGGCGCCATTAAGCGGTTCGGTGTCGCCCGACAAAAAATCAACGTTAATATCCACCTTTTCGGGCATCATGGCCGAAAAAGACCAATTACTGGCTACTTGAAAACGCGGATTGTAAGCATGAAGAGCGTCCGTATATTTTCGGACATAACGTCGAAACGCATCACGTTGAAATTCAAGCCATTTGCCGTAGTTAGGGTCGGTTTTCTTTTTAGGAATTTCTTGAATTCCCGTCACAAAACGAAACTCATCAACCGCGGCGGCGCAATAATCAGAGTTGGTAGCCCAGCAATCACCGTCCACCCATACGCCGTCCACGCCATAATCACTAATTTCTTTGAGTTGTGGAATCAATAAACTGTCGGTATAGGCACCCCAAAGCGATGCTTTTTGATTGTCCTGCTTTCCTTCAGCATCTATTCTGGCCCAATTGGGATGATGTTTTATCGCTTCATTGTCCCAAACACCCGAGTAATGCACATAAAGCGCTACTCTGTGCCGACGTGTAACCTCCCTAAAAAGGCGAAGAATATCTTTTTCAAAGCGTTTAGGCGTATATCCAACCCTGGTCGGATAGCTCGTAACGCCTGTATGCCCTTTACAATCTACTTGAATAAAATCAGGTTTTACCTTTACCAACAGCGAATCTATCATACTGTCAGTGAGGGTTTTGCCAATGAGTGTGTCTTCCAAGCTGGCATGAAAGTCAAAGTGCAGACCAAAAAAACTCTCAGAACGTCGCAAAGGTGTTTGGGCAAAAAGGTGGAAATGCAAAAAGAGGGCGATGCAAAGACGAAGAAGTTTCATATTAAGGCATTTATTTACTCATACCTCCAAAGGTGTAATGAAGACTATTCTCCTAATGGCTTCTTATGCCAATAAAATGAGAAGTTTATAGATTGTAATGGATTAACTTAGAAAAACCCGTAAAGTAACTCGCGTATCTCGCATAATTTATGTTTTCGTATTATCTTGCAAGCCCAAACGAAAAGCCTCAAGAAACCATGACATTTCCAGAAGAACTTAAATACACCAAAGATCACGAGTGGATTCGCTTTGAAGGCGACGACACCGCTATAGTAGGAGTTACTGATTTTGCCCAACATGAATTGGGTGATATTGTATACGTGGACATTACTACTGTGGGACAAACCATCGAAGAAGGCGAGATTTTTGGCTCAGTTGAAGCTGTGAAGACAGTTTCAGACCTTTTTATTCCTGTATCGGGCGAAATCCTCGAATTCAATGATGAATTGGAAGCCTCACCTGAATTGGTCAACGAAGATCCGTATGGAAAAGGTTGGATGGTACGTATCAAAATCACGGGCTCTACCAATGATTTACTTTCCGTTGAAGCCTATAAAGAATTGATTGGCGAATAAATAGAAGCTCCGAAAGGAGCTTTTTTTAGCCCCTACTCCCAAAGGGGAATTTGAAAGTTGATTAAAAACATGGTACTGATTCGTTCTGTAAAAATTATAGACGCGCGTTCGCCTTACAATGGGCAAACAAAAGACATTTTGGTTGAAAAGGGGATAATAACCCGTATCGAAGACCGAATTGAAGCACCCCATGCTGAAATTTTGGCTGGCGAAAATTGGCATATTTCCCCCGGTTGGGTAGACATGCGGGTTTTGGCGCATGACCCCGGTCAGGAGCACAAAGAAGACCTTACTACTACTTGTGAAGCAGCAATGGCAGGCGGTTTTACTGAAATAGCCGTTTTGCCCAATACTAAACCGGCACTTGATTCTAAAGATACGCTTATTTATGTGAAGCACAGAGCCCGTGGTCAAGCCGTTAATGTGCACCCAATCGGGGCCGTGACCAAGAGTTGTGAAGGGAAAGATTTTACGGAAATGATTGACCTGACACGAGCAGGTGCCGTGGCTTTTTCGGATGGAATTCATGCCATTCACAACACCCATATTTTCCTGAAATCGCTTCAGTATTTGCAGCAGGTTAATCGCGTGCTGATGAATCGCCCCGAAGATTTTGATTTAACGGTGTTTGGTCAAATGAATGAGGGTGAGTCGAGTACGTTGCTTGGTATGCGCGGTATACCCAAAGTAGCCGAAGAGTTGATGATTATGCGTGATCTCAAGTTGCTCGACTACATGGGGGTAAAAAGTATGATTCCCCTACTCCACTTCTCCACCATTTCAACGGCTACCGCAGTAGATTTAATTCGTAAAGCAAAAGCAGAGGGTTTACCTGTTTCCTGTGATATAGCTGCGCACCAAATCGCTTTTGATGATACCGTTTTGGGCGAATTTGATACCAATTACAAAGTAAATCCACCCTTTCGCGCTGCTGAAGATATTGCGGCACTTTGGGAAGGTCTTGCTGATGGTACAATTGATGCCGTGGTATCAGACCATAATCCACAGGATGAAGAGTCAAAAAACTTAGAATTTGACTTAGCAGAGTTTGGAATTATTGGGCTTGAAACGGCCTTTGCTTTATTAAACACGTACAACAACAGTCTTTCAATCAGTCAGTTGGTAGATAAATTTACCCATCAGCCACGTACCATTTTAAGATTACCAGAGAATGTAATTTTTGAGGGTACTGCTGCCAATCTTACCATTTTTGACCCAACCTTGGAATGGGTTTTCTCCGAAACGCGTTCTAAATCCAAAAACTCACCTTTCTTCGGGAAACATCTCAAAGGAAAAGCGATTTACGTGTTAAATCGCGAAATGGTGGAAATGTGTGGATAACTTTGTGAATAAACTATGC
Source organism: Runella sp. (assembly GCF_027484545.1). Classification (GTDB taxonomy): domain Bacteria; phylum Bacteroidota; class Bacteroidia; order Cytophagales; family Spirosomataceae; genus Runella. The sequence goes on along the minus strand of NZ_JAIXST010000315.1, from coordinate 1,827 downwards.
AAAATGTGATTAACTTTTTTAATAAGCCGTTGCTTAAAATTCCGCTCGTCTTTGGTTTGCTGGCGGGAGTCGTTTGTTTCCTGTATTTTCTGTTGACTCAGAGTTTAGATAAATTTTCTGCAACCAGCCGTGCGTTGGACGTAGGCTTTTTCAGTATCATCATCGCCGCGGCTTGTTGGTATTATCGGAAGCATATCGGGGAAGGATATTTCCACATTTGGGAAGGGATTTCGATTGGTTACGTAGTATGGCTGACGGGTGCTTTGTTATGTGGGTATTTGTCGTTTATCTTTTTTTATTTCTCTCCGGAGGCACTTGCTCACTACAAAAACACATTACGTCAATCCTTGGTTACCAATCAGGCCGAAGCGATTAAGGCATGGGGAAAAGAAACCTATCTGCAAAAATTGTCAGAGATTAGTTTGGTTGAACCTTCAAGCTTTATTTTCGACGAATTTCGTTTTACCCTCTTACTGATTATCATCGCTATTCTGCTCATTGCCCTTATTTTTCGTAAAGCAAGGCCGTTATAAATTATGTGCGCTAAAATTGTTCAAATTACCAAGGCAAAAGCCGAACAAACCAAGGCTCAGAAAGATTTTAATCGCTTGGTAAAAAAAATAGAAACGCTCGAAAAGAACATTACGGACTATCGGGTAGCTATGACCAAAATTCAGCAGCGTGAAGCGATGGATTTGGAGCCGATTCGTAAGCAATATTTTGAGCAACGTGCCCAATTGGTGTATCGTTTTGACCGTGCCTATGAGTCTGCGGTGTATAAAAAGCCTGAAAAAAAGAAATTAGCTTATCTGATTCAGGAAATTGCGTTTGAGGCGATTGATTCGGGAAGAATGGAAGAACTCAAGCCGATTTATGATAAATACAGCGAAGAGGGTAGCTTCGACTCCATCAATGAGGATGCTAACCAAGAAGTAGCCGAACGCATGAAAAGTTTGTTTTCGATGTTTGGGATAGATTTAGGAGATGACGTTGACCTCAATGACCCTGAAAAAATGCAGGAAAAATTGCAACAAAAAATTGCGGAACAACAAGCCTCCTTTGCCGAACAGCAACGTGAAAATGAAGAACTACGCGCCAAACGCCCTAAAACACAAAAACAGATAGAGCGAGAAGAAAAAAGAGAGCTTGAAACTCGAAATATCACGAAGGCAGTACGGACAATTTACATGGATTTAGTCAAAGCTTTTCATCCAGATCGTGAAAAAGAGGAAGAAGAAAAGAATCGGAAAACTGAAATCATACAACGGGTGACGGAAGCCTACGAAAAAAATGATGTGTTGGGTTTATTGCGCTTACAATTAGAATTTGAGCGAATAGACCAGTCTCACATTGAATCATTGGCCGAAGACCACCTCAAGTATTATAATAAAATTCTGCGGGAACAATCCAAAGAATTGGAAGAAGAATTCGATAGTTTACAGACACAGGCCCACCTGATGAGCGGACAGCCTAAGTACATAGTTTCAAATCCTTTTGGCTTGGAATTTGCTTTTGATCAGCAAATCAGTGAGTATAAAAAAACGGTAAAAAGCATTAAGAAAGACCTCAAAGCTTTTGAGGATGATGAGGTTGTAAAGGGTTTTCTTAAGTCGTTCAAAATTCCGAAACACAATGATAATGACGGCTTTGATTTCTTGTTTTGATAGAAATTGAGCTATTGGGTAGAAACATACTACGGAGTCCGGCTTTTAAGTAGTCAGCTAAAATTAAACGACGTTTTGCAATCTATAAAATGCTTCAATTCAGAAAAATCAATTTTAAATTCCTTAGCCAAGTTGGTTAAAATATTCTCAACAGCCTGAGTTA
>NZ_JAIXST010000004.1 GCF_027484545.1 Runella sp. | reverse complement strand
TGGTTTTGAGCAGCCATAGCTGATTCAAGTTGCAGTATGTATTCTTTATCTGTCAATGGGCAATGCTAAACGTTTTTTTCCATTTTAACTAATTTGACTCAGAACCTGAGTCGTAACCTGTCGACAATTGGTTTAGATTTTTTTTCAAAACTTTTTGCACGGATAAATTATTCCGCTACTTTTGTTGTGGAAATACGCGTACAGCGAAAATTCGCAACCAAAAAATGACTTGTACCAATTATAATATTCAAAGTCTCCTTCTCCTCACATTAGCCATGTGAGAGGGGAACTTTTTCATAAAAAGACCCTTTCTCACGCAGAGGAAGGGTCTTTTTATGAAAAAATAATCCAAAAGTCGAAATCAACCATCAACCCCTCTTTACACAATGAGCCAAAAAATCCAAATTTTCGACACCACGTTGCGCGACGGCGAACAAGTGCCTGGGTGCCAATTGACAACGGAAGAAAAAATTGTCGTTGCCCAACAACTCGAAAAACTGGGTGTTGATATTATCGAGGCCGGGTTTCCGATTTCGAGCCCAGGAGATTTTCGTTCAGTGGTAGAAATTTCTAAGGCTGTACGTCAACCTGTTATTTGTGCGCTTTCCCGTGCCATAAAAGGTGATATTGACGCAGCGGGAGAAGCCCTGCAATACGCTCAGCGCGGTAGAATTCATACAGGTCTTGGCTCTTCTGACATTCATATTCAGCATAAATTCAACAGTACCCGCGAGAAAATTGTGGAACAGGCGATTGGTGCGGTAAAACATGCCAAGAGTTACGTGGAAGATGTGGAATTTTACTGCGAAGATGCCGGCCGTGCTGATGTCGCTTTTCTGGCTCACTTGGTAGAATCGGTCATCAAAGCGGGAGCTACTGTCGTCAATATTCCTGACACAACCGGCTATTGTTTGCCGCACGAATACGGAGATAAAATCAAGTATATTTTTGAAAATACGTCCAACGCTCATCAGGCAACTATTTCTATCCACTGCCACAATGACCTTGGTTTAGCCACTGCCAACTCGCTTGCGGGTATCATGAACGGAGCCCGTCAGGTAGAAGTGACGTTGAATGGCATTGGAGAGCGGGCCGGAAATACGTCGTTGGAGGAAGTCGTGATGGCACTTAAAGTACACAAAGAATTGGGCTACGAAACGGGCATTAATACCCAATTATTATATCCTACGAGCCAATTGGTCTCCAAAATGATGCGGATGCCGGTGCAGGCCAACAAGGCAATTGTGGGACGTAATGCATTTGCACACTCCTCAGGAATTCACCAGGACGGCTTCCTGAAACATACGCTCAATTATGAAATCATGAGTCCTACCGACGTAGGGGTGGATAAATCAATGATCGTGTTGACGGCTCGCAGCGGTCGTCATGCCTTGAAACACCGTTTGGAATTGTTGGGTTATACATTCGATAAAGCTACTTTGGATATAATTTACAAACAGTTTCTGGATGTTGCTGACGTGAAAAAAGAAGTAAATGACAGAGATTTAGTGGAATTGGCGCGTGAAATAGTCGTAGCATAGTTCTCCATTTCTGCTAATTAAAGTTTAGGTATTTTCAGCTATGCCAATAGCTTGAATATCAGTTAAACAAAGTCTCCCCTTACAGGGAGAGATTTAGTGGGGGTACTTAAACCCGACGGGCACTTCTGCCCGTCGGGTTTGTTTTTTAATTGGTGACTGCCCGGGTTTTTACAGCAACTCTCCCCAAAATCATATCCGCCGCTTTTTCGCCAATCATAATACAAGCGGCGTTGGTATTGCCCGCAATGATACGCGGCATAATTGAGGCATCGGCCACGCGCAAGCCTTCGATTCCTTTTACTCTCAGCTCATTATCTACTACGGCCATTTCATCCGTACCCATTTTGCAGGTACCAACCGGGTGATATACGGTTTCCAGTAGCGTCTTGATGTGCAGAATCAATTCTTCGTCCGAACTGCGATGAAGCGGGAGAATGATTTCTTTTCGATAAGGTGCAAAAGCAACTGCTTCCATGATTTCCAACGCCTTTTTAGTACCTTTCAGTAGCGTAATTAAATCGTCTTCTTCCGATAAAAAGTTGGGATTAATCAACGGTGCAGCCAGCGGATTGGATGAATGCAAACCGACATACCCTACACTTTTGGGCTTGAGGAGCGTCGGTAAAACCGTATAACCGCTGGTGTGTGGAAATGTGTCAAGATTGTAAAAGTCAGCCTTGCCATCGTTCCCACTGTGTACCGGTGCAAAATGAAACTGTAAATCAACGGGATCAGGCCCGGTGTGTATTTTCAGAAAGGCATTCGCTTCCAAGGGACTGATGGTGAAAGGCCCTTTTTTGAATAATAAATAGTTGATCAGACAGGTAACCTGGCTCAAAGGTTTGAGCGTATCATTGGCCGTTGGCACGTTGGAAAGGGCACTCACGCCCGTAAACAGGTGATCCTGCAAGTTTTTGCCAACACCCGGAAGGTGTTTCTTTGCTGCAATTCCATGATGTTTGAGTTCCTCGCGGTCGCCTATACCCGACAGCATCAAAATCTGCGGAGAATTAAAGGCTCCCGCCGACAAAATCACTTCTTTAGTTGCGTAGGCTACCTCAGTTGTATTTTTACCCGTGATGTACTCAACTCCCACGGCACGGTCTTTTTCAATCAACACCTGTTTGGTATGGGCAAACGTAATCACTTTGAGATTAGGACGATGCAGGACTGGTTTCAAAAATGCCGATGCTGTACTCCAACGTTTTTGGCCTTTGATGTTGAATTGGAACAAGCTTGTTCCGGCCTGCTCGGCGCCGTTGTAGTCGTTGTTTTCGGGAATGCCGTTTTCTATACAGGCTTTTACAAAAGCATCGGCCACGGGCGTACGAAAAGCGGTAGCGTACGTTACGTTCAGCGGCCCGCCCTTGCCGTGGTAGGAATTGGTGATTTGCTCGTTGTTTTCGGATTTGATAAAATAGGGTAAAACCTCTTCATAGCTCCATCCTGAATTGCCCAAAGCCGCCCATTCGTCGTAGTCGGCTCGATTGCCTCGCACGTAGGCCATGGCATTGGTCGAACTGCTGCCTCCTAAGGTTTTTCCACGTGGTAAATAGATTTTACGATTCAGAACATGCGGTTGAGGCTCGGTTTCAAAACCCCAGTCCACTTCGGTACGATTGAGTTTTGCATACGCAGCCGGAATTTGGATTTCCATTTTTTTATCCGGCCCGCCTGCTTCAAGGAGTAATACACGATTGGCAGGGTTTTCCGAAAGGCGATTGGCCAATACACAACCCGCTGAGCCGGCACCGATGATGATATAATCGAAGGTCATTTCCGTTAAAGGTTAAGTTTGTCGGAAATGTACTATTTTTTCTACAAATTATATAGTGGTTACGCAAAGACGCAAAGAGTATGATGGATATGTTCTTTGCTCCCCTGCGCCTTTGCGTGAATCAAAAGGCGTTGCTCTATCGTTGGGGCGGAAGAGAACGCAAAGCCCGAATCCCTTTTCCAGAAAGAGATAAGGAAGCTTTATCGGAAATATAGGTTGGGACAATCTTGGTAATATTAGCCTCATGGTCGCTTAAAGAAGCGCTGTCTTTCAGTGTCACTTCCAATAAATCTACCGTAGCATCGGCGTTGAAAATCAGGGTGGAATTGTCTTTCACTTCGGCCTTTATTTTCTTAAAACTGCTTTTTTCTACCAATAGCTGGCCGTTTTTTTCAATCTGGGTGTTTAGTTCTTCCTGATTTTTTGCAACGATATTTGCGTTGGCATCCAAAAGAATAAGGTTGGGGACGCTGCGAAAGTAAGTTTCAAAATAGTTGCGCTCATTGTATTTTCCATCTTTTGAAGAAATAAACAGCGTATCACCTTGGGCTTTAAAAGTAATGCCTTCGGGTCGAACATCCTGTTTGAAACCCTGTTGGTTTTTAGTAAGATACAAGGTAAAACGGACGCCTTTGGCAACGACGACTTTGATGTGTTCAAGGGGAAAAGCGTTGATGGGAAACACGTGATTTTTGACAAACAGCAGGTGTTCTTCGTAGCCTTTTCGGTAGCCTAAATTGGTGAATAATTGCACCAATAAGGTGCCTGCACAGAAGATTATGAATAGGATAGTTGATGGTTTCATGGTTTGAGGGAGTTTAGACCTGAGTTGGATTTAAAAATGCTTCATACTGTGCTTTTAGTTGCTCAAAATCCAAACGAAGCATACTGACTTGTTTGAAAAATAGGGGCAATTCATTGGTCATAAATTGTTCGCGACGCCAATTAAGGTAGTTGGTTTCACCGTTGAGTGTGACAAAATAGCCCAATCCTCGCTTGGTATAAATCACTTCGCGTGTTTGTAAAAAATCGTACGTTCGCTGTACCGTATTGGGGTTTACCTCCAATTGTACTGCCAGCTCCCTGATTGACGGTACTTTATCGTCCGGTTTCCAGTTTTGAGCCAATATCTGCTCGCCGATGTACTCGGCGATTTGCAGATAAATGGCTGTTTGGTTATGAAATTGCATGGCTGTTAAACTTCTTTTTCTTTGATTTTCAAATAGGTAATAACGTAGAGTAATAAAGGCACACACAGTATCCACCAAAAACCATAGATATTTTCAAACGTAGAATGAAATGTGCTGGAGTATACGCCTTGATATTTGATTTGTGCCGTTTGAGGTAACCAAGGAATAGAAGAATAAGAATTTATAGAAAAATCAGCGGGAAAAATTGCCTTTAATAAGCGGTTCTGCCCCCATTCAAATAATAAGCCGACCACGATTAAAATGCCTAATGTTTTTAAGAAATTTAAACGACCGAGGGCTAAGGCACCCCACATAAAGGCAGCTGAACCGCCTAAAATGAAAACTGAAAAATAAGGGTTGTCTGACCAAATATCAGATTTAAACACAATCTTTACTTTAGGAATGTGACTTAAGGAATACGGAAAAGCGATAAACCAAGCCATTTTCCAAATAATGTAGCAAACAAGCATAGAGATTGGAACAGTCATTATCCAAGCATATAAAAACCGCTCTAATGAAGAAACAGGCACAGTCAAAGCTGAAAGAGTCTCTTTTTTAGTTGAAAAGCTTTTCAGCGAATAACTACCTGCTATCCAAACTGCTAAACCCATTATGGTTGCCAAGTAAGGGTAAATATCTACGTGATATGAATTTCCTATATTGTAACGGGTATGGACAAAACCCCATTCCTGAAAAATGTTATATCCTAATATAGCTGTCAGCCCCACTAATCCCAACGCATACGCTTTCCAATTTTCACGAAATTCTTTGCGCGCATATAGCCCAAAACGACGAATGTTAAATGTGTTGTTCATGGCTGTTAAACTTCTTTTTCTTTGATTTTCAGGTAAGTAATGGTGTAGAGTAATAAAGGGACGCACAGGACCCACCAAAATTGGTATACTTCCTCAAAAGTAGAGTGAATATCATTGGAGAAAACGCCCTTGGAAGATTCAATAGTTACTATTTGTGGTATCCAAGGGGCTGGGGCGGGTTTTCGAATATGGTAAGCATTCGGAAAGGTTGCTTTCAATAAGCGATTTGGACCCCACTCAAATAGTAATAAGCCAACGGTAATTAAAATACCTAATACCTTTAAGAAATTTAAACGCCCAAGGGTCACTGCTCCCCACATAAAAATAGCTGAGCCTCCTAAAAAGAAAACAGAAACGTAAGGGTTTCCTGTCCAATAGTTTGAGTCATTTCCGATTAATAAATTCGGAATATCATTTAAAAAATAGGGCAAAAAAACAGACCAGGCTATTTTCCAAAGGACATAGCAAATGAATGTTGCAAATGGCACAGCTATCATCCAAGCATACAAAAACTGCTCAAATGAGGAAACAGGTAGGGTCAAAGTCGCAAAAGTTTGTTGTCGATTTGAAAAACTTTTTAATAAATAACTACTTGCTATCCAAGTCATTGGTCCCATCGCAATTGCCAAATAGGAATATATTTCCAATGGGTACTTTTTATCATATAGATTGCTGTGTACATAATTCCAATCCTGATAAATATTATATCCCATAATAGCTGATAAACCTACTAAACTCAGTGCATACGCTTTCCAATTTTCACTGAATTCTTTGCGGGCATACAGTCCAAAACGACGAAGGTCGAATGTGTCTTTCATGGTATTAATAGTTTGAAATTACTTCCTGAAACAACGTTTCTAAATTAGGTTGAGCAGTGGCTTCTTCCGCCAACACATTGAGGTCTTCCTGATAAATGATTTTGCCCTGGTGCAGCAGAATAACCCAATCAATCAAACTGTCTAAGTCCCGAACCTGATGCGTAGAGATGATAATGGTACGGTTTTCAGACATAGCACCTGCCACTAATTTCCGAAAAATGCTTTTGGAAGGAATATCCAAGCCGTTGGTAGGTTCGTCCATGAGTATCAAGGGCGTATTGGCAGCCAAAGCAAAACTGATAACGGCTTTTTTGCGCTGCCCAAACGACATTCGTTCGAATTTTTGGTCCGGTTCTACCTGAAATTCATGCAGGTAGTTGAGGTACAAAGCCAAGTCAAAATTTTCATAAAATACACCATAGGTATCGGCGTATTTTCGGGCCGTTGCGTTGGGTAAATAGGGTTCGTCGGATACAAAATACAACTGACTCATGAAGGAAGGCTTTCGGTGCCGCGGCTCGTAGTTCAGTACAGAACAGTGGCCGCTTTTGGGAAAGACCAGTCCCGCAATCATTTTGAGAAGCGTGGTTTTCCCCGCACCGTTTTCACCCAACAGCCCGTAAATATGCCCTGCTTCTACGTGCAGCGATAAATCAACAAAGAGCTTTTGGGAATTGTATCCAAACTGAACATTCTTGAATTGTATCATTTTATTGGCTGATTTAGTGTAATAGATAAATAGTACACTACAAAAATGAAAGAAGAAAAAATAAAAACCAAACGTTTCATTCAAAATATTTTTGGACCCCCGAATCAGTCGATTTGTATTTCTCCGATTCGATGCTTTTTTTCTATATTTGTTAAAAAAAGCATAGTGTTATGGCTTCTGTGCAGACAATCTCTCCCAAAACAAGAAAACCTGCTAAGGTCCCTGAATACCTCATCAAAGAAGTATTGGACGGGCTGCCCGTTTATTACAAAGGGTACAAAGCAGTTTTGAGAAAAGAAAAATCGTTAGAAGAAATTATGGGTGCAAGCGGACTCCAATTATTTATCATCAGGTATTTGTTTCGTTTATTGGATCGCCGTCTTGACGAAAATTTATTCTATGTTTTTACGGGGGAAGGCGGTCTGCATATCGGCAAAGGCAATAATGTAGCCGGAGATATTCTGGTGTATGAAAAACAAAAATTGACCCCTAATTTCATTGATGAACATTATTTGCAAATTCCTCCCTTCATTAACATCGAAATTGACGTTGAGATAGACAATGCCAATTTTACAGATTATGAATACATTGACCGTAAAACCAAGAACTTGCTCACCTTTGGGGTACAAAAGGTATTGTGGATTCTTACCAAAACCAAACAGGTGATTGTAGCTGAACCAGGCCAAAATTGGTTGGTCATTGATTGGCACAAAGACATTGAAATCTTTGATGGAATTACCTTCAATATTCCAGCGTATTTAGAAAAAGAGGGAATCCCTGTGGAATAAATGCTAATTTTGGGGCTTCAATTCCAACTCTTGAATGGCACACAATCTCAAACTTAAAAAGCCTCTCGCGGTTTTTGACTTAGAAACCACGGGTATCAATATCCAGAAAGACCGCATCGTAGAAATCAGCGTGGTGAAAGCTCTGATGAACGGTGAAACAGAAACCAAGACGTTTCGCGTCAATCCGGGAATGCCTATTCCCATTGAGTCGAGCCTGATTCACGGTATTTACGATGAAGATGTAAAGGATTGTCCGACCTTCAAGAACTTTGCTAAAACATTGGCACAATTTCTCACGGGATGTGACTTGGCAGGTTTTAATTCCAACCGTTTTGATGTTCCGATGCTGGTAGAAGAATTTCTTCGGGCCGACGTAGAATTTGACATCAAAAACCGTAAACTCGTGGACGCCCAACGGATTTTTCACCTCATGGAACCCCGCAATTTATCGGCAGCCTATAAATTTTATTGCGGTAAAGACTTGGAAAATGCCCACAGTGCTCATGCCGATACGGTAGCCACTTTTGAAGTATTATGCGCTCAAATTGATCGCTATGCAGGGGTGAAGATGAAAAACGAGAAGGGCGAATTGTATGAACCCGTTCAAAATGACATGGAGGCTTTACACAATTTAGCGGCTGCTAAAATCGTGGATTTTGCCAATCGTATGGCATACAATGCCAAGGGGGAAGAAATTATTAATTTCGGAAAGCACAATGGCAAACGGGTTGTGGATGTGCTTACCCAAGAACCCAGTTATTACGATTGGATGATGAAAGGGGATTTTCCTCTGGATACCAAACGTAAACTGACGGAAATTAAAATGAGAATGGCCTTTGGAAGGAAGTAAGCAGTTTACAGTCGGCAGTTTACAGTAAAATTCTTTATTAGTACTGTAAACTGTTGACCGTAAACTGTCAACTGAAAACTATGTTTTCAATTTCTTCTTCTTTGCGGCCGGGAACAGAATATTATTCAAAATCAAACGATAACCGGCGGAATTGGGGTGTAAATTCAAATCGGTAGGTTCTTCGTTGATTTCGTGGCGGTAATCTTCGGGGTCGTGGCCTCCATAGAAGGTAAAGAATCCTTTTCCGAATGTACTGTGAATGTAGCGGGCTTCTCCCGCCGTGCGATTTTCGGCCAAAATAATGACTTCAGGCTTAATGTATTGCTTTTTGAAAGCTGTTGTTTGACCCATAAACCCTTTGATGATTTGTTGGTGGTTTTGGGTCAGCATGGTTGGTACGGGATCCCACTTCGCCGAAAACTGAAACAACGTAAAATAATCATTCGATTCATTTACGCCACGGTCATTGGGTTGACTGTCAACCGTAGAAAATTCAATTTCATAAGGATTGGTGACAACCTGAAAGTTTTGAAAGGCAAACGTCTGCGTAAAATCCAGCTTTTTCTGAGCCGCAGGGTCGGTTCCATCACCATCGTACAAAACATCGGCAATGTCCGTATTTTGGGCCGCTAAGGCGACATCGTACGTATCAGTGGCATTACACATGGCAAACATATATCCGCCTCCGGCCACGTATTGCTGCACTTTTTTAGCAACGGCCAATTTGAGCTTAGATACTTTTGAGAATCCCCACTTGGCGGCAATTTCTTCCGCCTCGCGTTTTTGGGCGCGATACCATGGATAATCCCGGAAATGAAAGAATTTGCCGTATTGTCCCGTGAAATCTTCGTGGTGTAAGTGCAGCCAATCGTATTCGGCCAATTTCCCCTGCATTACTTCGTCATCATAGACTGTCTCGTAGGGAATTTCAGCGTAGGTCATTACCAGCGTTACGGCATCATCCCAAGGTTGCTTGGTTTTGGGAGAATACACGGCTACTTTGGGCGCTTTGTGGAGTTTGACATTGTCCATATTGGCATCAGGCTGAGCGATTTCGTTCAAAATCCCCGCACTTTGCGCATCGGAAATTACATCATAACTTACCCCTCTAATAACCAGTTCGTTGACCACTCGTTGGCTCCAATCCAACATAAAACTGCCCCCTCGATAGTTGAGTAACCAGTCTATTTCAGTATCATAAGTACGTAGGACCCAATACGCTAACCCGTAGGCCTTCAGGTGGTTTTTTTGGGACTCGTCCATCGGAATCAGAACTTTAGAAGCCGAAGCTCCGTGAACAAAGCCAAAAAAAATGATAAGTGGTAGGATGAACCGCTTCATCGGTTTGTGGATTAAAATTTTCAGAATCACTTTTGTACTAACGAATATACTACAAAAAACGTGCAGAAAATGGAGATAAGAGATAGAATTCGGAAGCTCGCATGAAAATAATTTCAGCTTCTGCTTTATCGCTCCCTTTAGACGCCTCCCGAAAGCTATGAATCTCCTTGAAAACTTCCGCGAAGGACTTCGCTCTATCCAGTCCAATATGCTGCGCACGGTGCTGACGGCGCTTATCATTGCCATTGGCATCACGTCACTGGTCGGGATTCTGACAGCTATTGACGGAATGCAAAGTTCGGTTAACAACAGCTTTGCCGATCTGGGAGCCAATACCTTTGATATCAGAGGCCCGCAGCCGTTCAGAAGACGTAATTCAGGTGTTAAATTTAAAGACTATCCGCCCGTTACGTATCGTCAGGCAAACCAATACAAGCGGGAGATCAGGGATACGTACAATGCTCAGGTTTCTATTTCTTCCAATGTACGCGGGGCAGTACAGGTGAAATACCGTTCTGTAAAAACCAATCCCAATACCCGGATTGTGGGAATTGATGATAACTTTATGACGATCAAAGGCTATAAACTGTTAGACGGTCGAAATTTCTCCCAAACTGATTTGGATAACGGCCTTAATGTGATCATCATCGGTTCGGAAGTAGCACAAAAACTGTTTGAAGGAAAAATAAACCCCGTTAATCAGGAAATCATTGTGATGGGCAACCAGTACAAAGTGGTGGGGGTATTGGATAAAAAAGGCTCACTGACGGGCGGTGGAGACGACCGGGTACTTTTAGTGCCGCTCGAAAACGGCCGTGCTTTGGCTGCTAATCGGGAGCTTACCTTTGACATTACTACTTCCGTCAATAGTGTAGAGGACCAGGAACTCATTATGGAAGAAGCGCGGGGAATTATGCGCCGTGTTCGGAAGGATATCATCGGTAAACCGGATTCTTTTGAAGTAGAAAGTGCCGATGCCTTGGCAAAAGATTTTGAAGATATTTCCGGTTACCTGCGCATTGGCGGTTTCGGAATCGGAATCATTACGCTGTTGGGAGCGGCTATTGCGTTAATGAACATTATGCTTGTATCGGTAACGGAACGTACGCGGGAAATTGGCATTCGGAAATCGCTGGGTGCTACACCTCGCCTGATACGCCTTCAGTTTTTGATGGAAGCCGTTGTCGTTTGTATCCTTGGCGGGATAGGTGGTTTAATCCTCGGGATTGTGGTTGGAAATCTCATTGCTAAAGTAATCAGCTCCAATGCGAGTTTTATCATACCTTGGTTCTGGATGATGATGGGTATTCTGGTTTGTGTTGTCGTTGGAATTATTTCAGGAATTTATCCGGCCATAAAAGCCTCACGCTTAGACCCTATAGAGGCTTTGCGCTATGAATAGATAAATTTTTTACAAAAATTTTTTACAAAAAACTTGCATTTAATCTGTCAGACGCTACTTTTGCAGTCCCGTTTCCAGAAGATGCCCAGATGGCGGAATCGGTAGACGCGTTGGTCTCAAACACCAATGGGGTCACTCCCGTGCCGGTTCGACTCCGGCTCTGGGTACTTTAACAAAAAGCTCGAAGCTAAAGCTTCGGGCTTTTCTGTTTTTTACTGAAATTCTACTGAAACATTTCTTAAGTTATCTCAAAGTTTATATTTCAAAAATTGATTTTATCACTTAAAGATTCTTAAAAACTACTACAAAATACCTTCTTTTACCCTTTATTTCGATAGCTTTTGAGATTTGAGTGGGAATGCATAGAATTGTGGAAAAAGAGAAGTAGATTGAATTAAATTGGCGTTTTTACCGGTCTGATTGTTGTAGATAGGAATGTATTGGCAATATAATTTTCGGCGGTGTATCAAATGTAATGCTGCCTCTCCAAGTTGAATTGCCAAAAGCACCAACCAATCGCCAAGTTGTGCCACTTGTCCAATTTGGAAAAGGATAGCGACTTTCTGACCAGCC
>NZ_JAIXST010000236.1 GCF_027484545.1 Runella sp. | reverse complement strand
TTGAAAACATTCAAAATAAACTAAACAACAGGCCCAGAAAAGCACTCAAGTTCTTATCCCCCATTGAGTTTATTCAAAAACAAAAAATTGCATTTCAAAATTGAATTCACGATCTATAAAACTCCAAGAAATGGCCGAAACCTTATCTCTCCCTACCACTACTGACCGTAGATTAATTTATGAGAGTTTAATACCTCAAATTGCAGTACTCGTTGAAGGCGAAACGGACTTAATCGCCAATCTGGCAAACATCGTAGCCGCTATTCGCGAAGGGTTTGGTTTTTTTTGGGTAGGCTTTTACCTCAAAAAAGATAATCAATTGGTATTAGGTCCTTTCCAAGGGCCGATTGCCTGCACTCGTATCAACTTTACTATGGGGGTTTGCGGGGCTTGCTATAGCCGCCAGGAAATTATTGTCGTACCTGATGTTGAACTCTTTCCGGGACACATTGCGTGCAGTTCAGCATCGAAATCTGAAATCGTGTTACCTGTTTTTACACCCCGTGGAGAAGTAACTATGGTACTTGATGTAGACAGCGACCAGCTTAACGACTTCTCTGAAACCGATGCTGGGGGACTTAGAGAAGTAATTAAAATCGTGGAGAGACTTATTGCCAACGCTGCCGTTTAAGCTCCTTGATTTCAAAATTGAACGAGAGTTCATTCATGCACTTAAAATGGCCTTTGGGGCAACGTTTATAGCCAATTTTAGAACAGGGCCGGCAAGTAAGCTGCCGATTTTCGAGCAAAACAAAATTGGTTTGGTAAGGATACATCCCAAATTCTGGTATCGTATTCCCCCAAATAGAATACACTTTTTTCTTAAATGCAGCAGCTACGTGCATCAATCCTGTATCATGACTGAACACAAGTTTTGACTGCTGAATTAAAGAGGCCGATTGATTAAAATTGCATTTACCGCAGGCATTATAAACCAAGTTTTTCCCAATTGCATTTTCAATCATTTCACCATTGGCAGCATCTTCTTTTCCTCCCAACAGGACAATGGGATAATTGATTTTTTCACATAATTCAATCATCCGATTGAGTGGCAATTTTTTAGTTTCGTGCTGCCCCCCGATTGCGTATGCTACATAGCCCTTTTGGTGCGTTTCAGGCAACCAATCAGGCTCTATGATGTCACGATAAGGTATAAAATAATCCAGTCCTTTATCGTCATTTATAATCCCTAAATTTTGCAGGGTATTTACATAACGATCCACAATATGCACATTGGGAAGGGCATTAATTCTCCAGTTAACAAAAAGCCACTTTTCCCAATTCAACTTATTAAAACTATACGACTGCACCCCTAATGCTGTTTTAATCTGTAAGGTTCGAAGATTGTAGTGCAAATCTATCACCAAGTCAAATTTTTCGTTTTTTAATTGTTTTATCAGCGTCCAAAGGCTATCTTCCAATAAGTGGATTCGGTCAATGTAAGGATTATCAGCCAACAAATACTTATACGAAGCTTTGGTAACATAATGCACTTCTACATCAGGTCGTTGAGTTTTGAGACAACGAACCACGGGCGTCGTTAGGACAATGTCACCAATGGAAGAAAACCGAACTACCAAAACTTTTAAAGGCATGTAACGTATAAGGGTTGCTGAGAAATTTGACTTTTAACACAAATCTAATTAATTTTACTGAAAATCAGCCCACTACAAGCATGTCTGATAAACTTTTTGATATTAAAAACGACCGACGTTTAAGCGTCTATCTATACCGAATGGGATTCGGGCTATGGTTGTTATACATTTTGTTGGGAGCCCATTTTCTGCACAAGTTTATCATCTATCGTACACACTGTGCTGTCATGTGCGCCTTTTTTATGGTGTTTGGATTATCAGCGTCTATGTATTATGATTATTACCACAATCACGGCGAATTTGAGCAAAAGAAAAAGTGGCTTCTTATCAGTTATTTACTGTTGGCGGGTGTCATTTATTTTCTAATTTTAAAAGACAAGCCATTCTCTTTTAATTTATTCTAACGGCTATTTCATCGCTTTTGTAATTTCATTCAGTTTTTCCAACTTTTCCTGAAAATCACCTTTTAGTTTATTCCGGATTCGTTGTAAATTGTCTAAGGTTTCCTGTAAAGATTCGGGCAGAATTTCTTCTAAAACCTCCCTAAAACGTTTGGCGAAAGTAGGCGACTTCCCATTAGTCGAAATTGCAATCTTCAAGTCTCCTTTTTTTACAACTGAACTCAAATAAAAATCACATAAATCAGGGGTATCTGCCACATTGACCAGTATCCGACGAACCTTACAGTCCTGTTGTACTTGACTATTTACAGTTTTATTGTTAGTCCCAACGACAACCAAATCTTTATTCTCTAAATCTGTAGTTTCATATACCTTTTGTATGAGTTCAACAGCAGGGTGTAAAGCTACTAATTCGCGAATCTCATTCCGTATCTCCGGCGCAACCAAAGTTACGTGGGTTTGAGGTGAATTGGCCAGCACCGCAGTCAATTTTTCTAATCCCACATATCCTCCTCCTACAATCAGTAAGTGAAGTTGTTCAAGCTTTATAAAAATGGGAAAGAGAGTATTCACAGGCTATCGTTTTATCATTAGTTTTTCACTCTTGTCCAGCTATCCGTACGGCCAATGAGTGCCACACCAATATAACCGCGGACATCCAGTTGATTTGGATTGATAAGTCGCATTTTACAACTATACTCTTTCCCATTTTCAGGATCATAAATCTTGCCATCCTCCCACAAGTTATCTCCTTCATATTTAAAATTGCTTAAATTAATCATTCCTAAAATCGGACGTGATTTCTTTTGGGAATCGGGGTTTTTAATATCAGCTTTGGGCTTTCCGGTTGCCGGGTCATTGGGCTCTTTCAGCCAAACGATTTTACCAAAATACTTATCTCCTTGCTTATAAATCTGTACATGCCCTTTTTTAGACCCTGTTAGCCAAGTACCCAAACACGCATCAGGATTACTTTGGGCGAGAATTTGTAATGATACAAACATCGTCAGCAATAACAATTTTACTTTTTTCATTCTGAGATTGGGGATTTAGATTTAATTACGAACGCAAGTTCAGGGCTTTTTATTACAGAAGCAAATGAAGCCGTTGACAAACCTCTTTGTTTATGCCATAGATTCTCTATTTTTACGCAAAACTCTTTGAGATATATGCATGATATAACCTCTGTCTTTACCGATTTAGGTGGAAGTTTCATAACTCCACCTGAAATTCTAATAAGTAAAATAAGTAAAATAAAAGCATTTATATTTGATTGGGACGGAGTTTTTAATGACGGCACAAAAAACGAACAGGGCAGCAGCAATTTCAGCGAAGTAGATTCTATGGGTACGAACCTGCTGCGATTTGGTTGGTGGTTATCATTCGGGCAATTGCCTTATACAGCTGTTATTTCCGGCGAACGTAACTTATTGTCTTTCCAGTTAGCCCAAAGAGAACATTACCATGCCTGCTATTTCCGAATCAAACATAAAATTGACGCATTAGAGCATTTCATGTCCACTCGGAATCTTGTCGCAGAAGAAGTTGCCTTTTTTTTTGACGATGCTTTGGATTTATCAATCGCCGAAAAATGTGGGGTACGTATTCTCATCCGGCATAAAGGGAATCCGCTCTTTCAAAAATATGTAATTGAAAAAAACTTAGTTGATTATATTACTGCACAGGAAGGAGGTAATTTTGCCGTACGGGAAGGATGTGAATTGTTATTAGGCTTGGCAAATATCCATGACCAAACCATCACAGAGCGGCTCAATTTTTATCCACATTATGATGCCTACTTTTCACAAAGACAACTCGTTGAAAGCCGTTTTTTTACTTTGCAAAATGGGCAATTTGTTGAACAGTCCCCATAAAATGACAAGTATTAGCTAATTTTACACTAAAATTTTGAGAATGGATTTTCAAAGCAATAGGTTAAAAACAGGTGATGGTGGCATTATTCTTACGAGTGCCGAAGACCTATTGAATTGGGCACGCCTTTCGTCTTTATGGCCCATGGGTTTTGGTTTAGCCTGCTGTGCCATTGAAATGATGGCCTCCTACGCTTCTAACTATGATTTAGAGCGGTTTGGTATCTTTCCACGTCCTTCGCCTCGCCAATCTGACGTAATGATTGTAGCAGGTACTGTTACCTTCAAAATGGCAGATCGTATTCGACGTTTATATGAACAAATGTCCGAACCCCGTTACGTAATTTCAATGGGCAGTTGTTCTAATTGTGGCGGCCCTTATTGGGAGCATGGCTACCATGTTGTTAAAGGTGTTGACAGAATTATCCCGGTAGATGTTTATGTTCCTGGCTGTCCTCCCCGTCCCGAAGCCTTAATTGGAGGATTCTTAAAATTGCAGGAGAAAATTAGTCATGAACACCCTATTGTAGCCCCTAAATTATTATTAGACATTGATAAAGACCTTATATAACTAATGAGCTTTGAAGAAATTAAACAAATCGTATCAAGCCGTTTCGGTGAAGACACTTTTACTGTTTCTAATATAAAATCTTATCAGCCCATTTTACAAATACCAATAAACCATCTAATAGCCGTATGCAGTTTTCTGCACTCAGATGAAAAGCTATATTTTGATTATTTAGCTTGCTTAACAGGTATTGACAATGGCGTGGATAAAGGTACAATTGACGTAGTTTACAATCTAAATTCAATTCCTTACCAAAGTAACCTTACCATTAAAGTAACAATTTCTCGTCAAGTTAGTGGATATTCTGTTATTCCAACAGTCAGTAATATCTGGAAAACTGCCGATTGGCATGAAAGAGAGGCCTATGATTTAATGGGTATCCATTTTGAAGGGCACCCTGATTTGAGGCGTATTTTACTTCCTAACGATTGGCAGGGATATCCTCTCCGTAAAGACTATCAAGAGCAGGAATTTTATCACGGAATAAAAGTAATTTATTGAAAATCAACCAAATAAAAATATTTCTTGACATATTCAAAAAAAATGCTGTCCTTCGCAACAATTTTCAGCAAAAAAACGTTGGATTTGCGAGTTTTCACTGGTTTTTAACCTCATTTTAGAACTAATAAAAGGAAGAGAGTATGTATTGGACACTGGAATTAGCCTCCTATTTAGAAGATGCGCCTTGGCCGGCTACGAAAGACGAATTAATTGATTTTGCTATTCGTACGGGCGCCCCCTTGGAAGTTGTTGAAAACTTACAAGAGCTGGAAGATGACGGTCAGCCCTATGAAAGCATTGAAGAGATTTGGCCTGATTATCCAACAAAGGACGATTTCTTCTTTAATGAAGATGAATATTAAAATAAAAAAGCCCAAGTTAATGGGCTTTTTTATTTTCAGTTCATATAACAAAAAGAAAAACCCACTCGTTGAGTGGGTTTTGATAATGAATGTGGCGGCTACCTACTTTTCCACGTTTTATCGCAGTATCATCGGCGGAGCGGGGCTTAACTTCTCTGTTCGGAATGGGAAGAGGTGAACACCCACCCTGTAACCACCATCAAGTCTTCTGATTTCGGACTGCAAAGAGGTAAAGTCGTACGCGACTCCGAACCCACTCTGTAATCACCATCAACTTCTTCTGATTTCGAGTTATCACTAACTCTGATCAATTTCCTTGGCTATATCAGGGTAACATCATTAATTGACATTGGGAGAAAAATAAGAAAAACGATTCAATAAGAAGATATTGGGCAATTAGTACTGCTCAGCTTTGATGTCACCACCTTTACACTTGCAGCCTATCAACGTCATAGTCTATAACGTCCCTTGTTTGGAAGTCTCATCTTCAGGTCGGTTTCGCACTTAGATGCTTTCAGCGCTTATCCGTTGCCCACGTAGCTACTCGGCCATGCTACTGGCGTAACAACCGATTCACCAGCGGTGAGTCCAACCCGGTCCTCTCGTACTAAGGTCAGCCCCCGTCAAACTTCCTACGCCCATCACAGATAGGGACCGAACTGTCTCACGACGTTCTGAACCCAGCTCGCGTGCCACTTTAATCGGCGAACAGCCGAACCCTTGGGACCTTCTCCAGCCCCAGGATGTGACGAGCCGACATCGAGGTGCCAAACCATCCCGTCGAT
>NZ_JAIXST010000014.1 GCF_027484545.1 Runella sp. | reverse complement strand
CTTGTCAGCCCGATAAAAAACTGGACACAAGTTAAGGGAAGAATCTAACTTGTAGTCACAATGAGCAAACATCGAAAAAGTTGGAGTCAGACAGAGATAGAAAGCATCCTCCAACACTATCAACAACACGGCATCAGCGCAACGGTTCGTCAATTTAACGTCGCTTCTTCAATGGTGTACAGGTGGCAGTCTAGTAAAGACGAAATTAAAACAGAGGCAAAGAGTGGCATCAGTCGAGCGGAATATCATCATCTTTTACGCGAGAACCAACTTTTGAAAGAACTGGTCGCTGAGCAAGAACTCGAAATTCGAGTCAAGGATGCACTTTTAAAAAAAACGATCCATCAAAACAAGAGCGGTTGATGGTCGCTCAGGAGTTCATTGATTTATCCTTTCCCAAGTATAAAGTTTTGGCTTGGTGTTCTGTGGCTCGGAGCAGTTTTTACTATCGCCCCAGCATTGGTTTGAGAGGACGTAAACCTTACGCTGTTGTCAAAGACAAAGATGGTAAAATTGTTGATAATGAGACTGTTGTGAAAATTATAGAACAACTCTTTGTACATCCTTTTGTAGATTATGGGTATTACAAAACCTATATCTATTTGAGAAAAAAACAACACTTGCAGATTAGTAAACACTTGGTTTACAGGCTGATGAAGACCCATCAATTACTTAGAAGTCAGTACTCTGCAAGCTCTAAAAAGATGAAACGTAATTGGGTCAAAGACTTATTGCCACAAGTGGAAGTACCTTTTACTTATTTGGAATTTGACATAAAATTTATCTGGATTGCTGGCATAAATCGAAACTTACAAGTCTTGACTATTTTAGATGTGTTCTCTCGATGGAATGTTAGTCATTTGATAGCGTATTCTATTAAATATCAAGATGTTATCAAGTTATTTGAACGTGCTTTTCAACATCTAACTATTCCTGAGAAATTCTATGTTAGATGCGATAACGGATCACAGTTTATAGCGGACATGGTACAAAAGTATTTCATAGACAAAAAAGTCATTCAAGAATTTACTAAACCTGCTACTCCTCAGCAAAATAGTCATATTGAATCCTATCATTCCATCATGGAAAGTGCTGTCTGCCAGAGGTTTCAGTTCAAAGATTTAAAAGATGCCAAACAAACAATGAATCAATTTAGAGAATTCTATAATTTTGAAAGAATCCACGGTGGTATTGGCTTTCAAAGCCCCGCTGAATGCTTAGAATCAAAGGGGTTAAATATGAAAATTAGTCCTATCAATAAAATCTCCATTCCCTAAAATAAGGGAACTCATGGGTCCAGTATTTACCAGTCAGCACACTCATTGCCAAAGATGGATTTCAGGTATAGGTTACTTTCATGGTGTTGCCCATTGCCTTTTTATTTCTTTCCTATTATTTATGGCGTAAGAAAATAGAAACAGCTTAATAAAAAACCCTCAATTGCTTTTTTGCCCCTCCCCGGTTCGATTAAGCCGGGATTTAGTATGTTTTACCTCTTCTACTACTTTTGATTCCATTTTCAAAAGGTTCAATCAGTGAATTTTGAGTTCCAAACACTATGCTGTTTTGCAATATTTTTTTCAACGTTTTTGCGGATTTTATTCTACAACTTCTATTTTTACAAGCAGTTGCTTTAATGAATCCAATCCCTTAACCCCGCTCATGAAATTCAATTTAGAAACTGTCATTCTCTTTGCCCAAGATGTAGACAAACTCAAAGTCTTTTATGTCGATATTTTTGAACTCGATATAGTAGAAGAATTTGAATCGGAATGGCTACTGCTACAAGCAGGAAATTGTAGGATTGGGCTCCACAAAATCGGCGAAAATTATTCAGAAAACAATCCAGAAGCCTTTAAATCAGACAGCAATACAAAACTGGTTTTTGAAATTGACGAAGATATTTTCAAAGTTAGAGAACGATTGCTCAATGAAAATGTATCCATTCGGGAAATAAAGACTTTTGAAAATTATGGATTTTGGGTTTGCGACGGTGAAGATCCCGAAGGAAATGTTTTCCAATTGAAACAAAGAAAGGAATCTCAAAAATAAGCGAAATGGACATTTTAGAAATTCAATTGTTAACTGACAACTTGGAGGAAACCGAGCATTTTTATTCGAATTTAGTAGGGTTACCAACGAAACAGAAAGACGCAACTTCTATTTCATTCATGGCAGGGCAATTCACGTTGACTTTTCTTCAATCCACTGAATTGAATCCGACGTATCATTTTGCGTTTAATATCCCTAAAAATCAAATTGAAAGTGCTACGGCTTGGGTTGCCGAAAGGTTTGAACTCATCTTAGGTCCTGATAATGAAACCATTGCCAACTTTGTCAGTTGGAATGCAAAAGCAGTTTATTTTTATGACAACAATGGCAATATTCTGGAATTCATTGCCCGTTTTGATTTTGACAATGCTTCTGATCGGCCGTTCAGTACTTCGTCGATTCTGTCCGTCAGTGAAATCGGCCTTGTCACCGATGTGCCCATGGCGTATGCAAAACAATTAGTTGATAAAGAAAATTTATCCTATTTTAGCAAAAGTCCCGAAAGTGAAGCCTTTGTAGTTTTGGGGGACGATAACGGGCTGCTGATAGTGGTAAAAAACCAAAGAAATTGGTATCCCACCCAACAACAAGCTCAAAAACAGTACACAAAAATCAAATTAGCGGTAAATGGCTTACTAAAAGAAGTAACCGTCAATGACGAAAACACCGCCCGATAAATAGTATTATCCGCCTAAACCTTAACCTTTTCTCAATGCACGCCGGCAGTCAATACAGTTTTAAAGAGTTCATTTTTTGGACGCGAAGAAATATTTACAAAGCCTTACTGATTGGAATAATTCCAACGCTGCTGTATCAGGTAGCGGGGGTAAAATGGCTCGCTTTACCCTGGACAGTGGTCGCGCTTTTGGGTACGGCCACGGCATTTACAGTCGGTTTTAAAAATACCCAAACCTACAACAGAGCCTGGGAAGCCCGTCAGATATGGGGGGCGATTTTGAACAGTAGCCGTACGTGGGGCGTCGCATGTCGCGACTTTTTTAACAATAAAGAAGCTACTAAAACACTTGTTTACAGACATTTCGCGTGGCTTACGGCCCTGCGCTATCAAATGCGGGAAGCCAAAGCATGGGAAAACGGCGGCAAACCACACAATCAGGAATACCGACGCTTCTATACCATTCCCGAAAACGAAACAAAGTTAGAGACCGAATTGGCCAACTACCTGTCGCCCGAAGAGTTGACCTTTATATTGTCGGCCAAAAATAAAACGGTTCAACTCTTGAGTTTGCAATCCAACACGTTAAAACAATTGTTTGAAAACGGTGAAATAGATATTCACCGATTTTTAGAATTAGAGAGACTAATTAAAGATTTCTATGACAATCAGGGCAAAAGTGAACGAATCAAAAACTTCCCCTACCCTCGTCAGTTTGCTTCCTCAAATACCTATTTTATTCGCCTGTTCAGCCTGATGCTGCCTTTTGGGATGCTGAAAGAATTTGACAAACTCAACGATTCAGTAGATGGACTCATGAAAGGAAATATGGTGTGGTTGGTGATTCCGTTTACAATTCTGATTTCTTGGTTTTTTACCACGTTAGACCAAATTGGCGAGGGGACCGAAAATCCCTTTGAAGGAAGCGCCAACGACATCCCCATTTCTCAAATGAGCCGCACCATTGAACGGGATTTGAGAGAAATACTGGGCGAAACAAACTTACCCGATGCCTTACAACCCAAACACAATATCATTTTATAATTATGAAAAAAAGAGAAAAACTCGACATCATTCGTAAGGTCTACCCTCATGCGGTAACCACCATTGACAGTGTGAATACGTTTATTGATTTCATTGAAGAAACACTGGATTTAGAACCAGGGCAAGTCATGCTGGCCGACAGCATTTGCAGCGATGATGTCAACAGTATTCAATATCCCACAAGGGCCCATGAATTTTTAGGCCCTTTCAAAATGGGTGGCTTAGACGGGTTTCCCTTTACGGGCCTTACGGGCATGGGCGCTTTTGCCAGCCACGTACCCGACGAAGGAGCCGTATTTATCTATTATGGACCTCACATCGGTATTACCAAAAAGGGGGTTATCGGTGAAATCCATCGCGTAGGTCAATCTAAAAATTCGGGTTGCTGCGGTGCCGCCAAAGGAGCTTTGGGCAAATTAATGAACGATCAAATCATTGAAGGAAATGTAACGGACATTGATTTTCAAATGAATACGATTGAACAAATTTTACTCAAACAAAAAGACAGAATACTGAATGCCAAAGTACCACTATATGAAGCAACAGAAGTGATTTATGAGGCCATCGACCGACGTATTCATGAATTGGTTGAAAAGACAACATATCACTGTAAATACGTGATTTTATTCGGAGCCATTCTGATTAACAGCGACAGCGACATGGGCTCCTACACTACCGCTCGCCGTTTTGAGATACTGGATCTGCATACACAGGTAAAAACAGACTATATGCACGTCTTTAACACTTAATCATAAGAATCACGAATAAAATGGGGATTGAAGCGATTAAAAATCGGACTTCAATCCTTTTTTATCTGAATCAAAACGACTTTTTATCTTCTAACTTTTCTGCCATTGTCAGTGTCCCCACTGACAACCTCCTGTAAAAACAATTACAACTAAACAAACTTGCTGGGAATCGGTTCCTATTTCAATGAACTCACCATTGAATAGAATTATAACCGAGCAAAAATGGCAAAAATAATTGTAGTTGCGGGAGCAACGGGAAATCTGGGCGAACGAATTTGTAAAGCTTTACTGGACCAGGGAGCGGAAGTTAGGGCTCTTGTTCGTTCCAACAGTGATAGGGCTAAAGTAAATCATCTTCAGAAATCAGGCATCAAAGTTGTGCAGGTAGACATGCAAAATGGGGCAGACGTGGCCGCAGCTTGCCAAGGAGCCTCCTGTGTAGTTTCTGCTTTGGCAGGATTGCGGGAAGTAATCGTTGATACTCAAAAAATACTGCTGGATGCCGCCATTAAGGCAGGAGTTCCGCGTTTTATCCCTTCCGACTATTCATTGGATTTTACGAAATTTTCGGACGGAGAAAATCGTAATTTAGATTTGAGAAGAGAATTTCATACCTACCTCGATACCAAGCCCATTACAGCTACAACGATTTTCAACGGAGCCTTCACCGACCTGTTGACCCATGAAATGCCCCTTATTTTATTCAAACAAAAACGGGTACTTTATTGGGGAAAAGCCGACCACCCCCTATGGTTTACAACCATTGACAATACAGCCGAATACACCGCCAATGTTGCTCTTGACCCAACAACGCCTCGTTTTCTCAGAATTGCGGGAGACCAAGTAAGTCCTCGGGAAATAAAAGAAGCCGTTAGTAAAATTACGGGTGAACATTTTCGGTTCTTTTGGGCAGGTGGGCCCGGGCTGTTGAGCTTTCTCATCAAAGTGGCACGCCTGTTGGCACCAAGCCCAAAAGAGCTTTATCCGGCTTGGCAGGGAATGCAATACATGCGAAATATGATTGATAAACGAGCAGATTTAACGGCCACCGACAATCATCGCTACCCGTCCGTATGTTGGACAGGTGTGAAAGAATTCCTTGCTGATTATCAAGCCGGTAAGCAGATTACCCTTGAAAATACCCTACCACTAAGTGCAGAGTAATGAATTCACAGCAGAGATTACCATAAGCAAATCGCGTCGAGAAAAGAACTTTACTGACGATTTACCATTGATTTTAACATCGGACTTCCTGATGTCGAGTATGCCAAACAAGGCAAATAATTAAAAAAATGCCATCATTAAAATAACGGAACTGCCGAAAGTCACAGGAAACAAAGAGTATCTCGCTCAACTGTTTATGAACTTGATCAGTAATTCAATCAAGTTTTCCAAGAAAAATCCTTACATCAGCATTACGGGTTCAGTAAAAGAAAATAAAGTCTTTATTTATGTAAAAGACAATGGCATTGGAATGAGTGAAGAACATTTGGATAAAATACTTTTTGCCTTTCAAAGACTTCATTCTCGAACAGAATACGAAGGTTCAGGAATTGGACTTGCCATTTGTAAACGTATTGTTGAGTTGCATAACGGAAAAATAAGCGTCCAAAGTAAACCAGATGAGGGAACGACTTTTATTGTTGAATTACCCGAATAGGAATATCGGTCAACTTACCAAGCAATTTGATGCAATCATGTGCGGTTTTGGGCTACCTTATCTGTCGAAAGAAGAAACAGAAAATCTGATAAGCGGCTCCTTTGCTTTATTAAAACCTGAGGGTGTTCTTTATGTTAGCACTATGGAGGATGATTATAATAAATCCGGAATTAAAACATCAAGCTCCGGCTCCCAACTATTTATGCATTATCATCAAGCCGATACATTAACCCAGGCACTCCAAAAACAGGGTTTTAACATCATTGATTTACAACGAAAAGAGTACCCAGCAACCGATGGAACAAAAACCACAGATTTATTGATAATTGCCAGAAAATAAAGGCACCTACTTCACCGAAAAAAACCTCTAACCAATTAGAGTACAAGAAGATGAATACACAAATAAATACCATTGACGAATACATTGCTGACTTCCCAGAAAACATCCAACTTAAATTGGAACAAGTGCGGGAAGCCATAAAAAAAGTAGTGCCCGAAGCCGAAGAAACTATTAAATACGGTATGCCTACGTTTACCCTCAACGGAAACTTGGTTTATTTCGCGGCCTTCAAAAATCACATAGGTTTCTATCCTGTTCCTACCGGGATAGAGGCGTTCAAAAAAGAATTTTCAGTCTATAAAACAGGGAAAGGTTCGGTTCAATTTCCGCTTGACCAACCCATGCCCTTAGATTTAATCACGAAAGTGGTACAGTTTCGAGTGGAAGAAAATTTGAGTAAACCGAAGAAAAAGAAATAGCCTGAGAAACCACTCCAATGCGACGAATATTACCCATCATTACCATTTCCCAATTTTTATGTACCTCTCTTTGGTTTGCCGGAAACTCGATCATTGCCGATATCGCCAAAGATTTAAGCCTTGAACCTCAGTTTTTAGCGCATCTGACCAGCGCCATTCAGTTTGGTTTTATCAGCGGAACTTTGGCTTTTGCCATTTTTACCGTTTCAGACCGCTTTTCACCTTCCCTCGTATTCTTTTGCAGCTCTATTTTAGCCGGGCTTTTCAATCTGGGAATAAGTATTGACGGCATTCATTCTACAGAAATACTGATATTCCGATTTTTAACGGGCTTTTTTCTGGCAGGAATTTACCCCGTCGGCATGAAAATCGCTTCTGATTATTACAAAGCAGGACTTGGCAAATCATTAGGTTTTTTGGTAGGTGCGTTGGTGTTGGGAACAGCATTTCCGCATTTATTAAAGAATCTGATAACAGGGTTTCCCTGGAAATATGTAGTGTACTCAACTACTGCCTTATCCTTATTGGGCGGCCTTTGTATTCTTTTGTTGATCCCCGACGGTCCCTACCGTAAGTCAAGTCAACAATTCAATTTCACTGCGTTCTTAAAAGGATTCCAACAACAAAATTTTCGTTCTGCTTCCTTTGGCTATTTTGGGCACATGTGGGAGTTGTATACTTTCTGGGCTTTTGTACCAGTCATCCTTGCAGCCTATCGTAACCGATACCCCGAAACGAACCTTAATATCTCTTTATTGTCATTTCTCATTATTGCCTCGGGAGGGCTCGCCTGCGTTTTCAGCGGACTTGTTTCTTCTTATTTTGGAACCAAGAAAACGGCGGTTATTGCCTTGACTATTTCCTGTTTATGCTGCTTGCTTTCTCCCCTTTTCTTATTTTCACCTTCCGTCATTCTGTTTCTAACCTTCTTATTCATTTGGGGACTGGCAGTCATTGCCGATTCTCCATTGTTTTCAACCTTGGTTGCTCATAATGCTCCGGAAGAATCAAGAGGTACTTCGCTTACCATCGTCAATTGTATCGGGTTTTCCATTACCATCGTTAGCATACAGTTTATAAACAGCTTATCTGATAAAATGGATTCACAGTATCTATACATGCTGCTTGCCATCGGCCCTTTGTTTGGACTATTTGCTTTACTGAAAAACAAATCCGGTAAGTCATAAAAAAGCAAATCCAGTAAAAGCGATGACGAAAGAAGGCAAAATAATATGGGCTAATTGGGCTACTTCTTACCATTGAGGGCTTTTTAGGAAAATCTGTTTACCGTGACTACCGAAAAGAGCTGTCGCAAACCACCCTGACTTTGTCGTTTTCACATAGGAGGCTATCCAATGAATAACATTACTTTTACTTCAGTTAAAAAGTAATCCGGTTAATAAAAATAAAGCCATGCAAAAAATTACTCCTTTCCTGTGGTTCGACGGGAATGCCGAAGAAGCCATGAATTTCTATACTTCTGTCTTTAAAAATTCAAAAATCGTACGTATCAATCGCATTGGTGAAAATAAAGACACTGTATTAGGCGGTACCTTTCAGATTGAAGGCCAGCTATTCCATGTCCTGAACGGAGGCCCACAGTTTCACTTTACACCCGCCATCTCTCTCTTTGTAAATTGCGAGACTCAGGAAGAAGTAGACGAAATATGGGAAAAACTCACCGCTGATGGCGGAGAAGGAGGAAGATGCGGTTGGTTGAAAGATAAATTTGGTCTGTCATGGCAAATCATTCCTCCCGTTTTAGGAGAATTACTGAACAGCCCTGATTCTGAAAAATCAAAAAGAGTCATGAATGCCATGCTTCAAATGAACAAAATAGACATTGAAGCCTTAAAGCAAGCTTGATGTAAATTTGTAAAAACCGACATGGAAAAGACAAACGGCTTTCCAACCATAAAGAGAAAGAAATCGCCGGCCTTCACGGTATGGGTCCCAATACGCTTACCAAAATCAAACTGGCTCTGCTTGAAAACGGACTCTCTTTTGCCGATAAATAACTGACTGTTAATCCCTAAGTGATTAAGACTCGAAGCGAAGATTCAAAACGATCCTCGTTTCGGGTCTTCTTTTTACCCACGTGAAGCCAAAAAAGCAATGTAAGTAGTCAGTGGTAATGGCTCAATTTTTCCTTTCAGGCCCAAAATGATTTGCCCTCGGTGGTACGTTCCGTGTCCGTGGTTGACCAAATGCGCAACGACGTCATACAACGCAATTTTTCGTTCTGTATCTGAATTGGGCAGTTTAAACGCCACCAATTGATTGAAATCTTCTTCGGAAGCAGTGTCAATAAATTCACGCCATTGCTTCCGACTTTTCTCCATCAATTCGGTGCATTCTTCTAAAGTTAAATCCGGCCAAAGGCTGATTATAGGCACTTCCTTACGAATGCGACTCAACCAGATGGATTGAGGAGCCAATACGTGCGAAAACAATTGCAATGTTCGCTCGCCCGGCTCTTCGCATTGTTGCATACTCCGAAGAATAATGGCATTGGCCCACTCTTCATACTGAATTGATTTTAGGAGATTTTCTTTCATTGGATTAGAGGATTTGATTATAAACACAGACAACTCTGTCTATTTTTGGGGTAAATTTTTTTTAGTTACTCCAACATCTTTTTCGCGGCATTTTTAGCTATTACAATTGGCCAAACATGCTGATAGATTTTACTTTCAATAATCGCCCCTTCAAAGAGCAAATAGATACTGTCAGCCAAGGATTGGGAAGCAATCGGCTTATAGTGCTGTGTCAATTGAGCAAAATAAGCCCGTAATTTGGACTTGTGTTCCACAATTTGTTCCCTCATTTTTGGACTGCTGTCGCTCAATTCGGTCAGCAAATTGATAAATCGACACCCTTTGAAATTTCGTTGTGGTTGGCTTTCTTCCAAATATTCAAAACAGGCCACTATTTTGTCTAATGGTGTAGTTTTTTGATCAAGATACGCCTGAAATAGCTTAAACCATCTTTCGCGTTCGTACTGCAAATAAGCCACGCCCAACTCATCCTTAGACCCATAATGTTGATACAGGCTTGCCTTAGCTACTTTTGCCTCCTCAAGTATCTGATTAATACCTGTTTGCGTGTAGCCCTGTTCATAAAACAAGCGCGAAGCCGTAGCCAGTATTCTATCTTTAGGACCGTTTTCTTTCATATTTACACAAGCATTGTGCAAACATAGACAAATCTGTCTACATTTTGAATTGTAAACAAAAAAGCCCCGAATTTCTTCGGAGCTTTTTATAAGATCAAGGTTTTGATTATTTCTGCGCCGGAGCAGGTTGTTGCTGTGCAGGAGCAGGTGTTGTAGAAGGTGCTGGAGTCGTTGGTGCTGGAGCAGCAGGCAACGAACGGCTGTTCGCTTTTTCAACGTTTACGCTATTGATACCAGCATCCGCCGATGGCGTACCGATAAACAAATTAGATACCAGAGCCAAGGTAGCCATTGCACCGGCCAATCCCCACGTAATTTGCTCTAACAAGTCAGTGGTGCGTTTTACGCCAAACATCTGCGTAGCACCCGAGCCGCCAAATTCTCCGGCCAAACCGCCGCCTTTTGAATTTTGAACTAATACAAGCAAAATCAACAAAACGGCGATGATTGCAATAATAACAATGAATACAGTGAACATTTTTTTTACAGTTTGTAGTTTACAGTTTATAATTTACAGTTTGTAGCTGGCGGCGTTCCTTTTTACAGTTTGCAATTTAGTGCTCACTTGTTATTGCTTACTTGCCACTTGCTTACTTTTACTCCGTGGTTAAATCCTTAATTTTTTCGGCAAAGTACGCCTTTTTTTCCGGTTTTTTCAACATCAGTTGTTCGTATATTTCTATGGCGCGCTCAATTTTACCTTGTCTTGCCATAATTTTCGCCATTCCTTCGCTCACGACACCTTCTGTGAACACTATTGTTCGTTTCTTTGCCAAATCTTCGGGCTCCATATTAACCATATCATTCAGATTAGCACGAATCGGGCCCATTCGGGCTTCGTTCTCGATAAAACTGTCAATAATGGCCATTTGTCGTTGTCGTTCAAGTTCATGGTGTGCTTTTTGTTCTTCTTCGACAACAGAATTTTCAATTTGTTCCAACTCGTTTTGTAGGGCGTTTTCGCGCAATGTAGTATCGTCTATGGGTGGTAATTCAGGCAATGCCGGCTTTTCAGCGGCGGGTCGAGAAAGCTCTTCCTCTGAAAGATTAATCAACGGCAATTCAGGAAGTCGCCAATTAGGTTTTAATAAAGGCGAAACGGAGGGCTTTTGATAATCTCCGGGCCAGATCAGCACATTCTCAAATTGCCGACTCCGCAAATTAGGAGACCATTCAAATTCATTTTGAATGAGTTTCCGGAGCGTATTACGACTGAGCGAATAAGCCGCAGCTTTCTGTAACTCCGCTTCTGCCACATCAGGCTGATAGGTCGCAATGGCTTTGGCTACCAAAATATGAAGTGTTTGACTATAGGGGTACAATTTTGCTGCTTCCTGCAAATAAGGTATGTCAGCTTCGGCAATATCGTCTGGATGCGACGTCCAGTACGAAAATGATTCTTTTACGTAACGATTATTCATATATGGGGTCAAAAAAAGTTTATAGTCACGGGATCGCCCGTGCGACAGTTTATACGAAGCAGTAATTGACAGATAACGGTTAACATTTAACCGGTAACGAATTACTACCAGTCGCCTGCCGATTTATTAAAAATATCCTGTACAAGTTGGTCTAATATAACCGGAATAAGCCGGCTTTCCACTTGACTGAGCGTCTGGTTTTGGGGGAAATCTTTGAAAAAAGAAAAGCTTTGATCAAAGTTTTTCTCCTCGTCTTTATTATTGGTGAATTTTACCTGAATTGTAATTGTCAAACGGTTAAAAGCAGCTTGGTCATTGGCGGTTGGTGCAGTGGGAGTTACTTCATAAGCGGTAATCGTTCCTTCCAATTGCATATCTCCATTGGAAGGCAAGAGAGCTAAACTGGTATTACGTTGGTAATACTCTTTCATTTTTTCATTGAACTGCAATGCCAAATTGGCCGGGCCACCCGCCGTAGACATAGTAAAGTTCACTATCGTAACACTCTTAATATCAGGCGATAACGTAGCTCCTTTAAAGGAATAAATCCCACAGGAAGTGCTGAAAGCAAACAGTAAACAGTAAACAGTAAACAGTAAACATCTCTGTCTTAGCTCTACTTTCCACTTTTTACTTTCCACTTTCCACTTAAAATCAATCTTCTTCAATATCATATTGTTTAATCTTGCGATACAACGTCCGTTCCGAAATTCCCAATGCCTGTGCGGCATATTTACGCTTACCTCCACTGCGTTGTAGCGCCTTCACAATCATCTCTTTCTCTTTGTGTTCCAACGAAAGCGACTCATCTTCCGCAGCTTCGTGAACAATATCCTCTACCTCATTACCCAAACTATCATACGGCGTAATTTGAATCACATTGGGATTTGACGCCACTCCAACTCCGTTAGAGGCTACATGCTGATTATTGGGAGCAGCATGTTGTGCACTTGGCAACAGTTTGGTACTGTCGCCCAAGGGTTGAACGTCAGCTTCAATACTGTTAAGCAAATTGCCGTGCTCTCTTAAAATATCACCGTGATGCGCTTCATTGCTCAACACCTTCAAGACCAATTTCTTGAGGTCATTCACATCGCGGCGCATATCAAACAGGATTTTATACAATAATTCCCGCTCGTTGAATGATTCTGCTCCATTTCCGTTAGCCCCTCCCAGAAACGTCATCGAACGGGTAGAGGAAGCGTAATTTGGTAAGTATTTTACCAATACCTGAGGCGTAATAGGCACTTTATTGTCAGATTCGAGAATCTGAATCTGCTCTGCGATATTTTTAAGTTGACGAATATTACCAGGGAAATTATAGCCAGTCAACATATCGCGTGCTTCAGTCGTCAGCGTGACAGGAGTGATGCGGTATCGTTCCGCAAAATCGGTCGTAAATTTCCGAAAAAGCATATCAATATCGGTTCCACGCTCGCGCAGGGGTGGTACGGCAATCGGCACCGTATTCAGTCGGTAGTATAAATCTTCCCGAAATTTTCCCCGCTGTACCGCATCAATCAAATTCACATTAGTAGCGGCCACTACCCGAACATCAGTCTTCTGAACTTTAGAAGAACCCACTCGAATGAATTCTTTATTTTCCAAAACCCGCAAAAGGCGCGCCTGTGTCCCAATCGGCATTTCGGCAATTTCGTCCAGAAAAATGGTGCCCCCATTGGTAATTTCGAAGTATCCTTTTCGGTCCTCAATGGCTCCTGTAAAGGAACCTTTTACATGCCCAAACAACTCAGAATCAATGGTTCCTTCAGGAATTGCCCCGCAGTTGATCGCAATAAACGGACCGTGTTTACGGGCACTGAGGTTATGAATGATTTTCGAAAAAGATTCCTTCCCGCTCCCACTCTCTCCCGTAATCAGCACCGTCAAATCGGTCCCTGCTACCTGCATTGCTACGTTCAACGCATAATTAAGGGCAGGGGCGTTGCCGATGATACCGAAGCGGTTCTTTATGGATTGAATTTCAGGATTTGTCATGACAATACAGTCTCTCCTTCCACGACTTGCCCAAGCAAAGTCGCCGATGAGCATTCAGTAACCAAAACGTGTACATAGTCCCCTTTTTGGTGTTGCCAACGTGGGAAAATCACTACTTTATTTTGGTCATTTCTTCCACACAAATCTGCATCGGAACGTTTAGAAGGCCCTTCTACCAATACTTTATACACTTTCCCTAAGGACATGTGATTACGTTCACCCGAATGTTGACGCTGAAGGGCAATCACTTCCTGCAAACGGCGCTTTTTTACTTCTTCCGAAATATCATCCTTGAGTTTTTTAGCCGCAGGTGTACCCGGACGCTCCGAGTACGCAAACAGGTACGCATAATCATACTTCACATACTCCATGAGAGAAAGCGTTTCTTGATGCTCTTCTTCCGTTTCTGTACAAAAACCGGTAATCATGTCGGTAGAAATACCGCATTCTTCCCCTAAAATAGCCCGAATTCGGTCTATCTTCTGCACATACCAATCACGGTCATACGTGCGGTTCATTAACTTCAGCACTCTGCTGTTTCCGCTTTGGGCAGGCAGGTGAATATACTTACAAATGTTGTCGTACTTTTTCATCATCCAAAGAACATCATCGGTAATGTCTTTAGGGTGGGAAGTACTGAATCGTACCCGCAAATCAGGGTGAACCATGGCCACCATTTCAAGAAGCTCGGCAAACCCCACGGCAGCGGCCGACCGTCCTAATCCCTCCCCTGTCAGGGAGGTGGAATTTACTCCCCCATCGGGGGCTAAGGGGCTATACTTATATGAATCCACATTCTGTCCAAGCAATGTCACTTCACGATAGCCATCGTTGAAAAGCTGACGCGCTTCTTCAACAATACTGTGCGCATCACGACTGCGTTCACGTCCGCGAGTGTAAGGAACAACGCAGAAACTGCACATGTTGTCACAACCGCGCATAATGCTGATGTACGCCGTAATCCCGTTGGAATTGAGGCGAATAGGCGAAATGTCTGCGTAGGTTTCTTCGCGTGACAAAAACACATTGACTGCTTTTTGCCCCGTTTCGGCTTCTTCCACCAAACGTGGCAAATCGCGGTAGGAATCGGGTCCGGCCACAATGTCTACCATTTTTTCTTCATCCAACAATTTGGTTTTCAGACGCTCAGCCATACAACCCAACACCCCGATGATCATTCCCGGGCGTTTTTTCTTCAAATTGTTTAACTGCTTGAGCCGATTCCGAACCTTCTGCTCGGCATTGTCACGGATGGCGCAGGTATTTAAGAAAATGACATCGGCATTATCTTCCGTGGAGGTAGTAGCAAAATCAGCATTACGCATGACCGCCGCCACAATCTCACTGTCCGAAAAATTCATCTGACAGCCGTAACTTTCAATAAATAAGCGTTTTTTGTCTACTGCGGGCTCATCTTCACTCACTTTAACAAGTTCACATGCCTCTTTATCAGTATCAGATAATATTTTAAGTGTTGAGGTAATCATTAGATCAGTACACGGTTTACGGTTCTCAGTCCACTTTGAGTTTTTATTAGTGGAGTGGATGTGTAACATTAAATAACTCGGCAAAGTTACGAATAATAGCCGAAATTACTGACAAAGTGTCAGTCTTTAACAAACTTTAGCAACCACATAGGCACATAGGGCACATAAGAAATGCAAAAATCTATTGTGTTCTATGTTCCTATGTGGTTACAAGTTTTCGTCCTGAAATGCCCGATAAGCTCGTTGTAATTCCTGATACGTTTTTGTATTTTGCTGATTCAAAGCCAATTGCATCCCCTTTTGATAGAGTTTTTCTGCATACTCAGCATTACCTATTTCAGCAAAAAGCGCCGCTGCATGATAATAAGTAGGCAGATAATCCGGTTGATTATCTAAGAGAAACTTAAAATATTCGGCGGCTTTTTGCACATCGTTGTTTTGGTATTCCATCGCCAATGCGTAGGCATTGAACGGATCGGAGGGATCTTCCTCGTAAAATTGGAGCAGTAATTCTAATCGGTTATTATTCATAAAAATTATTATGCAAGCATACTATTTTTAAAACCCTTGCTTTATATATTTGCACCAACAAATTAAATCTCCCAAAAGTTATATTTCAAACACATCTAACTAAGCACATGAAAATTTTAGTTTGTATTACCAACGTACCTGATACAACCGCCAAGATTAGTTTCATCGAAAACGATACTAAATTCAACAAGGCAGGGGTACAATTCATCATCGGCCCCTACGATGACTATGCGCTGGCGCGAGCAGTTGAATTGAAAGAACAAACAGGCGGAAGCATTACTGTAT
The DNA here is from genome assembly GCF_027484545.1 of Runella sp. Taxonomy (GTDB): domain Bacteria; phylum Bacteroidota; class Bacteroidia; order Cytophagales; family Spirosomataceae; genus Runella. Next base: position 13,715 of record NZ_JAIXST010000014.1, on the reverse strand, counting down.
TGAACGTTGGCGAAGCCGACAGCGACCCACAAATCCGGAAGGCACTAGCCATTGGAGCCGATTCTGCCGTACGCGTGAATTGTGACCCGCAGGATTCTTATTTCACCGCTGCGCAGATTGCCGCGGTAGCTAAAGAAGAAAATTTCGACCTGATATTGATGGGACGCGAATCGATTGATTTCAACAGCGGAGTAGTTCACGGCTTAGTAGGTGAACTGTTGGGAATTCCCTCTTTTTCACCGGTAATGAAATTAGATATTGAAGGAAATACCGCCAAGTTTGCAAGAGAAATTGAAGGCGGAAAAGAATACCTCGAAGCTCCTCTGCCGCTGGTATTGGGCTGCCAAGAGCCGATTGCAGAGTGGAAAATCCCTAATATGCGCGGTATCATGACTGCCAGAACCAAGCCATTGAAAGTAGTGGAACCCGTTGCCGTAGGCGATATGGCCACGCTCGACAAATACACCCTGCCTGCTCCCAAAGGAGCCTGCAAGATGATTCCTGCCGACCAAGCCGAAACCCTTATTTCATTGCTTAAAACGGAAGCAAAAGTGCTTTAAATAATGTCAAATTTCAAGTGCAGAATGTCGAATGGTTTCGACACCGCACGGGCGGCCCCGTCTGCATTCAAACCTCGAAACTAAAAAATCATGTCTGTTTTAATATTTGTAGAACTCGATAACGGAAGCATCAAAAAAACTTCCTTGGAAGCCGTCACTTACGGCGCAGAAGTAGCAAAAGCTACAGGAACTACGGCCACCGCCCTTGCCATTGGCACCTCTGATGCCAGCGAATTAGCTAAAGCAGGCGCGTATGGCGCAGCCAAAGTACTACACGCCAATGCGACCGAATTGGCCAACGAAAACGCAATGGCCTATGCTTCTGTGTTAGCCGCAGCCATTCAACAGGAAAATTCAGAAGTTGTTATATTGCCAAAATCAGGACTTTGCGACGCCATGAGTGCACGCGCAGCCGCCAAATTAGGCGCAAGCGTTGTATCAGGCGTGACAGACCTTCCCGATTTATCCAATGGCTTTAAAGTAAAACGCAGCATTTTTACCGGCAAAGCATTTGCTAACGTTGAAGTAAAAGGAGCTGTCAAGATTTTAGGCATTAAGAAAAACGCCGTTGAAGCAGTCGCGGGAAGTGGAACCGCAGAAGTGGTTGTGTTTAGCCCTTCGCTTGTCGGCGGCGATTTTGTGGCAAAAGTAATCAGTCAGGAAAAAGCAAGCGGAGAATTGTCATTGACCGAAGCTGATATAATTGTATCGGGAGGTCGCGGAATGAAAGGTCCTGACAATTGGCAGCCACTGCTTGATTTAGCGCACGCTTTAGGAGCCGCTACGGGCTGTTCAAAGCCCGTGTCTGACTTGGATTGGCGCCCTCACCACGAACACATTGGACAAACAGGAATCAAAGTGGCTCCCAATTTGTACATCGCCTGCGGAATTTCCGGTGCCATACAACACTTGGCGGGTGTAAACTCTTCCAAAGTCATTGTTGCCATCAACAAAGACCCCGAAGCCCCATTCTTCAAAGCTGCCGATTATGGTATTGTGGGAGACGTGTTTGATATTTTACCAAGATTGACAAAAGCAGTGTTGGATACTAAGTAAAATAGAAGTTAGGAGTGAGTTGGTTGAAATAAGGCATGTGTCACTCCAAATACTTTCTCAAATTGGAAACTTCAAACTTCAAGGTAGTGTTAATAAACCTGCGGGAAAAAGGAAACCCTTTTCAAATCCCCGCAGGTTTATTATTTTTGCATCCTCTCTTCAACGAGAACCATTGTCTGTTACCGCAAGGCGGGCTGTGTTGTCCTTTTTTTTGTTGAAAAAAATGGACAAAAACGATTAGCGGATAAGAAATAACAGTTAACGTAAACTATAGTGGAAAAAATAAAACTTGAAATTTTAGGGCTTTCACCAAGCCAATCTCAGGCCGGCTCATTTGCATTGGTATTAGGTGAAGAATTTGGCAATCGCCGCCTGCCGATTATTATTGGCATGTTTGAAGCACAGGCAATTGCGATTGAAATTGAAAAAATTCAACCCAATCGCCCTATGACGCATGACCTCTTTAAGTCATTCGCCAAGGCGTTCAATTATTCAGTAAGTGAAATTGTTATTTCGGACTTACGGGAAGGGATATTTTTCGCCCGAATCCATTGCTCTGACGGCGTAAGAGAAACCATCGTGGATGCCCGCCCTTCAGACGCTATAGCAATAGCCCTTCGTTTCAACGTTCCACTTTACACCTACGAAACCATCCTTTCTGAAGCTGGAATCGTTTCCGGTTCACAAACAGAACCCGATGAGGCGATTGAAGAGTTGGTACAGTCCTCAAAACCGCGTTCGTTGAGTGAACAAATAAAAAATATGTCGCTTGATGAATTGCAACGAGTTCTTGATGAAGCACTAAACAATGAAGAATACGAAAAAGCCGCAAAAATCAGAGACGAAATAGCTCGCCGAAATTAATAGCAAGGCCAGTTCACAGTTTCTTGCATAATAAAAGAAAAGCCTCGACAATGTGTCGGGGCTTTTCTTTTATCATGCAAACTTATGCTGAATTATTTCTTTTTCTTCAACGCAGGCATTACGGCCGGAACAGGGATTTTTGATACAAATTCGGCGGCTCCTTTTTCGATGGCGTCTTTAAAGAACGGAAAAGCCGTATCATTGCTTGATTGTCCGATTTCCAGTGCTTTTTTTGCCAAAGGGGCGGCTTCTGCAAAATTGCCCAACTTCCCTAAAATTTGAGCTTTTGTCCATAAGTTACGGAAGGTTTCTTTGTAAGCCACCGCTTGGTTAACCATTGACAAAGCTTTTTGTAAATCCATTCCTTTCGTCAACAAATAACTTGCACCTGCGTTCATGTTGTTAGCACTTGCTTCAGCTACTTTATCAATGGAAGAGGTTACCATTTTAGTAGTACTAACCGACAGCTTAGGGCTTACCTTTACTTTGTCCCACATGATATCTAACGTACCCGTTGAATCTGTGATGTTTGAAAATCCAATCATAAACGACTCAGTAACCGGTGCTGAAGCAGCTCTTACAGTCACTCTTGCTACATCATCGGCCTGTTTGTATTCTTCAGGAGCGGTAGCAGCCGATTTATTGATAATCACTGACCAGGAATCCGCACCCGGAATACTGTAAAGAAAATATTTTCCCGCAGGTACATTTTGTCCTTCCAACATAATATCCGTTGAAAACTCAATAGCAGTAGCTTGATTGGCACCTGTGCGCCAAAACTGGCCGTAAGGCACTAGTTTTCCAAAAATTTCACGCCCTTTCATCGCAGGACGAGAGTATTTTACGGTAATGTCGGTTACTCCTATGGTCTGCATTACGGTAGCGGCAGGACTGGGCTGAGGAGTGCGAATTTGAGCTGATGACCATACACCTACGAAAGTTAAGGCGGTCAGCATCACTAATTTTTTCATGATTTTTAGCAATTTTGTTGGGAGGTTTATTAAATTTTTCGCCGCGAAGATACAGAAAAGATACGTATACACCCTATGCTCTATCTATTACTCATTACATATTTGTCCCCAATTTTATGAAACGAAATACACTTTTAACGTTACTACAAACACATCAACCGTTTGATAATGAAGAACATCGGATGTGGCTCGAAACAATTGATTTTGTCCAACAAAACCCCGATTGTTTTGAAAGATGGCTGACTATTGGCCACATCACAGGATCTGCCTGGATTGTTGACAACTCTCATAAACACGTGTTATTGATGCATCACCGCAAATTGGACCGATGGTTTCAGCCCGGCGGCCATGCAGACGGTGACCCTGATATACAGCAAGTCGCGCTTAAGGAGGCGCAGGAAGAAACAGGACTCACTGATATTAAGGCAGTTGATTCGAAATTATTTGACATTGACATTCACTTAATTCCTGCCAATTCTAAAGACACTGCTCATTTACACTATGACATTCGATTTTTGATGCAGGCAGATCGTAATGAGCCATTGAAAATTAACAGCGAATCAAAAAATTTAGCGTGGGTTCTTTTGGAAGACGTATATCGCTACAATGATTCAGAATCAATCATGCGGATGGTGAAGAAAATGAAGATAATAAGTAAAATTTTTGAGTAAAAGCGATTAATAATTCATAGGCAAGGTGCTTTTATAATTGTATTCCAAAAACTGTTAAATACATTATGAAGCATTTTTCATCTCCCCGCTTGGGTGCGAGGGCGGTTGGTTGCCTGTTATGGCTATATACCGGTTCTTTGTTTGCCCAACCCCTTAAAGAAGATCGCAATAATTATCCCCGCCCTCAAAAAAACCAAAAGGTAGAAGTATTGGTACGACAGAAGCCTTTTGTATTTTCGCCGCATTTATCCTACAAAGAACAAAAGGCAATGCAAATGACAAAAAAGAGGGTTGGCGGAATCACTTTCAGTGTCAAAACCTTAAAAAGAACCCAAGAAAATTCAGGCAATTCTAAGCACCTGAATTTGTTCTCAAAACCACGACGTTTGTCAGGCGAAAGTCTTATTGCCGACACCACCGCTCTGTTCATAAGGTATGAACTTAGTGATTCAACAAATCGGTAAAACGGAAGGGGAAGTAGAAAAGCATACGTCTTTTTGGGCTAAGAGATACGCCAAAATTCATAAAAAAGGCGAACTTTGCGCGAAATTAAGCTTATACAATTTTTCATGACTTCCCCTTTGATTGCCCCTTCTGTTTTAGCTGCCGATTTTGCCAATCTTCAGCGCGATGTCGAAATGCTCAATGCCAGTGCTGCCGATTGGATTCACGTAGACATTATGGACGGCGTTTTTGTTCCTAATATTTCTTTCGGACTGCCCGTCACGGCGGCCATAAAAAAGCACGCCCAAAAACCACTTGACGTTCATTTGATGATTGTTCAACCCGAGCGATATTTGGAAGCTTTTCGGGATGCAGGCGCTGAAATTTTGACCGTTCATTACGAAGCTTGTCCACACCTTCACCGTACTATTCAGCAAATCAAGAGTTTAGGGGCAAAAGCAGGAGTAGCGCTTAATCCTCACACTCCCGTGAGCGTACTTCAGGACGTCATTGCTGATTTGGATCTGGTATTGATTATGTCAGTCAATCCGGGTTTTGGCGGACAAAAATTTATCGAGCGCACGTACGAGCGTATCCGTCAGGCGGTGGCTATGATTACTGAATCAGGAAGTAAGGCGGTGATTGAAATAGACGGTGGAGTGAATCAGACAAACGCTCCCCTCCTCTATCATGCAGGGGCTCGTGCCCTTGTAGCGGGGAATTTTATATTTACGGCTGCGGACCCTATTCAAACCATTGCGGATTTAAAGAAAGTATGGTAAAATTTACTCTGCCGCTTTCATAAATGATTGGAGTTGGGCTTGGTAATCCTCGATTTGTTGTTGTTTTTGCTCCGAAGTCCAGCCCAACTCCTGCGCCATCAGGCTTGCCACTATGGGTAACGCCTCTTGAGTAGCTTCCCAATCCATGATTTCTAACCGAATCCGGCGTGCCAAAACGTCTCGAACAGTTATCGCCATTTCTTCACGAACTTGGTAAATTACCTCCGCTTGAATAAAGGGATATTTTTCGACCAATCGTTGCGCCCAAGCGCTGTTTTCCTGCGTCATCCGAGCTACTTTATGCGCACGGCTGCCATATTTACGAATCAAGTGTTTGGAAATATCCTTGGCCAATCGATAGACCGTTTGGATAATTTTCCAGTCTTCAAACGCATAGTCCTCCCCTCCTACCAACACGTGATTTGTGGTTTTGCATTCACGTTCTACACCCAGCAATTCGCAGACTTTGTCAATGGTATCCTGGGCCATGTATCGGTAGGTAGTCCATTTACCGCCCAACAGGCTTACCAAATTGGATAATTCATCGTGCTCTACTTCGTGGTCACGTACCAGTTTTTTAGTAGAAGCCGACTCACTCGCCGCCAACAGTGGACGCAATCCGCCAAAACCCGCCTTTACCTGACTTCTATCGGGGCGTTTGGCCAAATAACGCGTCAACGTATCCAACAGAAAATCAACTTCTTGCTCCTCTAAAATAGGTTCTTTGTCAATATCCCGATAATCCGTATCAGTTGTCCCCAGCAACAACTGCCCCTCAAACGGAATGGCAAAAACAACCCGTCCATCGCTGGTTTTGGGAATCAACATCGCATCCTCACTCTTCAATACTTCATAAGGCAGCACCACGTGCACACCCTTACTCGGACGAATACGCTTGGTCAATTTAGGATTTGCTTTTAACCGAACTGTATCGGCAAAAGCACCTGTACAATTAATAAACAAGTTGGCTTTAATGGCACAAGATTCGCCGTTAGTCAGCGATTTTACAACGGCTTCTGTCAACTTCTTACTTCCATCTACCTTAAAATCAAGCAATTCAGCATAATTCACCACCGCTACGCCTGCTTCATCAGCAGCATGGGCAAGCGCTAAGCAATAGCGTGCATCGTCCAATTGTCCATCAAAATACAGGACCGCACTGTGGAGTTTTTTTGCATTCAGCGTAGGCATTCGGAGCATCGTTTCTTTTTTGCTCAACCAACGGCTCTTGGGTAATGAATCTCCTTTGGCAAAAAAATCATACATACGAAGCCCAATCGTGAAATACAGTCCTTCAAACCAACTGAAAACGGGGGTTAACAAAGGCAGGGGGCGTGCCAAATGAGGAGCATTTTGCAGCACAATTTGGCGCTCTTCCAAGCCGTGCTTTACTTGTTTGAGTTGGGCAAAATCTAAATTTTTGAAAGCCTGTTCCAAATACCTCACGCCTCCGTGAATCAGTTTGGTAGATTTGGATGAGGTTTCGGAAGCAAAATCATTTTTTTCGATTAAAGCCACCTTGAAACCTCGCAGGGCAGCATCCAATGCACAGCCTGCACCGCTCGCCCCTCCACCGATAATACAGATGTCAAACATTTCATTTTGGAGTCGTTGGAGGTTTTTGGCGCGATTCATATTAAATTAGAAGTCAGGAGTGAGTAAAGAGTAATCAGTAAACTTTGTTAGAGATAAAAGTCAGTTTAATTTTTCAACGCCTTCGGTAATTTTTACCACGTGGCAAACCAATTTACGATTGAAATGATGCTGATAGGAAACGATCATTTGTTGAATAAAATCAGTAACCTTCTCCGTTTTGACAATATTAATCGTACATCCACCAAAGCCCCCGCCCATAAGCCGAGCTCCTAACACCTCTTCTTTATCGAAAGTCTGTTCTACCAAAAAGTCCAATTCCACACAGCTCACTTCATAATCCTTACTCAGGCCTTCGTGGGTTTCGTACATTTTCTTCCCAAACGCTTCTAAATCGTCTCTTTTCAGATCTTCACAAGCCGCCACTACCCGCTCAATTTCTCCTGTTACGTAGCGGCAACGGCGATACACATTTTCGAAAAAATCAGTACGATGAGCTTCCACCTGCGCCAAAGATACATCCCGTAAACTATGGATATGAGGATAAAACTGCTTTAAAATCGCAACCCCGGCCTCACATTCCTGACGCCGTGTATTGTAGGCAGAATCTGCCAATGTATGCTTGACACCGGAATTGCATAAAACCAGCTGATAATTAACAAAATTAAACGGGAAATATTCGTAGCTCAAATCCCGGCAATCAAGACGTATTACAGAATGGGCTTTGCCATGAATGGACGCAAACATATCCATAATTCCGCACTGCAATCCGGCAAAATGATGCTCAGCTCGCTGTGCCGTAAGTGCCAATTCCAAACGAGGCACCTTCAGTCCAAACAATTCACTTAAAGCAAACCCCATCCCACTCTCCACCGCTGCTGATGAAGAAAGTCCCGCACCATTCGGGACATCTCCACCGAATGCCACCTCAAATCCGTTTGGAATGACGTAACCGGCCGTTCTTAATTCGCTTGTTACTCCAATTAGGTAATTGGCCCAACTTTTAGAAGATTTTTGAATGGCATCCACTGAAAACTCGTAAGAATCATTCAAATCAACCGCGTATAATTTACCAATCCGGTCAGTGCGCGGCGAAATGGCAAAATAGATAGCTTTGTCAATGGCAGCGGGAAGTACAAACCCCTCGTTATAATCGGTATGTTCCCCAATAAGATTGATACGTCCCGGAGCACGAACTATAAAGGATGGAATTTTACTGAAAACAGTTTGAAAAGCGTCCGTGATTTTTTGAGAGTAGATAGTCACCGGTTATCAATTATGGTTTATTTAAGACAGATGGCAGGTGTAAATTGCGGTTACAAAAATAGGGAGTTTGCAAGGGGAATTACAATTTTTTGAAAGTTTGTTGCCAAAACGGCCAAAAACCTCTATTTTTGCACCCGCATTAGGTAGTCGGCCCCATAGCTCAGTTGGATAGAGCAACAGATTTCTAATCTGTCGGTCTTTGGTTCGAGTCCAAATGGGGTCACTAAGCAGTCAGTGCAAAAACACAAAAAAGTCCTCAAATGTGCCTTTACAGGCTATTTGGGGACTTTTTTTGTTTATCCGTCTCGCAGCGGCGCACCGCCCCTTGAAGGTATGCTTTCAGGGCTATTTGTGTACCCAATTCTCACACGGCAGCGGCCGACCGTCAATAGTCACACAAAAAGCTAAAAAATCTCACACCAAACAATTGTTTTGTAAAATTTTAACTATCAAGGGATTATGAAAGAAATTCGCTTTAAACCGCTGCGGCGGGCCGCTCGTTACCGAAAAACAAGACCAAGAAGGTAAGATGCCTATCTACCTTTTCTTCAATTATAGCACTTACCAGTTTCGATACTTCACCAAAGAAAAAGTCAAGCCCAAAGATTGGGACTCTACCAAAATGCGCTTTAAGCGTAGCTATCTTGGGTTCCAGCAGGCGAATGAGTATTTAGACATTTTAGAAGAGAAATTGCGAAAAGCCTATCGCGATTATATGAACCAAGGCATTATTCCCACTCCTTCGCTGCTGAAGTCTGAATTACTTCCTGAACCTACCGCTGATACAGGCACCCAACAATCAGAGCTTCCTTCGATTGTTGCACTTTTTGAGGAGTTTATACAAAGTCGAATCTCTAAGGGGATTAAACATGGTACTAAGAAAAGCTATACGACCAATCTATCTCGATTGAAACGATATGTAGCTACGGGTAAGCCACTGCAGGTGGACGGCTACACCAATACCGTTCACCAACATATTGTGAGGACGTTGATTGACCTGTATAATTTGCAGCCGAACTCCATCATGGATTTTTGTAAACAAATGAAAGTATTTTTCAACTATTGCCGCACTGATAAGCACATCACACTGCATCAATACCATGCTGACATTAAATCCGGGTTTGTGCAAACTGACCGTATCTATCTTACTGAAAATGACTTGGAAAAGCTACACAATGTAGTATTAACGGATTCCATGGTTCGGGTTCGAGATGCCTTTTTGTTTGCCTGTTATACGGGTTTACGTTACTCGGATCTGTCACGTATCAAAGTTGACCATGTGATTGAGCGGGGCAGCTACAAGTTATTGAGTTTTATTCCCGAAAAAACCAGTTCAGCTTTACAGAAGAAAGTGAAACGGGTAGAGATTCCACTGATTGGACGGGCAGCGGAAATTATTGAGAGATACAGCAGTACAGCAGGGCAACTTATTCCCGTGATTACCAATCAAAAAATGAATGAGTATTTGAAGGTGATAGGCATGTGGGCAGGACTGACTGACCTGATTGAAGTAGTCACTTATGAAAAAGGGAAGCCTACTTTGAAGTTGGTCCCCAAGTATGAAAAAATATCCTGCCATATTGCACGGCATACATACGCTACCTTGTCGCTCACGCGGGGTGTTCCTGTAGAAGTATTGCAAAAGGCGCTGGGTCACGCTGATATCAAAACGACAATGGTGTATGCTAAGGTAATTGATGAGTATAAAGACCGCGTCATTTTGGAACAAATAAGTTTTAGAGACGGAGAAGTTTTAGCTATCTTTCGTAGTATTTCACCACAAACCGAAGAAATTATCATGAGTGCATACGAGCAAACACTTGAGAGCTTTAACTTTGAAGTCATCAAAAGAGCGCTACAAAAAGGACTTCAAGTTGATATGATTGCTGCAATTGTCAATTTGCCTGTCCAAAAAGTAGAGAGAATCATTGAGAAAATAAAGAAAGGATTGGCATAGCCAACTAAATTTTTGATTATTCAGAAGCCTCAGCCCGATGGGTTGGGGCTTTTTTAGTTTTGGCACTGCGCTCCTGAAGTTGACCGGGGCGGTCTTCTATGTTCCTGCCATTCCTCCTCCTTCCAAAATTCCCGATTCAGGGCTTTGATGATTTCATTGGGGCTGGTATGGGTATAGTGCGCCACTTCCAAAGCCGTTACCCGCGAACGAGCGGGTTTTTGGAGGTTCAACCGAATCTTTCTCAAATGCTCCTTGGCAATATAAAGACTGCAATCAAATAACTGGGCAAAATCTTCGGTCGTTACGATAATCTTGAATCCTATCATCTGTAATGGGTTTGGGGGGCATTGGCGGGGGTTATGATTTTGGGCACTGATTTGACTCCCATTTTTGTCCGGTCAATCAACCCAAACACCTCCGTTTTTTCAATGAACAAATTTAAAGATTTTCTGCGCTCTTCCATACTTCAACTATGCTTCAACCATACTTCAGCTATGCTTCGTGGGGGTTGCCTTGGGCCAAGTAACTACTGGTAGAAAAAATGCCACTTTGGTTCGGGTGATTGACGGAGATACTTACCTGCTGCAGGTGGGGACAGTTCGTCAGACCCTGCGGTTGTTGAATGTGGATTGTCCGGAGTTGAGTCAGGCGTACGGTACGGAAGCCACGGCTCATTTAAACCATTGGTTTGCTTCGGCTCGTCAGATTGCCCTCAAAACCAATAAGTATCCCGATAAATACGGTCGGAAGTTGGGACATGTATGGTTGGATGGAAAACCGGTGGACTCCTTACTGACAGTCAACGGTTACGCTTGGGTAGGCCGGTATGGGCGAAATCTGAAACTTCGACGGCTGGAACAGTCAGCGCGGATTCGGGGCATAGGGCTTTGGAAGCAGAAGAATCCTGTACCGCCCTGGGTGTGGAGAAAAAGGTCCATAGTCCACGGTCGCGGGGCCGCCCGTGCGGTAGTCAACAGTTTCGTTCGATTTATATTCCCTTAGAGACGCTCCATCAACATAACAAATTTTATTACACTTCATCATAAAACCCCGTCCGTTGGGGACAAACGCAGACTTTAACAGCAATGGCAAAAAACACAGGGATTATCCAAATCCAGAGAAAATTAGGCAACGTGGTCTTCGACAAACGAGGCAGTGTCTGCGTGGCCGGTGGCAGTACGGCCGCCAAATTCAACTCCTCTGGCTCAATGCAGCGTACCCGCGAAAATGCCTCCGAGTTTACCAAGGCTGCTACCACAGGTAAAGTATTTCGGTTGGCGATGCGGCAATTGGTCGCCGCTGCGGGAGATTCGCTCATTACCAGTCGCGTGACTAAGAAAATGCGCGAGCTGATTGCCTTGGACGACATCAACATCCGTGGGCAGCGCGGTATTCTGGACGCTGAAACCGAAGCCTTGGTCGGATTTGAAATCAACGCCAATTCCTCGTTCAGTCAAACGGTTTTTGTGGCTCCCGCCGTGACCATTGACCGTGGAACGGGAGAAGTGTTGGTCACTTTCACGGGTATTAAACCCCTACAGGACGTGGCGGCCCCTTCGGACACAACCCACATCAAGTTCATTATGACGGCCTCCGCTATCAATTTCGAGGAAGAAATCTTTGATTCCAAAACCACCGAAACAGATTTTCTGCCCTACAACAACACGGCCGTATTGGCAGCGGCAAGTACGCTCAGTGTGGATTTGGGGGACAACTCAACGAATCCGATCGTGTGCGGGATTGGAGTGGAATTCTTTCAGCAAGTCAACGGGCAGCAATATGCTTTGAACAACGGAGCTTATAACTCGGCCGTGATTGCGAAAGTGGATGCGACTATTTAAGTCTTTCAGTTTACAGTTGCAGGTTTACGGTTTAGAATAAGTTCTTATTTCACACTTCAGGGGCGGGCGATGACCCGTCCTTTTCTTTTTTATCCTTCATTCAACATTTTTTTAAAATAACCGATGATCCAAATCATGCAAACAAAAACCCTTAAATTGCCCGAACAGTGGGTGGTTATTGGCGGGAAGGTGGGGAAACTTTCCACCAAAAAAACGGCTGCCATTTACGCCAACGATGCCGCTTTGCTCAATACCTCCGACACGGCCAATGCCGAAAAGTTCAAAAAAGCGGTCATGTCGGCCTTTCTGCGAATCGTTTCCAAAGGATTGACTAAAAATGCCCGCGCGGCGGCCACGTTTTTTGCCACGGCCACCGATATTTCCTCCGCGACCGATTTGAAAGAAGCCGTATTGATGATCATTGCTTCGGTAAAAGGATATAAAGAGGCCGGGATCGTAGTGGTGGATTTTGTTGCTTCGGCCACTACAGGCGCCCCTCTGTCGGTCGAGTTTATTCCTGAGATTATTGAGCAGCGGAAAACGCTGGCGTTGCAGTTTGGCTCAACCCTTACCCATGTTAAACTCGATTGGGTCAGCAGGGAACTCGCCGTTGACTTGCGAACGGCAGATTTACAGGCCCTGAGTCATACGGTGGAGCTTTCGACTCTGGCCACGGAAGCAGGCAAAGTGTGGATACCAGACGGGGTGAATACGGGGCTGAATGACGGCGGGGCGTTGCGCCTGGCATTAATTGAAACCAAAAACCAAAAGCAGCGCCGCAGCAAACTCTCCGACATCGGGGCCTTAATCGTCTGACCTCATGCCATTAACAAGCGGAATTACCAATAAGACCTATACCATCACTTATCGCAATCGATGGGCTATGGTGGGCGGCCTGTTAGCTCAGGTAACAGCCAAAAGAAACGCGGCGTGGTGGGCAACCAAAACGGAATTGCTCACGAGTCTGCAAGCCAAAAACTACGCAACTCTGGCAGCGGCCATGGTGGCTACGGTGACGCATCCAGGGGCTCGGGCCTTCTCCAAAATCGGGGACAAAAAGCCCCTGCTTCTTTACCGCGAGAATGCACAGGCAACGGTGCAGGGTATTTTGGCATCGGGTGGAACCCTCAGCGCTGCCGAGGCAATGATTACGGACACCATTCGGGGCTATGATGTAGTGGCGACGGTGGGGAAACAATCGTTGTTTATGTACCTGCAGGATGTGACAGCATCGGTGAACGGGACTCATCTCTCCTTCAGCAGTCAGGTCGTCAGCGGAGCGGGAGCCATGCCCGTGGGAGCCGGTGAAGGTTCTATCAGTTTGATTTTCCTGCTCTATGCTCCTGATGGCTCGGTTGTTCATCGTTTTTGGGGTAATACAGGAGTGGGAATTGAGAATGGGGCCGCAGTTTCGGCCAATTACAGTTTTCAATTGCCGTTGGCGGAATTGGGTTTTTCTCCCGCTATCGGTGCCGGTTCGCGGTTGGAGGCCATTGTTCGGCAATGGTACCGAACCTCCAAAGGACGATTGATGCCTCATATCAATGACCATGTCTACGCCATTGACCCGATTATCCTGTAAAGTGACTTTTCAATATGTTCGCCAATTTTAAATGTGAATAGCCTCCAATCGGGCGAGATTTACGAATTGAGGGCTACTTAAAAAATCATCAGGGTCTGTTTTATTGTAATTAAAAAAGGTTTGAGCGT
>NZ_JAIXST010000258.1 GCF_027484545.1 Runella sp. | reverse complement strand
GGACGGAAGGCAATTATACGTAATTTATCCTTGGGGAGAAGGGGGATACCCCTTCTTTCTCAAAAATATTACTTCTCTTGCCCTCTTTAAAAGTTGCATTTACTCCTTGAATCTAAGAGATGAAAAAAGTATCATTACTAAAATTATTTATTATTGTTCTATCTTCTTTGGGGAATATATGTTTTGGACAGGCACCCAATCTGGGAACAGCTTCCAGCTTTGCCCTATTTACGGCAAATGGCGCCTTGACCAACACTGGTGCTTCAATGATAACAGGTGACATAGGTACTAATGTAGGTGCTTTTAGTGGATTTCCTCCGGGAACAGTCATTGGAAACATTCGTTTACCAAGTTCTCCTGAAGCAGCTCAGGCAGCCATAGATGTGGTTAATGTCTACAACTCTTTGAGTCCCCTTGCTTGTGGCACTCTTATACTACCGGATCTTGGTGGTCAGACTTTAGTTCCGGGTGTTTCCTGTCAGAATACCGCAGCTCCTACCACATTAAATGGCACCTTAACTCTGAGTGGGCTTGGTATATTTATCATTAAATTAAACAGTGCTTTAACGACAGGTACTTCCTCAAACATTATTTTGACCAATGGTGCTACGGCCAATAATGTATTTTTTCAGGTAAATGGAGCTGTCACTTTGGGAACTGGCTCGGCTTTTAAAGGTACTATACTTGCGATGGGAGCTATTTTCTTAAGCACAGCAGCTTCTCTTGAGGGCAGGGGGCTTTCAACTGTGGGGGCAATTACTTTAAATAATAATTTAGTTACTAATGTAGCCCTACCGCTGCCCGTAACTCTGGTATCGTTCACGGCCAAAGCTCAAAAAAATCAGACGGTTGATTTGGCTTGGATTACTTCACTGGAAACCAATAACAGAGGCTTTTTGATTGAGCGCAGTAAAGACCTCAAACAATTTGAAAGAGTAGGAGAGGTGAGTGAAGTGGCAGCCAACAGCAATGCTATGAAAAATTATCATCTTACTGACGTAAACGCTTATTCCGGAACGAGCTACTATCGGCTTACGCAGACTGACTTAAGCGGAAAATCGACTGTTTACCCAGCGGTTTCGGTAGTTCTCCGCGATGAAGCGTATGGCGTATTTCCCAATCCGGTTCTTAGTGACGGACGTTTTACCCTTCGATTGGATGAACCCGAAACAGCTCTGCTGCATTTTTACAGCTTGGATGGTCGATTACTGCCCCTTCAAAAAACGGGTATTCAGTCGGGTAATCTTTTGCTGAAAACGACCGGCAAGGTGTCGGCAGGGGTCTATATTCTCACGGTTTTGGAAAGAGGCCAACTCCGGAAGCATCGTTTAATCATTGAATAAACGGATAGCATTTTAAATCACACCTCTTTTGTTTTACAACTTATTTATAATCAACGAATTACCTAAAATCTTGCATTATGACTGCTAAGCCTATACATATATCAGCTCCATCGCCTAAAAAGGCCTATAAAGCTCCCAAAGTAAAAGTCCTCGGGAATGTTAAAAAACTGACGTTAAAGACCGGGTCTAATTCCGATGGTTTTGGCGGCACATTCTTCTTCGGATAAATTTAGCTGAAACGGTTATCCTGATGGTAATTACGTCCCACACCCGTATTCAAATAGCACAAAGCCAATCGTCTTCCATTTTGGGTAAAGAAACAATCGTACTCAATTACGAAGTGGGAAATTACTATGAATTGAATGAAATAGGTGGTTTTATCTGGTCGCTCCTACAAGCCAATAAGGTAATGTCTGTGGACAAAATCAAAGAACATCTGCTGGAAGAATTTGAGGTGGATGAGTCTCTTTGTCAGAAAGAATTAGTGCTGTTTTTAGAAAACCTATTTCATGAAAAGCTTATCGAAGCAACAGCATAACTACGTAAAACTTTGGTCACTTAGCCGACGTAAAAAATGGCTTTTGACCAAAGTTTTTATGGCATTGACCACCTTCAAAGGACAATTGATTTTGTTTCCTTTGAAGTATTTTATGACGCCTGCGACAGTGTCACTTCCTCAGAAAGTATCCCTTTCTGAAGAAGTGATATATGAAGTGGTTTGGGCGGTACATTTGGTAAGTTCTAAAATTCCATTGGGCTTTTCGTGTCTTACTCAAGCGCTGACGGCCAAGTGGTTACTCAAAAATCAACCCGGGGTTCAGGTTCACATTGGGGTACAAAAAAGCACACTTGAAGGATTTTCGGCACATGCTTGGATTGTTTACCAAAACAAGATAATTCTCGGTGAACAGCCCAATCAATTATTTGAGCCCATTTTAGAATGGAATTGACGAAATATTATTACAAAGCATACGGATTATCCATCGGTTCTGAAATTCCGATCCCTCCCCTTGAAACAAGTAAGGTCACAACGGTTGACTTGACTATCAAACGAAGGCGACTGTTGGAAAGCCCGCCCTTAGGCTCTACAAAAGTGCATCGTGCGGGTTTAAATGCCCGATTTGCCCAAAATAGCCATAATTGTTTATGGTTGGATTGGTCACCTTTGGTGGCGTTCATGGCCATCAATGGCAATGAATTGCTGGTAGAAACTACGGAAAATGATGCGGAACTCATTGCTCTTTTTACGCTGAGTGAAGCGCTTGGTCTGGTCTTGTTTCAGAAAAACTATTTTTTGCTGCACGGAAGTGCTGTTCAAATCGGAGGGCAGGGTATCATATTTTTGGGCGAACCGGGTGCCGGAAAATCCACCACCGTGGCAGCTTTTGCGCAAAAAGGCGTAAGTGTGGTCAGTGATGATATGGTGTGTATCCATATCAACGAGTCAGGAAGCCCCAAATTGATTCCGTCCTTTTCGCAAATCAAAATCTGGGAAAACAGCGTTGTCGGGTTGCAATTGCAAAAAGAAAACCTCTCGCTTGTTCGTGAAGGGACAACTAAGTTTTCATGGCACGATTCGATTGTGTTTGAAGAAAATCCCGTCCCTTTAAAACAGATTTTTGTTTTAACTAATCCTAAGGATTCAGTAAGGTTGCCAGGTGAACTCCCCAAAAGTCAGGTGCCTGTTGAATTGATCAGTTATTTTCCCTTGCCCGATGCGCTGTTAAACGGTGTGGCCCTGAAAGACTATTTTGAGAAAAGCGTTGTCCTTGCTCAGCGCGTTCCCGTTTTGAAAATGAATCGCCCCGAAGATTTTGCCAAGCTGTACGAGTTTGTGGAGCACTTAAAAAAATGTTATCAATGAAATCTGGTTATTCGCCCGAAATAATTGTATTGCTGCATGTGTGTGCCGCAGAAATTTCTGAGAATAAAAAATTACAATTGACTCATTTTTTAACGCAAAACCAACTTAACTGGGATCGGCTATATACGCTGGCCAATTGGCATCGACTGACTCCTTTTTTGTATCAGATGCTTCAGACTATTCCCGAAACTCCCGAAAGTTTTCTGTTAAAATTACGAAATGACTGTCAACATTCGGCCATAGATACGTTACTGAAACAACGTGAATATCATCAGGTTACTGAACTTTTGTCCAATCAGGGCATTGAGCATATTACGTATAAAGGCGTTTATTTAGCCGAGCATTTTTACCCAACAAGCAGCTTACGAATTTGTGGTGATATTGATATTTTAGTTGCAACAGAAGATGCGCCCAAGGCAATTCGCCTATTGCAATCTCATCAGTACCACCTGAATCAACTTCATACCCGTTTTTGGAGGCACAATGAGTATAGTCTGCTGGATGATTTGCCTGAGGTAAGTTTATTCAAGCCATTTGTTGGAATGGGTAGCCAATTCGATATTGATTTACATTGGTCTATTGTGTGTTTCAATAAACATTACAAATCCTTCAAGATGAGTGATTTTCAGGCTCATCCCGATTTCTTTGCTGAATTACAGGTGGTATTGTTGGTAACGCATCATGGAGTGACCGACCTTTGGCAACGTATTTTTTACATCAACGATTTGTATTTTTTATTGAACGACCAAACGATTGACTGGACGTGGTTACTTCAAAAACTACAGTCGTATGGGTTGGAAAAGACCTTTTTAGTAGGCTTGCATTGGTGTCAGCAAATTTGGGATTTGCCATTGCCACCGTTTGTTCAGGCATTGCTAAATGCAAGCGATGTTCGTTCCATAGCGGGTGCTTACGAAAAAAACTGGGAAGTAAGTCATTCCATGAAAGACAGTAATCTTGTTGTTACCCAACTGAAGTTTTTTACAAAAGCGCAGACGCAAGTGGGGAAGTTGGTGAAAATTTATTTCACGTTTTTTACCAGTCGCGTGTTTCGTGCCAGCACTTTTCGATTTGGCGAACACCTGCTCTATATCCCTCAAGAATTAGGTCTTATCACTATTTTTATACGCGCCACTCGTTCCATTTATAATTTTCTCCTCTTTAACTTTTCCGGGTCGGAAGCGAACTTAGCCAAAGAGCCAGGTAAATAATCCGACTCAGCAGCCAATTATAGCGGGTTTTTCTTTGCATCGGAAGGGGTGGATTAAACACAATTTCTACGATTTTAGAGAATATAACACGGTCAATTATCCCCCAAATAGCATGACCTGGAGGCATAAAAAGCTCATGGGTAGACAGATAGAGCTGTTGCGCCGAAAGATTCCCGTATTCTACAAAATTGACTTTCGAGAGTCGTGATACAATAACGGGAGGTAGAATAGTTTGCAGGCCATTACGAATCAAACCTCGCCCTCGTCCATGGTCATAGCTGATTTTTAAGGGAGTTGACAGGCCTAATTCAATCACCTGTTTGTCAAAAAAAGGAAATGAATACTGATGTCCGTAATAAGCGCCAATGTGATTTAATTGCTCGTTACAAATCACATTGGTTGTATTCAGGATTTGATTGACTGAAACGTCATATTCCAATGAAATTCCCTCTGTCAACTCCTTGGTAGTTTGTTGTGGTCGTGGGGTAATCCGTTGTTTAAAATCAGGGTTCAGCGCGTTGTCAATGCCGTTTTTATGGGTGATTTTATTGTAGATTCGTTGGACACAATAAGTCACAATAGCCGAGGTAGAAAGCCCAAGAAGTTGCTTCTGAGCCTGAATTGTTTTCAAAAAAGTATGGAATGGCATTGATTTAAATCGCTTCTTTACTTCCGCTCCAATGATGTACAACGTATATTTTTCAAATTTTGACTGATCATTTAGACTCGACCAATGGTCATGGAGATAGGACAGGTTTCGAGTAGGGAAGGAGACAAATTGCTGACAGGCCAACCTCAATTCTTCCCAATCTTCGTTGTCAATTAATTGATCCAAGTACTCAAACCCGGTCGTAGCCACACTATCGCCGTCGTGACCGGTCAGGAGACAATCACAGCCCAATTGTTGCGCCTTTACGGATACACTCAGGTGAAAACTGGAGGGAATGATAAAATGCTCGGGACGGTCGAATAAGTTATTTATTTTTAGAATAGAATCAAGCACATCTGTCACCGGAAATACGGTGTGATGTTCTGTATGGTGTTGATTCACAACGGCTTTTACATACTCGGATTCATCCGTGGAAGCCAATCCGGTATCAATGGTAAAGGTATGCAGGGAAGGTCGATTTTGCCGGTTGAGTAATTGTTGAGCTACACAACTCACTGAGGATGAATCCAGTCCGCCGCTCAAATGGGCACCAACTCGATTTTTAGCTTTCATTCGGGCATCAATTGCTGCGGTAAACCGGTCTTTGAACACTATTGAATAGTCTTCTGCATCGCTCAGTTTGCTGAAACGGTCAAGGTTGGGTTTCCAAAAAGGCAGTAATCGTACTTCGTGCGCCTTTACCTCAAGATAGTGTCCCGGCAGAATACTATAAATGTGTTCGTAGAAAGTTTCTGAGCTGTACGGTACATATTCGGTCGTCCAAGTTAGGTATTCTCTGAATTTGTGTGGATTGGGAATAACAGCTACGTCCTCAATCGCAATCAAGGCTTTTAGTTCGGAAGCAAAGGCAAAAAATCGGCCCGGTCGATGCACATAATACAGCGGTTTTACGCCTAAAATATCGCGAGCACAAACAATCGATTGCCGACGGGTATCCCACAAAGCCACGGCAAAATCAGCATTAAGCTTATTGAAGGATAATGAGCCCTTATGGAGATAATTGGTAATAAATCCTTGATGTTCAGAAGTATTAAAAATGTCAGCGTCGGTGGTGGCGAAGACGTCGGCCGTGTTGTCTGCCTCAATCGAACCACCAAATACCCATAGGATTCCCTGCTCATTTACTTGGCTCGTTACTTTGCCGCGGTGCTTGAGATGGTTTTCAATCTGAGTGATGTCTTTGAATGACACAGCGTTGCCATCAAACCGAATCATTCCCGCAATTCCACCCATAGTCGTCAGCGATAAAAAATGATGGCAACCTGTGCCTCTCTAAAACTTTAAGGTACAGATAATTGTCAGCGTAAACAATCAACGTCCAACTTACTTTCTTGCAATTCAGAATTACTTTATTATCTTCACTAAATAACGGCTATTGATAGCTGTCTATCAATTAGTTGACTATGGTTAAGAAACGCATTTTTCGAGTTGTTTTCCTTTTGCTTTTACTCGGAATGAGTGAAAGCTGTCAACAAAAATCAAATGAGCCTACTCTCGAAGACATGGCTTATTTTCCTTTGCAAGTGGGAGATTATTGGGTATATCAGGTTATGTCGGAAAAGTATGTGTCGACCAATTCATCCATCAAAAACGTCTACCAATTTCAGGAAAGAATCAGTAGTTCTTACTTCCAAAACGGGCAATTGTATTTTCTGGTAGAAGAGTCTGTGCGGCAAACGGAACAGGCAGCCTGGAAACTTACCGGCTTTCATACTGTTTATAAAAGCCTTTCGGAAGTTGTCAGTCAGGAAAATAACGTACTTAAAGTTAAGCTGGCTTTTCCCATTGCACTGACTGCCTCTTGGAATACAAATGTGTACAATACTAACCCCGATACGTTGCTTCGCTATCGAAATCCGGGTCAATCATTTACAGTGGGTAAGCTTGGGTTCACTAACACAATTTCAGTAGTTGGAGCCAATGATTCCACGTTGGTCAATCAATCGAGATACCTACGAATTTATGCCCCCAACATTGGCTTAGTGTACCGTGAAAATGCCGCACTTGCCTTTTGTCAATCGTCACCTTATTGCATTGGCAAAGGCATTATTGAGTCGGGGACAAAACTGAAATGGGAGTTAATCGTCTCTAATCGTTTGCCTTAATACAGCCAGATAAGTTTCCCGGTATGAGTTTCTGCCTGACCGTCTTTCCCGACGAGTCGTAATTGGTAGAAGTAATGTCCCGGTGCTTTGGCTTGCCACAAAAAAGTGTTTTTGCCCGTTGAGAGGGGAAAAATATCGTCGAAAACGGGTATTCCCAACAAATTATAAATGGTGAATCGAGATTCGGTGGGCAACTCTCTTACATTCAGATTCAGTTCAAATTTAACGTACGAAATCGCCGGGTTTGGGTAAGCCTCAAACGTAATGGACTCATTAGCGTCTACTACATTGAGAGTGAGGGTGTAAGGTACGCGAGTTCGATTGCCGGCTGCATCTTTTCCAAAAATAATGAGTTGATATGTGCTGCCTTCTTTCAGGTCTAATTGAGTAGTAATTTGCAGTTGATTGCTTGAAACAGAAGTAATGGTGAGCAATTGAGGGGCTATTTTCTCCGGGCTGCATGTGCTGCAAGCAACTAAAAACACCTCAACCGCGCTTAAATCATTGGATAATAACGGGTTTTCATCAACCAAATAAATAGCTAACTTCGGTTTTCTATCAACAAGGACGGGATTTTCTTTCAATGCTCCGTTAATAAAAACGCTCAATACGGGGCTGACTAAATCCGGCAGTATATTGGCTGGGTAACTGCTGCCTGTCGCCTGAGTCCAATCCATCAGCAGGGTTGCCGAATTATTTGTTTTACTTAACTCAACGACTTGATTGTCAGGGTCAATGACTACTTCTATTTTTTGCAAACTTACATCTTTGGGTAGTGTATAAAACAGCGTATCGCGGTAACGAAAGGCTTTGAAAGGAATGACTTTATTGGTGGATACTTTACTTGTCGTTTTGAGCAATAACGAAACCGGTTGATTCGGTACAAATTTTCCCAAATTGGCCATTGGAATAATAAGTCGAAGCGAATCACTGTTTTTGAGCGTGCTGCCCGTGACCGATGACTGAAGGTAAATTCCTTTTTGTCCGACAGCGAAGTCAGGATGCGGTAATGGATATGGGCTCAGCGCCGGGTCGCCTTGAAGAACCATTTGCAACAGCACCGCTACATCAAAAAGGGTAACGCCCTCTTTTTCAAGGCGCTCGTTTAGTTGCTGTTGTAGTTGACCGAGCGAAAGACCAAGGGTCGTTGAATTTGCAAATAAATCATTGTAAAGCTTTGTTAGATAACGACTTGTCGGTTCTTCATAGCTATAATAGGAGTGGGCAAGTACCAGTGCTGCTCCTTTTTCGGAAGCCAATAACCAATCGGTAGACAGGGTATTGAAACGGGAAAAAATCTCGCCGACTCCGCAGCCGTTAAAAATCATGAGTGGGTACAATGAGTTGCGAAATCCGTTTTGTGGCGGTGAAGCAAATCCAAAATTCATATCCGTAATGGAGGGCCCGGCATGGCCAAAAAAGGTAATCAGACTGACACCCTCATTGACAACCGACGAAATGTCAACAGGCTCTACCTTTTCGTACGGGTTGCTTTTGCTGAATGAAGTGACTTTGCCTCCCAGAAAACCATTCATAAATACATCGCCCAAGTTTTTCATGGTTGCCTGCAAACTTTGCGCTTCTTCCTGAGTTTTTCCCCCGCTAATGTGTACGATGTGTTTACGCCACAAACCGTTGGAAATTGTGCTTTCCAATTGCCTGACTTTTGCCAAATAGGCCAAAACCTGTTCGTTAGTGGTTACGTTGAGCCTTCCTGTGGGAATTGCTGGTGTGTTGGCAGAAAAACCTTTTAAGCCCGCAGTCAGTAAAATATCTGAACCCGGATACCCAATGGTTGGTACTAAATCATCGGCAGCGGTTTTAATGAAGTAGGGATAACTGCACGCTTTACCAATCAGCAGTAAATTTTTGACAGCCGTTGCAGACAGCATATAGTCTGCGAAACGCCTCAGTGCCAGCGGATTTCGTTCACCGTAATTGAATTCATCGTACAGGGAGTCAGTTTCCACAACCAAAACTTTGTTCCCACCTCCCGCAGAAGAAGTCCGGTAATCTGCATAAGCCATGGCTGATTGTTTAAGCGAAGCATGGGTAACAATCAAATAATCAACGGAGGACGAAAAATTCAATGGAAACCAAACCGGGTGGATGTCAAGCGGTTTTAGCAATTGATTGGTGAGCAGAATGTCTCGATTGCGGGTTGTTTCATTGATAACTACCTGAGTTTGACCGTCGCGAACTTCTGCGTTTAAAAATCGGCAATTGGTTTTGTCGGTAATGTCATAGGCTACTGCTTTAGGAGGCACATTCTGTATGGAGAGCAGAGCTGACTGTTGAGACTTAGTGGGCAGGTGAAATACCTTAGTTGTTTGCCCAATCATGTCAAATGCCTGCGGATACGAGAGTTTTACGTAAGTGATTGAAAAGTTATTGGTACCGTTGATTTTTTTAGGCTTAAAACGAAGAGTAATTTGCTGATTGTGAACGGCATCTTTGTGGATGATAGCCTGAAAAGTTTGACTCGTAAAGCCCCAAAAATTCAAGGGAGCCAACGCAGTTTGAGGGTTAGTATCCAACTGTAACTGAATCGAATGGAACAAATTATCGCGACCGTTGACCATTCCTTCCAGTTTGATGGGCCAATCGGTTATTGCCTGATTCACTAAGTTGAATTGAACAATTCCGATGGAATCTGCCGTTAGTAATTTTCCCGTCCACCCTTCGCCTGGCTCAAAATAACTTTGCTGAAGGGTGGGTTCAATACCTTTGAGATTATTAAAACTGTAGTCGGAAGTGAAAGACTGAACGGTTTCTTCGATGTGAAACTTTTCGGGCGTAAGCCCTTGTGTTGATGTATTCAGTTCAGGTATGCGTTTGCCAGTTGAAGCAGAATTCATGGTTAAGAAATAGGCAGAGACATCCGAAAACAGCGTTTGATAGGGATGGAGTCGCTTTTGTGGCCTATATAGTAGCGAATCCTGACTTCCATCGTTGGCTTCGCCGTAATATTCAATATAGTCTTGCTCGCCGAAAATACCGTTTTGTAAATTCACAATTCGGATGGCTATTTCCTTTCCTCTGAAGAATAATTGCCAATGTATGGGATTGGTTTGCAGAAAAGCGGCATCTGCCTTTTTAATATCCTGATAATTTATGCGATAAATGCCAGTTTGATTAATAGATATTTTCAAATACTTCTGATTGGCCCTAATCCATTCGTTACCAAATAGATTTTGAGCATCTAAAGGTAGTGTATAAACGAAAAACAACGCCCAAAGCACTCCTTTTTTCATGCCTAACTAATTTCAATCTCGTTACGCTGTATTATTGATTACCATTTCACGCTTTTTTCAATCTTATTTCTATTCGTCTGATTAGGTCATTTTCTCTTCCTAATTCTGATTTTTGTTCACCGTCCTTCAACAGAGCAAATTTTTCTTTCAGCTGTTGTGCCATAATAGCCCAATTGCCAGTGATTTTAAACATTTCAGTGTATTGTTGTTGGAGAGTGATCATTATTTTATTATCGTTAAAGAACAAGACAAAGATGATAACATTTCAGTGGGAGAGCATTACACTTTTGCGATGAAATCTTACATATTTCACAGATTACTCGCACGCTTTTGTTTTAACTCCTTATAAAAAGTAGGAGAAAGCCCGGTTACTTTCTTAAATTGGTTGGATAAATGCGCTACGCTGCTGTAATGAAGTTTGTAAGCAATCTCTGTAAGATTCATTTCGTCATACAATAATAATTCTTTGACGCGTTCAATTTTATGAATGATAATAAATTGCTGAAGAGTAATGCCTTTAACCTCTGAAAATAGGTTAGAAAGGTAGGTGTAATCATATCCTAATTTTTCACTGACGTAATCGGAATAATTCATATTGGGTAATTCATCCAGATAATGAACCATTTCAACTATTACATTTTTTATCTTTTCAATCAGGATAGTTTTTTTGTTATCCAGCAGTTCCAATCCCGACTTCAGCAGATTTTCCTTCAGCATCTCTCGCTGTTCTAAAGTGATTTCACATCGAATTTCAACTATTCCCAAATCAACCGCATCAAAACGGATTTTAAGCTTTTTTAATTCTTCCTTTACCATCAACTTGCATCGAAGGCTAACCATGTATTTGATATATAGTTTCATAAGCAAGTTTATAAACAAAGCAAAACACCAAAGTAGATAGAATAGCTATCTAGTTATCTGTTTTTTAATTGTTAGAATAAAGGCAAATGTAACATGCACTATAGATTAGGTACATAAATTAGGTTTTGATGCCCAAATGTGAGAGAGAAACGCAAAGATTACGTTGATTTTATCTCTATTATTTTAAACGCTTAATGAACATTTATAATTCACTTTGAACAGGAATAAAATTGGCAGAAAAGGCATCGAAATAAATAGCGATCAATTAACTTATAAATTGTACACCAGTAGATTTTCAAAAAATGGGATTGATGAGTTTAATTGTAAAGTTTATTAAAAGGATAAAATGGTGTTTAAAGTGTATTTGGAAGATAAAAAAGGAGCGAATTTTTGCCGATATTCACTTAGTTGAACGCTATTTTTTTCAAAGTTTCGGCATCAACTGTATGCTTTCCATCAAAAGTAACAATCTGCAAATGCGGAATTGCGGCCTGAATATCAGCCCCGTATTTTTCTAAGTCTATCTGTACCAAATATTCATCCATTGTACCATAAGCTAATGTTGTTGGAACGTTAGCCAATTTAACTGGGTCAATGACATCGGCAATTCCATTGGCAAAAAAGCCAGCCCAAATCACGAGGTGGTCGCAATGAACATGATCATTGTTGAGCCATCTCAACACCGTTGCATTGCCCTGTGAAAACCCTAACACATTGATTTGTATTTTGGAAAAGTCCTGCCCTTCCAGAACAGTATCGTAAAGTTGATTCAAATAAGCTACGTAATCAGCAATTTCCTGTGGACGTTCTTCGCGAGTCATCCACGAAGCCCCCACGCGTCCCGTCACTCCTTCCAAATAGAATCGGGAGAGGGCTTCGGGGGCCACAATGAAGGTATGCCCATCGTTAAGAATTTCAAATTTTCGGATAAAAAATTGCGCCAATTGACCATAACCGTGGAGGACAAACCAAACCTGCCGAGTAGTTGTATCGAGTGAACCAAGCGTAAAATATCGTGCCGTGCGGGCCACAGAAAGGTGATGTTCTTGCATAATATCGAGGAGTGTGCTTGTCATTGCATAGATTAGGATAATATATCTTTTACCACATGCCCTGCTACGTCAGTCAAGCGGAATCTTCTGCCTTGGTGCTTGAAAGTTAGTTGCTCGTGGTCTATGCCAAGCAGGTGCATTAAAGTAGCCTGAAAATCGTGTACGTGTACTTTATTTTGCACAACATTGTAACTAAAATCATCGGTTTTGCCATAGACCATCCCTGTCTTTATCCCTGCACCTGCCATCCACATGGTGAAGCAACCTGGATGATGGTCTCGGCCATAATCTGTCGGAGTTAATCTTCCTTGCGAGAAACTGGTACGGCCAAACTCACCACCCCATACAACTAAGGTATCATCAAGTAATCCCCTTTGTTTCAAATCAAGAATTAAGGCGGCATTGGCTTGGTCTGTTATTTTTGCCTGTGATTTCATGCCAGAGGGCAAGCCGCCATGATGATCCCAGCCCATGTGGTAGAGTTGGATAAACTTCACATCTTTTTCGGCTAATTTTCTGGCTTGAAGACAATTGGCGGCATAAGTGCCAGGAGTACGGGCATCTTCGCCATACATTTTATAGATATAGTCGGGTTCATCTTTGGTAGAAACCGCGTCAGGAACAGAAGCTTGCATCTTGTATGCCATTTCATATTGGCTGATTTTTGAGTGAATTTCAGGGTCGCCCCATACATCGAATTGATGCTCGTTCATGCCTTTGATAAAGTCAATATGCTCTCTTCTATCTGTTTCGTGTACACCATACGGGTTTTTTAGGTATAAAACAGGTTCGCTACCCGACCTAAACTGCACTCCTTGGTGATGAGAAGGTAGAAAGCCATTACCCCAAGCGGCTGAGGTAAGAGGCTGTGCTCCGCCCGCTTTAGAAATCATTACCACAAAACTGGGTAAATTCTCATTGTCAGTACCAAGGCCATAGCTCAACCATGAACCAATAGACGGACGTCCACCTTGTTGAGAGCCTGTTTGCATCATCATAACCGCAGGCTCGTGATTGATGGCCTCTGTGTACATGGAATTGATAATGCACAAATCGTCCACAATGCTTGCAGTATAAGGGAATAACTCTGAAACCCATGCGCCAGCGTGGCCATATTGTTTGAAATCATAAATGGATTGTACCAGCGGAAAACTGGACTGACCCGCCACCATGCCCGAATTGCGCTGTGTACTTTTGATAGAAGCGGGAATTTCTTGACCGTGCCATTTGGCCAATATAGGTTTGTAGTCGTATGATTCCAACTGTGACGGCCCACCACTTTGGAATAAATAAATTACCCTTTTGGCTTTGCTGGGAAAATGCCTACTGCCCAATACCCCATTTAATGCAGTTTGGGTAGGCTTGCTAATCGCCCCGGCCGCCATAGACGATGAGGAATTGAGCAAACTTCCCAACGCCAATGAGCCAAATCCTAAAGAGGCGGTTTTTAGGAATCCTCTTCGGGATTCCATCAAGGCTATTTGTTCATTTAAGTTTCCCATTGTTATTAGTTTCTTGAGTATCCTTCAGAGGTGTTCATGAGGCCATTGATGACAAAAGCTAAAGCGGCTGTTTCGGCAGGGTCAAGTGAGGTATCACGGGGCAACTCTCCCGTATCCAAATAGGCAATGGCATCCGCTTTTCGTTTTGCATATTTGGTCTTTTGCTGTTGATAAAAAGTAGTCAGCATCTTTTTTTCTTTCTCATCAGGTAGTCTTCCCAATAAAGTTCTGAAAGCAGTGGTGAGTCGTACAATAGGGCTACTTTCTTTTTTATTCATTTTCTCTGCCATGACTCTGGCCGCTTCTATCATTTGGGGGTCATTCAGCAGTACCAAAGCTTGTAATGGCGTACTCGTAGATCGCCGCCCCACTGTACAAAAACTACGATCTGGTGCGTCAAAAATCATCATGGAAGGAGGCGGAGAGGTTCTTTTCCAAACAGTATAAATACTTCTACGATAAAGCCCTTCGCCAGGTTCTTGGAGGTAGGGATATCGCCAGGGTTTATTAGAAATTTCGTCCCAAAGTCCAGCGGGTTGGTAAGGATAAACACTCTTCCCACCCAATTTATCCACTAAAAGCCCACTTACTGCAAGTGCATTGTCGCGGAGCATTTCTGCCGAAAGGCGGAAACTTGGACCTCTGGCCAATAAATCGTTGGTGGGGTCTATTTCATAGATGCTGGGGCGTATGACAGAACTTTGTTGATAAGTGGCCGACAGTAGAATTATTTTGTGGAGTTTTTTGATGTCCCATCCCGATTCTACAAATGAAATGGCGAGATAATCCAAAAGTTCAGGATGAGAAGGCAAGCCTCCTTGGCTTCCAAAATCGTCTGGCGTTTTTACGATACCTTGCCCAAAGTGCATGGCCCATATTCTGTTGACAATTACCCGTGCAGTCAGTGGGTTGTTGGCATCAAAAAGCCAGTGGGTAAGCCCTAATCTATTTCTTGGCAACGATTTATCAAAAGGTAAAACAGATTCCAGTGCGGTTGGTAGTACTTCGTCGGTGGGGGCATCATACATTCCTCGATTGAGTACGAACGTTTTTCTTGGTTTGGGCAAATCTCCCATCACCATGATTTCGGGAGTATCATCCAATACCTTATTTAAGCTATCGCGCCATTGTTTCGTGACGATAAACAGGGGGGCTTTCATTTTTCTTTGCAAAGCAAAATGCTTAGCCACCAGCGATTGATTTCTACTAATAGCATCATAGCTCATTTTTTCATCAAAAAGATGCAAGGCTTCCAAGGCCGATAGTTCTTTGTTAAATAATTTCAATTCGTCTAAACCACCATTTTCGAAGGTGATTATCTGCCCTTTTACCCCTAACTGCAGCCCTGCAAAGCCATAAGTATGAATGTCCTTCCTATATAGAATGGATTTATAAACACGTTCTCCAATCACTTCCACTTCTGCTGGAACACCATTGGTATAAATGTGAACCCCATCTGCGCGGCCCGAACCGTCATAAGTGATGGTGACCTCTGTCCATTTTTTGATGGCAACTGGTTTCTTGGTCGTCACATGAATGGCATTTTGTGGCCAAGAGTGAGCCATGATAAACTTGAGTTTGTTGTTTTCTAAAAACAAAGAATATCCTTTGAGACCCAATCTTATATCTTCGGCATGAGAAAAAATATTTACGTCGGGATATAAGGTGTCTGGAAAAATAGAGAGACTGGTAGAAAAAGGAACAGTATGTTCATACCAGCCTAATTTCTCTGGCAACACCACCGTTGTAAATTCATTCAAAAACAAAGCCGACCCTTTTCTGCCTTTTTGAATTTTTGGTTCTTTGATCGCGAGGGGCTTTGTTTTATTATTGGCTTCGGGTGATAAATACTCTTTCTCCTTCTTGTGTTTGATTTGGTCGAAGGAATAATGAGCAATCAAACTATGCTGCATTTCTGTATTAAGGTGTTTCTTGACCGCTTCGGTTCCTTCTATTGTATTATACTTTAACGCAATTTGATTTAGTTGTTCTTCTAATTTTGAAATCTTGGATTTAATAAAGGTGATGATTGAGTCTTTTTTGGGTGTTGTCAATAAGAGGGAGGGGCCTGGGGCTTGATCTGGACCATAAACCGCACTACCCAACTCGTACGTACTATTGAAGAAACCAAACAGCCGAAAATAATCCTTTTGAGAAATGGGGTCGTACTTATGGTCATGGCATCTGGCACATTCTACGGACAGTCCCATAAAAGCCTTTCCGAGTGTCAGTGTCCGGTCTGCTACATATTCCGTTCTGAATTCTTCGTAGATAATACCCGCCTCTGAGTTTTTTCGGTGCAAGCGATTGAATGCAGTGGCAAGGACACTTTCGGTGGTTCTGTGTTTTACTAAATCGCCAGCAAGCTGCCAAGTTATAAACTGCTGGTAACTCATATTTTGATTAAATGCCTTGATTACCCAATCTCTCCAAGGACTGAAATCTCGGTGCTTGTCATCTAAGTAACCATCGCTATCGGTATAGCGAGACACATCCAGCCAATCGGCAGCCATACGCTCCCCGTATGATTTGGAGGCTAAGAAGCGGTCAATCATTTTTTCGTAGGCATCAGGTGCTTTATCGGCTAAATACTGGTCAATTTCAGATAAAGTAGGGGGCAATCCGCGTAAATCAAAACTAACTCTTCTAATCAACGTTTCTTTGGTTGCTTGTGCCGCGGGCTCAATTTTCTTTGATTCTAACTTCTCTAAAACATAATAGTCAATGGGGGTCTTAGCCCAATTCTTATTTTTTATTTCGGGGAGTTCTCTTTTTTCGGGTTTAATAAACGACCAATGTTTTTCATATTTGGCACCTTGTTCTATCCATTTAATGATAATCGCCTTTTCTGCCGCTGTTAATTTGAGATGAGAGTTTGGCGTGGGCATTACTGTTTCTGGATCTTCAGAAAGGATGCGCGCGACGGCCACGCTTTTTGCTACGTTACCGCGAACAATGGCATGGTAGCTTTTGTCTTTCCCCAAGGCTTGAAAAGCTTCTTCTTCCATGTCTAATCGAACTTTTTTCTCTCTTTTTTTGCTGTCGGGACCATGACATGCAAAGCATTTATCTGACAAAATGGGCTTGACATCAAAATTGAAATCTATTTCTTCTGGCAGTTTTTCATAAGCCAATTTTACATCCTCGGGCATGTCGTACCCGCAAGAAGAAAACAACAGCATGAATAGGCCAATTAGGCAATAGGTCACCGATTTCATCCGTCTATATTTTGAGTTTTAAATCTTGCATCAAATTTACAGTACTAATTGATGATATTTTTGTCTAAAAATAATTTTATTGCAAGTCTCTTACGTACCATAAGTCCAAGACATGCCTATCATTAAGAATTTCAAATTTTCGGATAAAAAATTGCGCTCATTGACCGTAACCGTGGAGGACCAACCAAACCTGCCGAGTAGTTGTATCGAGTGAACCAAGCGTAAAATATCGTGCCGTACGGGTCACAGAAAGGTGATGTTCTTGCATAAAATGGATTATATTTGCCCCAAATATACACATATCGCCGAAACGAAATGAAACAGAACCCTTCTTTCTATTTTATCATTCTTGTTTTAGTTGTCATTGATGCCTGGTTGTTAGCGCATCCAAATTTGCTGGGAAAATTAGGTATTTTGTTTTTCAAATACGATATGATCAGAACCTTCCCGCGCGCCTTGGCAACGGTGGGATTGACCACACTTGTGGCAGTTTCCATTGCCATTTTTATGAAGAAAACGAGCCGACAAACCGCGCTTTTAGTATTGGGCCTTTTGACCTTAGTCTCTGTAGGGCTGCTCATAAACACTTACTTCAAATTCTCCGCAGGCTCGTATGCCATGACGGGCTCTGGCTTTAAAACGGGCGCACTTTTGATGCCCCTTATCCTGATTCTGGTTTTTGGGAATGGTATGTACGAAGCCTCAAAACTCAAAAAGTAATCTGATTAGCCGTGCAACAGTCCGACTTTTGCCCTTTGCTTAATTTTGTCTTTTGCAAAGCAACCCCCAAAAGACGCTATTCATTGAACTTTTGCCCTTCGCTTATTTGCCCCTTGCCCTTTTACTTTACACTGCTCCAACGGTTTAATCGCTTCTCTTCGCGATTCACTTTGGTTTTTCTACGCCTGAGAAACCATTACTTTAATCCTTTTTTACTTTTCAGCATCTTTGCTGCGTCAATTTAATCGTTATAAGTATCAAGACGATTTAGCAGCTATGAAAAAGATAAAGTACCTACTCATTTCACTATTGGTTTCCACTGGATTGAAGGCATGTTTGGTAAATGATGAGAAAAAATCAATTGCCTTAAAGGGAACCTTCATTAATCAATCCTACCTGAATCATTCTTCTGATACGCTTCTGAGCGCCATTCCTTTTTACTGTACCGACGAGTTGGTTTTTGATAAACCTGACAGTGTATTGGTTAAAAATGGATTTGAAGAATATGCGCTGAAGTACGAAATCAAACACGATACCTGTTTCGTCAAGAAGGCGTACCAACATCAGGGTGTATTGCGGGATTTGGTCTTGTTGGTTTCGTCCGATACTTCTTTTGTGGCGTTGGAGCAGGATTTTACGGGCAGCAAATCACCAGCCGCCTTTGCCAAAACCTCTGTTTTTGAAGGGTTTGAGTATGGATTGAACAAATCCACAATCGCCGGCAACTATGAAGTTATCAATGCGTCTGACAAGCAATCTAAAATGATAACGTTTGCAGAAAATGGGGCTATTAAAGGTCTGCCCAACTTCAGCAAGTTTTCTGTTTGTTTCTCAGGAGATTGTATGTCGGAACCATTGGAGGCAGGTAATGTGATTATGCTTGAAAACAACCGAAAGGAATTCGAATATGCCGTTTGGAGCTTTGATAAAACTACCAAACAACTGACTATTTTTAAATTGGAAGCACCTCAGCAAGATATAAAAGGAGAACGTGCCATCCAATCAACGCTTCTCAAACTCAGAAAAATTGTTTAGACCCGTTAGAAAAATTCCATAACAGCCATGAATCAAAAATTGAATAAAGCCCAATTGTTGTCAGCGTTTCTATTACTCCTTGCTTTTGGATGCAAACCCGCAGAGGAACAAAAGAAACCCGTTGAGCCGAGTAAAGAAGTAGCAGTGTCTACCCCAAAAGAAGTGGTAAGTAATGAGCCAAAAATAAAGTCTTTCTCCTTGACATTCAGTAATTTAATTGAAAACAATCGGTTAAACAAATTGCCTGTTTTGACCAAAAATGAAATAGAGAGATTTAAGGTGGAAACGGCCCTTGATGAAAACTTTGCCAATGACTACAAATATCATTTAATAGACAGAGTACTTGATACGCCTTCGCATAAAATGTACCTCATTGCCCGCGAATACGAAAATGAGAATACCGTTTGGTTGTGTTTATTTGATAAAAACCACAAAGTTCTGAATGCCAAAGAAGTCTATTACGACAATGCCGAAGGCAATTATCAGGTGGAGGCGGTTCTCAAAAAAGACACGCTGACGCTGTTTATGTCGGATGTGAATGATGGAAAATATACGGAAGTGTATTCCTTTGATAAGGAGTTTAAAGCAGTGCCGGTGAAAGGCGTCAGGAAATAGAGAACCTTGAGGTAGTGACAAAAAACAAGCCTCAACTAAAAGTCGAGGCTTGTCCAACCCATACAGCCATTTTAAAAATATTTTACTTAACGTAAGTTTCTGTTTCCAAATTGTGTCACAACCTCAGTTGTCATAACAATTAAATAACAAATATACTGCCTTTAAAAGTTCCCTGAAAATAGTTGCTCTTTTTTCTTGTGTGAACTCTTGTCTTATATACGATTTTTTACTCCTTACGGATGTTTGCGACTCATTTAGCAGCTCGTTTCAGATGCACAAATTTATGTCGAACATTCTAATTTTATGTACTTAAAGCGACAAAACCAAGCAATCAAGCGTCAAAAAAGAACTTTGTTTTCATGGCCGATATACTGAAACCTTAAAAGTTTGCAAAGAGATTATTGATATAAATCTATTTTAACGGCGGACTGTAAGGTTTTTGCAAACCAGTTGTTAGATACTTTTTAACCATGAAAGTTTAAAACTGTTTCAAGAATTTTTACTTGATTCCTACCTTCACGCCGCCAAACCAAAATCTTCCCTGCGAGGGTTCGAAATAACGATTGGCACTTGCGTTGATTTGCACATTCTGAAAATAAGCGGCATCCAATAAATTGTTAACGCCGATAAACGGTTCTATATGCATTCTTCCCCACGTTTTTTGCCCGCCTACCCGTAAGTTCACCACTGTGTAGCCATTGGCTGTCACGGCGTTGGCGTCATCGGCATAGAGCAGACTCGCGTGACGTACCTGAGCAATGGCAAATATGCCAACGGGGGTAAAATACCGTAACTCAGCCTGAGCAGCGTGTTTTGGAATGCCGGGAAGTACATTCCCGTCAAATTTTCCCGTGGTCGTTTGGTATTCGCGGTAGCGAAAATCAGAGTACGTATAATTGGAAAACAAAGTCAAACCTTTGGCCAAAACGGCATTCAAACTCAACTCAACTCCCTGCCGGCGCGAACGTCCGGCGTTTCGGTAAAATACTCGTCCGGCTTGCCCGGTGATTTGATAAGGCACGAGTTCGTCTTTTACTTCTACATCAAAAAGGGCAACGTCAGTACGCAGTCGTTGACTAAAGTACGTCTTAGCCCCGATTTCGTAGTTCACGGCCTGTTGAGGATTTAAGTCAGGATTAAAACCGCCCGTTCCCGTAGGATTATTGGAAAGTTCGCTCATGGTCGGCGTTTCAAAACTTGTTCCGAGATTGGTATAAATATTGACTTTAGAGGATGCTTCCAACGAAATTCCGACACTTGGGTTCAACCGACTGAACTGCCGCTTTCCGGATTGGTCACCGTCGGTCAGAAAATAATCTGTGGCGTGTAAACGAATGGCATCCGAACGAAGACCGACCAACATCGTTACTTTTTGATAGGTCAGTTCCTGAGTAACGTAGGCGGCTATGTTTTTAAACGACTCCAATTGATCAAACGTCAGTTTGCCGCGTTCTCCAATCAAGTTATCGAAGCGTCGTCGGGTGTCGCCTTGAGATTCTACATCCATGCCCAAGCGAAAACGATAACCAATCAAATCAAATTTTTGGGAAAACTGGTACTGAAAACTGGCTCCCGCAAAGGTTCGATTGATGGTTCCGGCCCCAGCGGCTTGAAATGCCAGATAGTTGGCAAAATCGCGTTTGGTCCCAAAAGCCCGGGCAAAAATCAAATGCTTTCCCATCGTTTTCTCAAAGGTAATCCCCACGCGTCCTTGAGCGACTGATTCTCCCGCCAAAAAACGCATATTATTGGGGTGCGCTTGGCGGCGATTTTCTGTGGCTTGCTGTAAAGTAAGTCCGCCCGGGTCGTCGGCTACGGGGCTGTTGCCGTAATTGGCCAAAATTGAAATTCGAGTGAGGGAATCAAAATCATAACGGAGTTTTAAGTTCAAAATCGTGCTTTCCATGTGACTTAGTGCTCGATACCCCTCTGATTGATTGCGGGTAGCGATAAAAACGTATTGAAACTTCTTTTTTTGAACACCCGTTTTAAAGCGATAGCTTCGTAATCCGTAGGACCCTACCGTAACCTGGCCTTCCAGCAATGACATTTCGTTGGCATTTTCCGTCTGAAAATTTAAAATTCCTCCCGCAGCATTCCCAAATAGTCCCGAAGAAGGGCCGCGCATTACTTCCAAACGGCGCATCGCTCCCATGTCCAGATTGTCTACGTCAGCTTGGCCGTCGGGAGTTGATTCCGGAATACCATCAATCACCAGACGAATACCGCGAATACCAAACGCCGCGCGAGCTCCGAAACCACGAATGGAAATGCGGAGATCTTGGCTGAAATTGTCGGGATTTTGAGCAAATAAGCCTGCAACCCCCCCCAAGGATTCAAACAACGACAATTGCGGTTGCCCAATTTGGATGCGACCACCGCCCAAAACGGTCAAAGCAGCCGGTAAACGTTTTTCGTTGATTTCGAGGCGGGTAGCGCTTACGGTAACGGGAGCGAGTTGACGGATGAGCAAAGTGTCATTGGCTTGACCCAACGTTTTCATTGTACCGGTCAGGACAATAATAGAAAGTAAACCTAATCTTACTTTTATACTTTTAATAGGCATTGTACGTTGGTTTTGTATAGAAAAAGTCATAAAATTGTCGGGATTTCTCTAATAGTAGTGTGAATAGATGATCTGATTTTTAATAACCTTACCTGCTTCATGAACGCTTTCGATATTTCAACCCATCTTCAGTCAAGAAAGTTAGAATTAATTGTCGAAAATCGTACGACTTACACCCTTGACAGCGCGGAACTGAATATCTACGAGACCCACCAAGCAGCCAAAAATGTAGAACTTACGTTCGGTAATCCCGTGTTGGCGAGCATGATACGAGGTAAAAAGGTGATGCACTTATCCAATGCGCCCTCTTTTGATTTTTTTCCGGGTGAGTCGGTCATTGTACCTGCACATCAAACTATGAAAATCGACTTTCCCGAGGCCACTAGCCAAAACCCAACGCAATGTTTGGCTTTGGCTATTTCCCCCGCAAAAATCCGAGCCTTAGTTGAAACCCTCAACGAGCGAGCCCCTTTGGTAGACAACCAAGCGGGGTGGCAATTTACGAACGATAATTTTTATTTTACCAACGAAAAGGCAATTCATCAACTGATTGAGAGATTGATCTACATTTTTACTGAAAACAACACTGCCAAAGACTATTTTGCCAATCTCGTATTGCAGGAACTCATCGTGCGGCTCATGCAAACCAAAGCACGAATGGCATTGACGACCAACCTGCAACAACTGGCCAATACCAATCGCCTTGCTTACGCGGTCAAGTATGTACAGGAAAATATTCACCGAAATCTCACTATTCGTGAACTGGCTGACAAAGCCTGTATGAGTGAGCCTAACTTCTTCCGCTGTTTTAAACAACAGTATGGCGTTACCCCCGTCGAATACATTAATCAACAGCGTATTCAGCTGTCAATGAAATTGTTGAATAATACTATTTACAGTATATCCGACATTTGTTTTGCGTGCGGTTACAACAACCTCAATTATTTCCTGAAAGTCTTCAAAAAAACAACGGGTGACACCCCAGCGAATTATCGAAAGAAAATCGTAAAATTTTGATACTTTGTTTATTCACATGACTTTTTCGAGTTCATTGAGCTAAGTAGCAGGGAAGTGTATCCTCACTTTCTTCCTTTTGATAGGATAGTTCTCTT
This sequence comes from Runella sp., assembly GCF_027484545.1. GTDB lineage: Bacteria > Bacteroidota > Bacteroidia > Cytophagales > Spirosomataceae > Runella. The sequence continues at coordinate 8,798 of NZ_JAIXST010000258.1, read as the reverse complement.
TTTTTAGATAATTGTGCAAAGCGGTGAAGGGGGATTGTTGTAGTTTTGAAATATTATTATTTGAATAATTTTTATAAATTTACCACCTCAAAATAGAACATGGAACTAACCGGAAGCCATACGCTCAATGCCCCCGCCCAAAAAATTTGGGATATGCTCATGACCCCCGACATCTTGGCCAAAGTGACGCCGGGGATTTCGCGTTTGGATTTAGAAAGCGAAGGAATTTATAAGGCTATTGCCGAAGTTAAAATTGGTCCGGTATGCGGCAAGTTTGAAGGGAAAGCCGAGGTTGCAGATCCCGTTCCTCCCGAAAGTTTTACACTTAAAGTACAGCAAAACAGCAAAATAGGCAACGTTGATGCCAGTATTCGGATGGTTCTCAAATCACTTAACGATACTCAAACAGAATTGTCTTTTGAAGGAAGTGCCGATATGTCGGGGCTTTTGGCCCGTACCGGAAACCGCGTAATGAGCGGTGTAGCAGGAAGCCTGACCAAACAATTCTTTAAGAATTTTGAGGAAGAGTTAACAGTTAACAGTTAACAATTTGGAGTTGATAACAACTTATTTAACAATAAACTTTTATTTCCTTTAATCCCCCATTGGGGCGGTCCGCCGCTGCGGTTAGGGGGCTTTTTCAACAACTTGTGCGTAAGCACTTAACCTTTAGCTAATTATGCCAAAAATTTCAGTAACTGTAAACGGAACTTCCTACTCGCATGAGGTAGAAGGCCGCTTGCTATTGGTGCATTATCTGCGCGATGTACTCGGTCTGACGGGCACGCACGTAGGCTGCGATACCAGCAGCTGCGGAGCGTGTACCATTCATTTAGACGGGAAATCCGTAAAATCCTGCTCGCTGCTTGCGGCTCAAGCCGATGGCTCCAGCATTACTACCATTGAAGGACTCGCTCCTGAGGGCGAGCTTCATCCGTTGCAGGTAGGTTTCAAAGAAGAGCACGGGTTGCAGTGCGGCTTCTGTACGCCCGGTATGATCATGTGTGCGGCTGATTTGCTCGAACACAACTCAACTCCTTCCGAACAGGAAATCAGAGAGGCTCTCGAAGGCAACATCTGTCGCTGCACAGGCTACCATAATATCGTGAGAGCCATACAAAGCGCATCGGGACAGCTGGAAACGGCGGCCCCCTAACCCCCGATGGGGGAACTTTTGTTTTTTATTTAAACAAATTTGTCATATCTCTAAAATCTCCACTTAGAGTCAATTTTTTTAAACTCCCCCATCGGGGGCTGGGGGGCTAAATATCATGAGCAATAAATTCATTGGAAAATCTATAAAACGCGTTGAAGATAAGCGTTTTATCACGGGCCATGGCCGTTATACCGACGACATCGTGTTGCCAGGAATGACCTACGCCTACATATTGCGCAGCCCGTACGCGCACGCAAATATCAAAAGCATTGACACCTCGGAAGCCGCCGCTATGAAAGGCGTGGTGACCATCATGACGGGCGAAGAAGTAGGCCACTATGGCGTACCTTGCGGTTGGCAGGTCAATTTCAAAAACGGCGATATCATGAAAGAGCCGCCGCACCCTTTGTTGGTCAAAGACAAAGTTCGTCACGTAGGAGATGCGGTAGCTTTGGTGGTGGCCGAAAGCCGCGAAATAGCTCAGGATGCAGCCGAAGCGATAATTGTTGACTATGAGGTACTTCCTGCCGTAACTGATGCATCAAAAGCCGTTGAGGCAGGTGCTCCGCAGGTACACGACAGTGTTCCTAACAATATTTGTTTTGACTGGGAAATCGGAAACCCTAAAGCCGAAGTGGATGAAGCAATGGCCAGTGCCGCGCACATTACTTCGTTGGATTTTGTCAATCAACGCCTGTCGCCCAACGCCATGGAGCCGCGCAGCTACATTGGACATTACGATAACGTGTATGACCGTTATACCCTTTATACTTCTACCCAAAACCCTCACTTGATTCGTCTGTTAATGTGTGCGTTTGTGCTGGGATTGCCCGAGCATAAGGTGCGCGTCGTGGGTCCTGACGTAGGTGGCGGTTTTGGAAGTAAAATTTATCACTACACCGAAGAAGCGCTCGTTACGTTGGCGGCTAAAAAAACTGGCCGTCCCGTAAAATGGACGGAGACGCGTTCAGAAGCCTTTTTGACCGATGCACATGGTCGCGACCACGTGACATTTGCTGAAATGGGTTTTGATACAGAAGGCAAAATCGTAGGATTGCGAATCAAAACGTTTGCAAACTTAGGAGCTTATCTTTCCACTTTCTCAACGGCTGTTCCGACTTATCTCCACGGCACTTTATTACAGGGACTTTATACCACGCCCAAGATTCACTTGGACATGACCTGCGTATTTACCAATACAACGGCGGTGGACGCCTATCGCGGAGCAGGACGGCCCGAAGCCACTTTTTTGCTAGAACGCTTGATTGATTTGGCAGCGCTCGAAATGGGAATAGACCCCACGGAATTGCGCCTCAAAAACTTCATTGCTCCTTTTGACGGGGTGACCCAACCGGGCTACCAAACCAACGTGGCTTTGCAGTATGACAGTGGTAACTATCACGGCGTATTGGCGCGGGGGCTCGAAATGTTGGGTTACGAAGATTTCAGAAAAGAGCAGGCCGAAGCTGCGAAAACGAATAAATTACTGGGCGTAGGCTTTTCAACGTACATCGAAGCTTGCGGAATTGCTCCGTCGGCGGTGGTAGGTTCGTTGGGCGCACGGGCAGGGTTGTTTGAAGTGGGACAGGTTCGGGTTCAACCTACTGGTTCTGTCAGTGTATTTACCGGAGCGCATTCGCACGGTCAGGGTCACGAAACGACTTTTGCTCAAATTGTGGCCGACCGTTTGGGGATTCCGATGGAAAATGTAGAAATCCACCACGGAGATACTGAATCCGTTGCTTTTGGGATGGGTACGTACGGCTCGCGCTCTTTGGCAGTGGGTGGAAGTGCCATTGTGAAAAGCTTGGATAAAATCATTGAAAAAGGTGCAAAAATTGCGGCTCATAAATTAGAATGTTCACCGGACGATATTGAGTTTGCGGATGGTAAGTTTACGGTAAAAGGTACAGATAAATCGCTGACTTTTGGCGATATAGCTCTGACTGCCTACGTGCCTCACGTGTATCCTGCCAACCTTGAACCGGGGCTTGATTTCAGCAGTTTCTACGATCCTACCAACTTTACCTATCCGTTTGGCTGCCACATTGCCGTAGTGGAAGTGGATAAAGAAACGGGAGCGACCAAAGTGAAACGCTTCATTGCGGTGGATGATGTGGGGAATGTGATTAATCCGATGATTGTTGACGGACAGATTCACGGTGGATTGGCTCAGGGTATTGGACAGGCGTTGTTGGAAGGAATTGAGTTTGACAGTACCGGTCAAATCATTAATGCTTCCTACATGGATTATGCCATGCCGCGCGCGGACGATTTTCCAATGTTTGAACTTGACCGTCAGGTAACACCTTGCCCGCATAACCCTCTGGGAGTAAAAGGAGCAGGTGAAGCCGGCTGTATCGGGTCTACTCCGGCCGTTGTTAATGCCGTGGTTGATGCGCTCTGGTCAGGTGGACACAAGGTCAAAGATGTGCGTATGCCGATGACACCCGAAAGAGTCTGGACCGCAATGCAATCATAAGTTTCGAGTTCAAAATACAGAGTGTCAAGTTTTCAACATTCGACACTCTGCATTTTGAACTCGACATTCATTCACTAATTCACAAATTAAAAAATGATACCACAAGCAGTTGACTATAAACGCGCGGGTTCGGTGAGTGAGGCGATAAGCCTGCTGGCTGAGAATCCCGACGCTAAAATTTTGGCAGGAGGCCACAGCCTGATTCCTGCCATGAAGTTGCGCCTCAACAGCCCTTCACTGTTGATTGATATTGCGCGCATTGCTGAGCTACGGTTTATCACAGCCGGCGATGGCGCTGTCGCCATTGGTGCGGCCAGTACACACAACGACATTATTTCAAACGCCGATATCCAAAGCCGTTTTCTGGCCATGGTTGAAGCCGGAGAATTGATTGGTGATACTCAAGTTCGTAATATGGGTACGTTGGGCGGAAGCATTGCCCACGCAGACCCTTCGGCAGATTGGCCGGGCGTGCTGTTGGCACTGAATGCAACTGTCAAAGTAGAAGGAGCAGGAGGGACGCGCGAAATTGCCGCCGCCGATTTCTTTACTGGCTTTTTCAGTACGGCATTGGAAGAAGGAGAAATTGTAACTGAAATTCATATTCCTAATCCTGTTGCAGGAGCTAATAGCTCTTATCAGAAGTTTTTGCAACCGGCATCCCGCTTTGCTATCGTAGGATGTGCGGTGGCTGTTGTGATTACTGACGGTGTTATTTCAGAAGCAAAAGTTGCGTTCAACGGCGTGAGCGGAGAAGGAGCATTTTTGGATGAAGCCGTAAGTACTGCGCTCCTAGGCAAGGCCGCAACGCTCGAAACCATCGAAGCCGCAGTGGCCGGTGCTGCCGAAGGAATAGACATCAACGAAGACCACTACGCTTCCAAAGTCTATCGGAAACATTTGGCAAAAGTGTATGCCAAACGTGCTTTGGTCGCTGCTTGCGAATTGTAAAAAATTCCTGTTTGTTTGTTTAAATTGTTAGACGGGCGGTCAAATGACTGCCCGTTTCTCTTTATAGCGTTGATTATTTTCGGTCTGGCTCGTAGCAGAGCACCGTAATGCCGCAGCTAAACCCGGTACTTTTTATTAATTTCAAGGGCAGTTTTTCTTTTAATCCCTGAAAAATGGGTATTCCGCTGCCGATAGCCGCTGGGTTAATAAACAGGTGGTATTCATCAATTAAAATGTGTTTTATCAAATTTGAAACAAAGTTGCCGCCCCCCGTACACGATGATGTCATTTCCTTCGCTACTTTTCAAATCAATTACTGCTTGCTCAATCGTCCCTTCAGCCAACACCGTATTTTCCCATTCGGAAGAAGTCAACGTTTTTGAAAAAACTACTTTGGGAGTATCCACCATTTTGTGGGTAAAAGAGTCGCTTTCGGGATTCTTTGCTGCCGCCGTCCAGTGAGGGATAAATCCTTGGACCAACACACGGCCGAGGATGATACAATCCACGGGCTCAGTTAGCTTTTGGACATATTCTTTCAGTTCGTCGTCCCAATTCCAAGTCATCCAATCCATTTCTCCGTTGGGCCCTGCTACAAAGCCGTCGATACTTACCTGCATTTGCAATTTTACTTTTGGATTATTCAGATTTTCTTCTGATAGCGCATTGATTTTTACCGTTTGATAAATTTATAACCCCAGAAACCACTCCCCGTTTGGTTTTCGCACCCCTCTTTTATAACATTGTACAGGCAATTCTTTTGAGTTGCCTGTTTCTTGTTTTGGTACTGCTTTGGTGTGTTATTTTGGGGAATAATGAAAAGAATAGCCATCAACCCTACAAAAATTACTATCTTATAAATACAATAAAAACTTGTAATAGTTAAAGTGAATACAAAAACTATTGCATAATTTTCGTATAATGGAGAGTTAGCCGTAAGTTTATGACGACACCACCGACCAAGGTAAAAGAACCGAAAATAATAGCGAAAAGCAATGACAGAGCAACAACAACATTGGTTTGACAAACTTGCAAAAGACAGAGAAGAAAGTGCTACAATGCTTGAAAAACCTTCAATGCGTGGAATTAAAAACAGCGTTGTAGAAAAATACAGCGACCAAGCCCATTTTATTTACGAACTTTTACAAAATGCAAATGACGCAAAAGCAACAAAATCTTCATTTCAATTAACTACTCAAGGTTTATACTTTAAACACAACGGAAAAATACTTTTTAGCGTTTCCAATCCCGACACGGAAGACCAAGACAAAGAAAATAACACACTCGGACACATTAACTCAATTACAGCCATTGCCAACAGCAACAAAACAGAATCATCAATCGGAAAATTTGGAGTTGGTTTTAAAGCTGTTTTTCAATACACCGAAACACCACATATATACGACCCTAATTTTCAATTTAAAATCGAAAGGTTTATTATTCCCGTAAAATTGGAAAATGATTTGGCGGATAGACAAACGGATGAAACTGCTTTTTATTTTCCTTTCAATAAACCTGAAATGTCCGCACAAAAAGCACATTCAGACATTTTAGAAAAGTTGAAAAAATTGGTTTTCCCCACTTTATTTTTATCCAGCTTACAAGAAGTAGTATGGAAAGCAGAAGCTGGAACAGGCGAATACACTAAAAAAAGTAGCAAACAAAAACAAGCTAACGACATCACTTACGAAATAATTGAACTCTATCAACAAATTGGACTAAACCAAACCAAAGAAAATCTATATCTATTTACTCGTTCTACAGAAGAAATTCACACTTATTCTATTGGCTATTTTCTTGACGAAAAAGACAAACTAACACCAAAACAATTTTCTGCATTTTGCTTTTTTCCCACAAAGGAAACAACCAACTTAAATTTTATACTTCACGCACCATTCTTGCTAACTGACAGTCGAGAAGGAATACACCGTTCTAAAGAACATAATTCATCAATGGTTAAGCTGCTTTCAAAACTGGCTGCCGATAGTTTAATTATTCTCAAGGAATTAAACTTGATAACCGATGACATTTTCGAAACAATACCATACAGAAATATAAAATATGGAAATGATAATTTTTTCTCTCAATTTTATACTACAATAAAAGAGAAACTACAAACCGAAGAAATACTACCCGCAAAAGGCGAAACTTTTGCTAATAAGCCAAACGCATATTGGGCTGATTCGCCTGATTTGGCAAACTTGTTCACTAACGAACAACTTGCAGAATTAGTCAAAAATCAAAATGCAAAGTGGGTTTTCTCAACAATCGGTAGAACAAAGGACAAAGAAATTACAGATTATATTGACGGTGGTTCTGAAAGGTCTTGGGACAAAAAAGAACCCAATTTGATAAAAGCAAATATGGACTTTGAGAACAAAATTGCTGACTTAGTAACAAGTAATTTTATTAAAAACCAATCAAATGAATGGCTTCATACGTTTTACGAGTACTTGTCGGAAAGAAAATCATACCAAGACAAATTCAAAACAAAACCTATTTTCAAAGATACACAAGAAAATGCAATTCCTGCATTTGAACAAAATGGAAAAGAGTTACACGGAATTTTATTTTTGCCATTAGACGAATTAAATTCAACTTACAAAACCATTGACCCTGAATTACTAAAAAATAAAAAAACAAAAGAATTTATTGAAAAATTCGGTATCAAAAAACCAAGTTTAAAAGATGAAATTTACAATCATATATTCCCATTATATGACACAGATGAAGGAATTGACACACAACCTCATTTTGAACTATTTTTTAAATATTGGAAAGAAGAAGGACGACCAGAGGATTTTATAAATCTTATAAGGGATAAATCATTTATTCTTTACAAAACAAATGATGATGAAACAAGATTTAGAGGTGAAGCAAGAGACATTTATTATCCAACATCAGATTTAGAAAAGTATTTTGAAACAAAGCCTGACACCAAATTTGTTGATTTAGAAGCTTATCACGGTTTTATAACAGACGGAAAGGAACAACAAATTTTGAAAGAATTTTTGTTGAAATTGGGCGTAAGTGAGAAAGTAAGAGTTAAACGAAAAGAAACTTATTGGAACAACTATGTAATATTCTCAGCTTCTCACGGATGGCACGTAAGAGGAATAAATGGATTTGATAAGGATATTGTCGTAGATGGTCTTGAAGAAGTATTACCTAATATTAATTTTGATAATAGCAAATTTATTTGGAACAAAATCGTCAAAATACATAGTAATTGTATTTTAGGAACCATAGAAAAATCAACTCGTCAAGATTATAACCACTCTACCAAAACCGTTCAATATTCAGAAAATTTTGGAAAGATTTTAAAAGAAAGAAAATGGCTTTTAAATAAAAACCGAGAATTTGTAGCACCAAGTGAGATCTGCATAAGCCAATTAGCTGACGGTTACGAAATCAATGTAGAATTAGAACGCATATTAGCCTTTAAGCCAACCGTTGTATTAACTGAGACCGAAAGAATTGCCTCTAAATTTGAAAGTGAAGAAGAAGCGGAATTTGCAAAAAAGCTGTTAGATGAGTATAAAACAAGAAAAAATAGTAATAATTCAACTCGTCCTAAAAATGAAAATTCAAATGATTCAGTTGATTCACCTCCTAAATTATCAAAAATTGAAAAGACTATCAAAGATTTAGACGACTTACAAAATGAGTTTACACCTAAACAAAAAGACAAGAAAAACGAAAGTCAAGAAATTGAAAATAAGTCCGAAATAAACTTTGACGAAGAATTTGCCAAAGGAATTGAAGATTTAAAAAAACAACTTGAAATCAAAAAAAGCAGAGTTGATTTAGCTGAAAACATCAATAATAGCCTAAGATATTCCTACGATTGGTTCAAGGCATATTTGCAGTTGCTTACAACATATGGGGAAAAACAAGACACACAGAAACAAAAATCAATTTCGTTTCAAGAAATTAAACCCTACAAAACAGACAATAAATACTTTTTACTTTGTGGTGCGAGTAGTTACATATCGCCTGAAGTTGAAAATGCAGACGATTTTAAAGTTTCGCTTGTTTTTGCAGGTGGCAAAAGAGAAAATATAACGGTTGAGGGCGTTTCTAAAAAAGGGCAAGATTTATTGATTTATTGCCGCGAACCCTTGTCAAGCAATACGCTATCACGACTTTCAAACATATTTAAAGTTGAAATCAACTTTACACCAGTAATTGATTTGCTCGACAGGTTAT
>NZ_JAIXST010000123.1 GCF_027484545.1 Runella sp. | reverse complement strand
TTTACTGTTACGTAGTATTTGATCCCTTTGGGTAACGCAAACCGTATTACTACCTCTCCTTGCGGCGACAGTTCGGTGGAGGGTTGCCAGAAAAACAGCTTTCCCTCATTAATGGATGCTATCGGCGTATCACTATTAGCGGCGGCTCTTTTGGTGACTACGTTTATTGCGCCGTTTTTTCCTCGCGAACCTAAAAGCGAATTGGCACTTTTAATCACTTCGATTTGCAATACTTCATTGATTGGAATGGAATTCAAACTTTGCAATGTCCCAAAAGGAATACCGTCCAATAAAAAAAGCGGTTCATCTTCTACAGAACCGGTGGCTTGTAAACTATATCCTCCTCCCCTTATTCTAATGCCTTTTCGATTAAAACCGGCATTGTCGGTCGTTTCAAAAATATCCAAACCCGGTACTTTATGTTGCAGGGCCGTAATTACATTTCCTGAAATAATATCTTTCAGGTCTTGGCTATCCACTACATAATCTACCTTGCCTAACAAAGTCTGAGTCGCCTTTTTGCTTCGTTTTACTTTGATTTTTACTTCTTCCAAGGTAATTGACTTCTTGTCTTGACTGATTTGCGATGTATCTGAAGAAGTGTTTTTAGAATGCAATGTATCTGCCCGGCTCAGTTCAGGTTGAGTATCTTCTATCACCGCAATTGACAATCTGCCTCTTACCGGCTCGCCATCGGGCTTTTTTACCTGAATGCGAAACACAACGGAATCTGCTTCAAAATAATGTTTGATGGAAACCAAAGGAGCCGGTTCCGGTTCTAAAGCACTTTTGCTTTGATTCTCAGGGGTATTTCTGGGCAAAAACAACTTCCAATTATTGTTTTCGGTTAAAGGTTCCGGTTCATAATCCAACGGCAGCATATCCGCAATTCTCCGCTCGGCAATATCGCCGGCCCATTCCGCACTATTGGTATCAAACAATAAACCTGCGGTAGTTGCTTCGGCTTTGCCGCCTTTCAATTGAAGCCACGAAACAGGAAAAGGCGCATCCTGATAAGCACCAATACGAGTAACTGTGTTGGTGTTTAATATTTCCAACTCCCTCCTAATAATCAGTTCTTTGGAAGCAGGAAATCTGCCCGGTTTTACGGTAGCCGTATCGTTAAAAGAAAACAACCTTTTTCCCAGCTGAGGGCTGAGGTGTGAGAAGCTTGTTTTTTCGTGGTAATCCGGGTTTACTTCATAGACCACAAACCCCTCCTGTTTTAATCGTTTTTGGACCAATGCCTTAAAAAAATGCCGTTCTGAGCCTTCGTACGCCTTTTGTCGGTTTTCCTCCAGCTTCTTTTTTTGCTCTTCGTCCTTGGGTTTGATTTTTTCAAATCGGGCCAATCCGGCAAAACTGCTTCGAGTAGGTGAAAACGCGAACCGTTGCAACTCAAAATAGATTTTGTATCCCAAGGGTTTATTTTCAACCTCAATTATCTTTTGAGCCGAAGCCGAAAATTCGGCAGTTTCGCCTTCAAAATCAACAACCCACGGGTTTAGAACAGTCGTGTATCGGGCATTTTCACTTGTTCCCAAAAAAGCTTTTTCAAATTTTTTGTATTGCCGGAGCCACGTTTGATCACGTTTTCCCGTGACTGACACTTCAGTGATAGTTTGAATGGACAACTCGATAGGTAGAATAAGCGTGTCTCGCTGACTATAGGCAATTTTTTGACGGAAAGTAGTGTAGCCTAACGAAGAAACGACAATTTCTACACTTCCTCCACGTACGTGACTAAAAACGTTTTTCAGGACATAATTCCCTTTTTCATCCGTCTCGGTCGCATTGGAAGTGTTATTGATATATACAGCGGCATAGGGTACGGGTTCCTTCGTATTTGAATCGGTCACACGCCCGATAAGCACCCGCTGTTGACCAACGACTTGGAAAGCAAATAAGAACAGAAAAGCTACTGACGGACCGATTTGATAGGATGTCATGTTGAGTAGGTTAGTAACTACCTGTAAATAAGGCAATTTACTTGATTTCCACAAGTTTTTCACCCGTAACTACCTTTCCGACTTTGGTTAATCCTTCAAAATAGAGGTGGTAATTTCCGCTTTTTTTAGGCTTGGGAATCCAAATCCCGGACGATTGCAAAGAGTCGATCGAAACGGATGAATTCCAATAATAACCAAGCGGAGAAGTCAACTCCCGTACATTAGTCGTCAAACCGTGAACGCGTATTTTCTTAAATCCCGGATTGACCGGGGCGTTTGGATTAATGTTCTTTGCTGATTGCTTAGTAATGATCGAAATGACACCAACGTAGCCGCGCAAACCCGTCATAGCCTCGGCGCGATTCACCACTTCCACCCGTTCCACTTGGGTTACAGGAATCAGCGCAATTTGATTGATATTGTCGAACGGAACGCCATCAACCAATACAAGCGGCTGGGGTAGCGTTTTCTTTTGCAATCCTCCCGCCGACGCTCCCATCCGCATCGTAATCACGAGTTTAGTAAGTCCATCCTCAGTAGGAAATTCTACAATACGCATCCCTGGGACGCGGCCCTGAAGCGCCGACAAGATATTCATTCCTACGGCATTTTCGTACAGGTCTTTTCCCTGCAATACGTAGTCGGCTTCTTTGTAAATGGAGGCCATGGGTTTGGGCGCAGACGTTGCTTTGACTTTTACTTCCTGCAAATTGATACCTTCCTTGGGGAAATTCGGGACATAATTTTGAGCATCAGGAACAATTTTCCACGAAGCCATTGGAGTAGGCATCCACGAAGGTGACGCTATGGAATCATACTGAATTTCTGCCTCCGGAATCGGTTTTCCTTTGGCATTCATAACTTGAATCAAAGCTTCCTGATTATCAACAATCGGCAGATCTTTAAAAGTAAAATGTCCGTTTTCTTCAATAGAAGCGAAAAAACTTAGGTTGTCTTTCGGCAGCATCAACAGTGCATTGGTGTGTTTGGTTGGCTTATAATCGGCAATCTTCCCACTCAATTCTATTCCTTTTTCTATTTTAAAATTGCCTTTTATTACCTCCGGCAAGCTACCAACCTCCATGGAGAAATGAGACAATGAGGGTACTGAATTTGTAAATTCGGCAGGCACAAGTGATACGCTTCCCCACATCAAATCCGATTGCGTTGTTTTCAACCATAATGAATCCTGAACCGACACAGCCTCTATAATGAGTGAGCTGTTTGGTATACTAGCAGCCTGTGCAAGTGGCGTATAGTCTATACGTTCATTTTTTACTACAATCGGCACCCAACGGTAGGTGTAGTTGCTGTCCGAAAAATTTCTCATCCACTGCGTGTAAGTCCTCAACAAGTAAGTTGTTGACTTTAAATTAATTACTGAATCATTCAAGCTGATTTGAGAAGCAAAATATCCTTCATTTATTTTCAATAGTTGGTGGACAATGACTTGGCTATTAGCAGGATTAACCAATTCCAGATGCAATATAGAACTCAATGAATCAGCAGAAGCCGGGTCAGAATAATAAACCTTTCCGCTTACCTGTATCAAATCGGTGGAATAATAATAAGGCCGGTCGGTGACAAAAAAAGGCGATTCAGAAACTGTTTTTTGCGCTTTTTGGGAGATAATCGGCAATTGATTTGAGGGAGGTACTGACTGATAATCAAGAGGCAACATCGTTGACACCCGGTTTTCGGACATGTACCCCGAAACCGAACAGGCTTGCGGATTCAGCAAGATACCCTGCTCGTTAAAACGCAACGGTTGTCCGTTCGTTTCAATCCAAGCAACTTGGCAGGGTTTGTCCTTGTAAATGGAAAAAATTCCTTCTTTGTTATTAAAATGAATTTCCACCCGTACGGGCAACGTCAATTGAAAAGTGCCCGGAGCGCTGAGCTTAACAGCACTGTCCAACGAAACTTTAGTGAGTTTTTTGACTTGGTTTTGGAAGAAAAAAGGCGAACGTTGAGAAGGGTCTTCACCTGGTTTATCTACATAAAACTCAAAACCTTCGGTCAGGGTTGTTTTAGTTCTTAACGACTTAAAAAAGTGAATATCTGAGCCGCGATATGCTTCCCGGCGTTTTACTTCCCATTGGGCTTTTTGCCGATTATCGTTGCTGAATAAGTTGGCAAATTCGGCATAACCACTAAAAAAAACCTGCGAGCCATCAAATCGAAACGTATTTAAGGTGTATCTGATTTGATAGCCTAAAGCTTGATTATTAATTTCAATGATGTCCTGCGCTTTGGCCACCAAAACGCCCTTTTCTGAAGTAAAATCCAACACCCAGGGATTGACAATTTTACAATTGCCTTCGGCAGCGTCATTTCCCAAAAATTGTTTTTCAAAAATCTGAAGTTGACTTTCCCAAGTTTTATCACGCTTGGACGTTATTTTTATTTCTTCCAATAACTTCTCATCCTCGCTCAACTTTACGTCCAAAACAACGTTTGTTCCTTTCTGAACCGTCAGCTTGTAGGTATAAGGTTTGTAGCCTGTCATCCGAACGACAAGGCTATAAACCCCTATTGGAATATTTTTTAATTGATAACTGCCTTCAAGATTTGTTTCGGCAGAAATAGACGTATTATTCAGAAAGATGCTTACAAAAGGCAATTTCTCGCCCGTTTTTTCATCGCTTACCGTCCCTTTTATCGTCTGAGTCCACGACAGGTGGAAGATGAAACAAAAAAGTAAAGTAACGTGGATGAAAACAAATCGATGGCGCATTTTTACGAGTCAGTCAAGGAGTAACAAAACTACGCAAATTTTGCTCCCCTACTCCACGTCCACTTCCTGCCCGAGAAAACAATCGATGACGTAGCGAATGGAGCTGTAGGAATTAGCCAACGATTTACGAACTTCTGGTTCGGTCATCCACACAATTTGCTCAATCCCTTCGTCGTGCTGAGGCGCAATTTTGCTATCATCTACATTGCGCATCAAATACCATTTAGTTCTTTTAAGGATACGTTGGTTGTTTTGAGTGTAGGTATGCCAAGTAGTACACACTTTTTCTACAATTTCCGCTTTTACTCCGGTTTCTTCTTCCACCTCGCGTTGGGCGGCTTTTTTCGATTTTTCACCGTCGTCCAATTTACCCTTGGGTAAGTCCCAAACCCCACGGCGAAACATCATCAAAAACTGATGGTCTTTGGTAACAATCCCTCCCGATGCCTTCACAATTGTATACATCTTTTTAAGGCGTTTTTCAACGGCATCTCGGTCTTTAGGAACCAAGTAAATCGACTGTAAATCAGGCAATTCAAAATTATTCAAAAAATGAAATAATTTCTCCGTCGTAATGGGCGTTGCGTTCAGAATAAGCAAATGTCCGCGCAGGTTTGCTACCTTCAGCATTTCCAAATGGGCATCTAATATCTTGTCGAAAGTGACACGATTGGGGAGTTTTTGAGCGGCTTTTTCGCTCAAAATTCGGATGGGACGGTCTTTGATAAAGATGATCATTCGTATGGGAATAGTAAAACTTGACAAAATTAGCAAATGGGTTTGTTTTGGATAGCAAATAGTTTTGATAATTTTGCAATTGTACCAACCAACCCCATACGTGGAACTTCTTGTTATCGTTCTACTCGTTCTTATCAACGGTATTTTCTCCATGTCAGAAATCGCGCTGGTTTCATCGCGTAAGTCTAAATTGGAAACTGCGGCTCGCAACGGCGACCGTCAGGCTAAGCACGCACTCGCCTTGGCCAATTCCCCCAATCGCTTTCTTTCTACTGTCCAAATCGGGATTACCCTCATCGGTATTCTGAATGGGGTATTTAGCGGCGAACGGATCACCACTGATTTTCAGGCTTACATCGAACAGTTTGAAAGTCTAAAACCCTATTCGCACAGCATAGCCGTGGGAGGTGTCGTGCTTTTTATTACCTATTTGTCGTTGGTACTGGGCGAATTGGTTCCTAAACGCATCGGCATGTCCAATCCAGAAGGTATTGCTAAGTTCATGGCTGCGCCCATGGGATGGCTTTCTACGTTGACTGCTCCTTTCATTTGGCTTTTGGCACAGTCAAGCGACTTAATTATGAAATTGTTGCGAATTAAACCCCGCGACCAAGCCATAACGGAAGAAGAAATAAAAACAATTATTCAGGAAGGAACCACCGGAGGTGTCATTGATGAAATTGAACAGGAAATTGTAGAAAATGTCTTTCACCTTGGCGACCGTAAAATTGTTTCTTTGATGACCAACCGTCAGGAAGTAACCTGGTTGGATGCCGCCGACGAACCGGAAGTGAACCGTGCCAAAATAATGGAGTCCAAACACTCCGTCTATCCGCTTTGCAACGACGGTATAGATAACATTGTAGGTCTTATTTACGTCAAAGACTTGCTGGGAGAGGATTTGGAAGAACAACTGGGCAAATTAGAGTCGCTGGCGCGTGAGCCGCTGTACATCCCCGAAAACAACAAAGCGTATCAGGCGTTGGAGAAATTCAAAGAACGTCGCGTCCACTTTGGAATTATCGTGGATGAATACGGTGCCATGTTGGGTATTGCTACGCTCAATGATATTATGGACGTACTGGTGGGAGATTTGTCCGAAACTGATGAATTTAATTACGACATTGTTGAACGCGAAGACGGCAGCTTTTTAGTGGACGCCCAATTGCCTTGGGAAGACTTTTTAGATCATTTTGATATTAGAGTGGAACAGAAAAAAGAACTGACCGGCTTTAATACCCTCGGCGGATTTGCCCTGCATATTTTAAAAGATATTCCCAACACGGGCGAGCATTTCCTATGGCAGGATTATCGCTTCGAAATCATCGACATGGACAAAAGTCGAATTGATAAAATGCTGGTTCAAAAAATTATTGATGAAGTATTGTAAATAGTCTGCAAAGTTTTGCAAACTATTTACAATATCTCGATTCCATTTTGTCGAAATTCATTTAATGCCGCATCGGAGGGTTTAAGACTCGTACAAAGTATATCTATTGCGTGCAAATCACATACTTTGTACGTCTCCACACTATGGAGTTTTTCGGTGATAGAACAGATTGCCACTTTCTTGGCTGCCTGTGCCATTTTTTGTTTCAGTACCGACTCCTCATAGTTACGCAGAGTTACGCCCACTTCCGGGTGTAAACCATTGAAACCCATCAAATATAAATCGGCACGGAAGTGTTCCAACTGCCTCATCACTTCGTTTCCAATCGTAATTTGGTACCGTTTGTGATAGGTGCCACCCAACAAAATAGTTTCGATTTTCGGATGTTCATTGAGCACCGTAGCAAGTGGCAGACTGTTGGTAATTACTGTAAGTTCCAGATTTTTAGAGAATTGTTCGGCAATGTGAAAATTGGTCGTACCACCATCCATGAAGACAGTTTGGTGATTTTCAAACAGTTTTTGGGCTTTGCGTGTTAGTTGTAATACCTCTTGGTTGTCAATGCCGAAGCCCTGCGTAGTCTTGAAAGATAAGTAGGAATTGGCCACAGCGCCACCGTGTACTTTTTTCAATAAGCCTTTATCTTCCAGTTCGATAACATCCCGCCGAATGCTATCGTAGGATACATTCAGCAATTGACTCAACTCCAACAGATTGATTTTTTGGTCACGATTGAGCTTCTCAATAATGAGCCGTTGGCGTTCTTCTTTAATCATAGGTAAAGCGTATTTATTTCCCTTATGCTGACGCAACTATGCGTCAAATCACGACCGAAAGATAGCTGTATTTTTTTGCAAATAAATGCAAAAAAAATTGCATCATTACAAAAAGTTTGCATAACTTTGCATAGTTGATTCAATCACGACTTAACCTATGATGAAATTTCCCCTCGCGCTACCTTAGGGGTTTGTGTAGCTGCGAGGGGCTTTCTTTTTGTTACATAAAAATGCCGTCAGAAATAGAACGTAAAAATTCTACCTCTGACGGCATTTTCTTATTTGGTACCTATTACCGACTATTTCTATAGCTCACGAATACGGATATTGCGGAACCAAACCTTATTACCATGGTCTTGAAGGGCAATTTTTCCTTTGGGAAATTTCGCAAAGCCTTCCCACGTTTTAAATTTGCTGTTGGCTACTAAGGCATCCCATTCAGGGCCTTTGGTTGGAAATGTCACCATTTGCTTGCCATTGAGCCAAAAAGTACCTTGTCCCTTGTCAATTTTCATTTTTGCTTTGTTCCATTCGCCGGCAGGTTTTACCGTGTTCAAATCGGCAGGGGGAATCATGTCGTACAGTGATCCGGCTTTGTGATTACCATTTTTTCCTGCAAATGAATCCGGGTGCTTGGCGTCGTCAAGCACTTGCATTTCCGGGCCCGTGCTGTAAGGACAACAGTATTTTTTGTCTTCCACTACGCCCCACATTACGCCGCTATTTCCTTTTTCGGAAATTTTCCAATCCATTTCGAGTTCAAAGTTTTCAAATTCCTGATCAGTTACCAGATCGCCCCCTCCTTTGCCCGTAAGTGCTATCGCACCATCGTCAACTACCCATTTGTCAGAAAGCGGTTCTCCCTGTTTATTAAAGGCATGCCAGCCGCTAAAATCTTTACCGTTAAAAAGATTCTGCCATTTACTTTTTTTCTGGACAAAGCCGCAAGTTAAAATCAGGGTCGTAGCGGCTAAAACGAGCGAAAATTTTACTTTTTTCATAATTAAGTGGAAAGATAATAAGTAAGAGAAACAAAAAATGAGTGATTGAATTATCAACCACTCATCAAAGGATTTATTGTCAAAACTTTACTGTATTGTTCACTAATACTGCCCATTCAGAACCTTATGGTACTATTTCTTAGCTACGTAAGGCGCATACGTGTATTTGTTTTTAACTTTAATCACCTGTGCAATCTTAACAAAAACAATCTGCGGCACTTCAATTGTATGGTCTGTCAGTGCTACGTCAAAATCGGTTGTAATACTTATAGATAGGGACATAACTAATTGGAACAAATAATTGTAGAATTCCAAAAAATGGGATTCCAAAAATCGTCAATCCATTTTCTGGCAAAAGACAGGGACTTTGATGCCTTTGTG
>NZ_JAIXST010000241.1 GCF_027484545.1 Runella sp. | reverse complement strand
GCGTTGTGGTCGTACACGATGATTTTTGTAGCGACTTTTGCGGCTGTAAAAGCCGGTCCTAAACTCTTTTTGATAAAAGCCGTCTGCTCATCCTGAGGCATCAAAAGACTGGGATTATTACCGGGATGCAGAGGTTCGTTTTGTACCGTAATGGCATCAATCCGAATCCCTTCTTTTTGCATTTCCTGAATGTATTTCACCAAATAGCGTGCATACACATCGTAAAATTCGGGTTTTAGACTGCCTCCTTTAGAGGCACCGTTGGTTTTCATCCAGGTAGGAGGCGTCCAAGGCGAACCCAGAATTTTGATTTGGGGATTAATCTTTAAAATCTGTTTCAAAACAGGAATCAGTTCCTTTTTTTCTTCGGCTAACGTAAATTGAGACAAAGTCGGGTCTGTTTTACCGGCGGGCATATCATTGTAGGTAAATACGTGGTCACTCAGGTCCGAAGCTCCAATGCTGATGCGAAGGTAACTAACCCCAATATTATTTTGGTCGGTGGCAAAGAGTTCCTGAAGTAATTGCGCACGGTCGGCGTTATTCATGCGGGCAAGCAGCTGCGCACTTCCTCCCGTGAGGGTATAGCCAAAACCGTCCATGGTTTGGAAACGTTTGGTATCATCCACATAAATGCTGGGTAGGGTATTGGTTATTGGACCAAAGACAGATTTGTTAAACTGTTTTTGAAACAAAATGGATTGGTCCGACTTCGTAATCCAGAGTTCAGCTTCCTGAGCGCGGGCAACCAAAGTCAAAAAAAGTAAGAACAGTAAGTTAATTTTCATAAATAGATTGTTGACAGGATGGCACTATTCTTAAACAATCAATCCCGAAGGTTACTTTCTATAAAAAGTAACCTTCGGGATTGATTTCATTTTTGAACGAAAACTCGTTTTATAGCTTTCTAACCCAAATATTACGGAATTGAGTTTTATTGCCGTGGTCCTGAAGGTGAATCACATCATCACCGTGTGCTTCCGGATAATTGTGCAACCCAATGTAAAGCGTTAATCCATTGATAGTTGAATTGTTTTGAACCAATACCCCGTTTAAGAAAACAGTAATGCGGGCAGGGGAATCAATGCGACCGTCTGCTTTGAAACGAGGCGCTGTATAAACTACATCATAAACATTCCACTCCAACGGGCTGCGCATTGGGTTGACCAATGGCGCGTGGTCTTTGTAAATACTTCCTGCCTGACCGTTGCGATAGGTACGGTTTTGGTACGAATCCAAGATTTGCAACTCGTAGCGGTCTTGGAAAAACAAACCACTGTTACCGCGTCCTTGGCTGGCACCTTCTACCAAGTCAGGGGCACTGAACTCAAGGTGAAGTTGGCAGTCGCCAAATTTCATTTTGGTTTTGATATCACCACTTTTGGGCACCACTTCCATGTGGTCGCCATTGACGATTTTCCACGGAGCTGGGCTGCCGTCTTTAGAAGATACCCACTGCGAAAGGTCTTTGCCGTTAAAAAGGATAATTGCATCCGAAGGCGCATCGCCTGCATTTTTACCGGGAGTAACTACGGCTACTTCTGGTTCCCAAATTTCGGTCATTTCGGGTTTCATCGGCATGGGAGAAACGGCAGGAGGAGTACCACCGGGAACTTGGGCAAATCCAATGGCACCACAAGCCGCCAAAGAAAGGGTCAAAAACGTCTTTTTCATCATTTGTTATCTAAATTAGTAGGAGTTTGATTACAATAATTACTTAATTCATCTACCAAAGAAAGTAAACTGTATTTTTTAATGTCACAAATGTAAGTTTCTGCCCAAAATCTGAGCAGTTGGATTTTGGAGAAATAAAAGAAGGGGTGGATGAACTCCAATTTGTTTCACTTACCAACGTTCCTGCCTCCATACTTTTTGCTGGTGATTTCCCAAAAAAGTCCACGTTACAATGCGGCTTTCTTTTTGTCCTTGCGCCATCTCAATGGTCTGGGTGTCAAAAACTTTTACTTTTTTCAGAGCTTTGTACAAAAAGGGCAACGTTGTTTTTTTAGAAACCAAGGATGTAAACCAAAAACACTGGTTGGAGAATTGGACACTTTGTTCAATCATTTTAGTGACAAACGCCTTTTCGCCGCCTTCGCACCATAATTCATTGTTTTGACCGCCAAAATTCAAGGTGTCTTTTTGAGGTACTTTGTCACGCCCCAAGTTTTGCCATTTACGCTGCGTACCTGCCGAAGCCTCTGCCTGTGAGGCGTGAAAGGGGGGATTGCACATCGTAAAATCAAATTTTTCGTTGGGCTGAACAATGCCTTTGAAAATATTGGAAGACGAGGATTGCAAACGACATTCAATAAAGGGAGTAAGCACTGGATTGGAAGACACAATTCGCTTGGCAGCCTGCAACGCTTTGGGGTCAATATCTGACCCGACAAAAGACCAGCCATAGCTTTGATGGCCAATGATAGGATACACACAGTTGGCTCCCACGCCAATATCCAGCCCGGCAACTGCCTTGCCGATGGGAATGACGTTATCATTGCTGGAACCCAACAAATCGGCTACGTAATGAATATAATCGGCGCGTCCGGGAATGGGAGGTCGCAAGTAGTTGGCAGGAATATCCCAATGCTGAATTCCGTAAAAATGGGCAAGAATAGCCTTGTTGAGCATTTTTACGGCTTCGGGATTGGCAAAATCAATGGATTCGTCTTGGTATTTATTAAGCGAAACAAAAGGAGCCAATGCCGGACAGCTTTTGATCAATGCGTTGAAATCGTAACGAAAACGATGGGGATTTCGAGGATGAAGACCTTGTTTTTCAGAGGATGCTGATTCTGCGTTGGATGCCATTAGAACACGTTAATTTTTTAAGACAACGCAAGAAATTAAAAAATCATCCAATATTCCTTAAAATGAGTATCCTACGGCGATGTTTAAAACCAGATTTTCTTTTCGCCAACTTTTAGTTCTTAAATCAAATTGATTAAATACCCAACGTTCATTTTCGGGTAGCCACGGTTTTCGGAAAGGTACTGCCAAATCAAATCGTAAGAGAACAAAAGGGGTCACAATACGCAGACCTAAACCACCGCCAACGGCCACCTGTTTGTAGAATTTGTTGGTAAACACAGCATTATCTTCCGGTGGATAAAACGAATCGTCGAAATTGCGATACATCCAGATATTTCCCGCATCGGCAAATAGTGCACCTTCAAAATAGTTGGTGATTCTCAAACGCAGTTCGCTGTTTACTTCCAAACGAATATCGCCGTAAGCAACGTTCCCAAAAATATTCGCTGTGGCGGTGTCTAATTTATAACTTCCGGGACCCAAGGTGCGTGCCCGAAAAGCCCGGATTCCGTTGGTTCCACCTGCAAAGTACTGTTTGAATTGAGGTAACGATGATGAATTACCATAAGGAATTCCCAATCCCATCAAAAAACGACTGGCCCAGCGAAGACGCGGACTTACATTGCGATAATAACGGACTTCGGCATCAAAACGCGCGTATTGTTCATACGGAATTCCGAATACCATTCCTACTTCGTCACGACCTTTGGCGATTAGGCCCGCAATGTTTCCGGCAATATCAACCCCTCCCGTAATGACAAAACTATTTTTGCTCAACGGGCGTGGAGTAGGTGTATAGATAATGTTGTATTGCGCGCCTAAAATGAGACGATTTTCCAGAATTTTGAAGTAGCGTAACAAATCCTGAGGTTTAGTCATCGGATCTGTAATAAGTTTTACAAAATCTTCTCCATTAATAATTTTCGGTTGGACTATATTGAGGGCAACGGGTAAAAATGTATGTTCTATTTGGGTATTTTTTCGCCAGCTATATCCCCAATTCAATTTTATGGAAGTTTGCCTATAAAGTCCTTGTTGAGTTAACTGTTCAAAACCGGTTGTCAGTGTTGTTTTAGGTAAAGTTTGATTTTTTTCGGGTCTCACTTTATAAAAGGGTAAAACAAAACGCGGGAATGATAGCTCGGCTTCAAAACTCGTTCGATAATAATTGCGTATTTTGGTAGTGGAGTCAATCCGGCCCCCTATCTGCACGTCTAAACCCGCATTGGCCGTAAGGCGCAGTTGCTCCGCTCCCTGGAAAAGATTTCGATTGAGCCAAGTTAAGCCCACTTGCGAGCCCGTCAGGTTATTTGATTTGGTGACGGCGCTGATTTCTGCTCGGAGGGTTTTCTTTTTTAAAGGAGTCAAATAATAATAGACATCCAGCAAGGCAGAATCAGAGCGGGGCAATAGCTCGAATCGGTTTTTGACAAACTTAAAATTTTTCAGGTTAATCAATCTCGAAAGGGATACATCGTGCAATTCGCTGTTGTAAAGCGCACCTCTGCGAAACCCGATGGCATCATAAAAAATGCGCGGACGATAGGCTTGCGAAGGGTCTATCACACGTATACTGCCGCGTCGGCCGGTTACTCCTGCCAACGTATCTTTTTTCAATTGACCATTGTCAGCAATGACGTAAATGTTTTGTATAAAATACGTCTTCAAAGCCAATTGTGTCGTATTTGGTTTCAGTTCGACGTATAAATTAGCTTCATGATTGTTGAGATTCGTGTCCGCTTTTACAATCATATAATCGGGTCGAAAATAATAGAAACCGGTCTTTTTGAGCTCTCGTTCAATGCGGTTCCGCTCTTCTTCAATCACTGCTAAACGATAGGGGTCGCCTTCTTTCAGCAGTGTATTCTTTTGAGTAAGAGTCAGATTTTTAGAAAAAACGGAGGTGTCTTTGGTAATAAAAGAGACGTTCTTTAGGGTATATCGCTTGCGCAATTCCACGGTGTAAATGGCTTTGACCTGCCGTTTTTTTTCTGCCAATTCACCCGAAGCGGCAGAGCGGAAATACCCTTCATTGTTTAAATAATTGGCGATGTATACACTGTTGGTGGTGACGGCACGCTTGCTCGCAAATACGGGAGGTTCTCCAAAACGCGTTCGAAACCAACCTTTAAAGCTTTTCTCTTTTTTAGGTTCACCCAAAAAATAGTACATCCAGACTTTGTACGGAAATCCCAGAATTGTTTTGTTGGGTTTTGGTCGCAGAATAGGCTCCAGCTCCGATTGTACGGCTTTTGCGGTCTTGGCAGATACGTTGGAATCGGGCACCATCTTTACTTCAGCGCCCACGTACAGGCTCTCATTAGGAGGTAGATAACGCGATACCGAGCAGCCTGACAAAACAACCGACAACCCTAAAAGAAAGATATAAGTAAATCTGCAACTCATTTTTTAAACATTTCTTTCAATTTGTCATAATCCATCACAACTGCAAAACTTACGCCGGTCTCCACAATAAATCCTTCTAAAACAGCCTGATACTGATTTTTACGATAGGCTCGCAAAGCATAACGTCCATCACGGCTCAGGTTATAGTTAACGTTTACGTTGTCAATGATTTCGGTAGAACGGGCAGCACGAGCACCGCTTTCAATTTCAAAATTACGCCCTACATTAACCGTCAGACGGTCGTCCAGAAAGGCTTTACTCAACCCTACGTTCAAGTCCGTTTGAGCTGCAGTACCACTCGCGGTAGCCACTGAAGTAGAGTTCAGATTAAAATCCAGTTTTACTCCCTTAATCAAATCAGAAGCCAACATATTGAGTTGGTCCGTTAGGAGCTTACTCACGCTTTCGCGCGCAATCAACTCAGGATTGACACTCGAAAAGAAATCGGAAGATTGCTCGCCGGAAAATTTATTGAGTACTAAAAGTGAAAATACCTGTTTGTTCATTAAAGCTGGATTGTCTTTAAATTCATTAAAAACTCCGTCGCTTTCTATTTTAGAGACCTCACCCGTTGATAGTTTTGTCTTATCGGGCTGAATGCCAAACGTGATTTGAGGTTTATCCAAACTTCCCTGCATTTTGAGTAACACTTGCAGGGGAATTTTTTTGTTTTTATAATCCGTCAAATTCGGTACAAGAGGAGTCAACTCGGCCGTTACAGGATATACCGCCGTAATATCTACGTCAGCTTTCATTGGGTCACCTGTCCAAATCAAACGGCTTCCTTTCTGAATCGTAAATCCTCTTTTTAGAATCTCAAACGTCAGGTCGTACGAGCCTTGCGTCAATTCATACAGTCCCAAAATAAAAACTTGACCGCTGGGCGAAATCCCCGCGTTAAGTTGAGCGTTTCCTCTCACTTTCAGGTTGTCGCCGTTAAG
>NZ_JAIXST010000075.1 GCF_027484545.1 Runella sp. | reverse complement strand
TTTGTAGAGAATGAACTTAATAACAGGCCAAGAAAAAGACATGATTTTCAAACACCAAATCAAATTTTTAATCAATTAACTAACCATCAAGAAGTTGCATTTGTAACTTGAATCCTGCCTTTCAGTTGTCCCACCGGGCGTAATTATCGTTGATTGTGCAAAACCTACTAAGTTGACGAAAGTAGATAGCAGAAGATAAATTAATAATTTTCGCATAGTAGCTATTTTGAAGGGTTTAGAAATGGAACAAGCTCAAAGCTAACAATAATCGAAATGAAACCTGTATTTTTATTGTGGATTTTCCAATAAAGTTATTAAACGGTTTATATTCATTTATAATTTCCGTGTCGCCTGGATAAGCCAGGCAAAAAGCACCTGCTCGTATCTTTACGAGCAACACTTATCAAAAGGCTCGCAGCGGCGCACCGTTCCCGCCTCCCAAAGAACACAAGCCGAAATAAACTATCCAAGTTTGTTTCATTATTTTGATACCTCTTGCTGCTTTTGTTTCTGTGGATTTTGCTTAGAATCCACACAACTAATTATTCCGGCTCTTAATCCCTTTGTTTATGAAACGCTCCATTCTGAATTGGGCACGATTGGCTTTGCCTTCTTTTATTATTCTCCTGCTTTTTACCAATACGGTTCAGAAAAACAGCCATACTGCCGCTGCCACTAAGCGCTATTTGTACGTAGCAACGCCGGGCATTCGAAATTATCTGGAATACGGCGGACACGGTTTGCTGGTTTTTGACATTGACGACAATTATCGTTTTATCAAACGCATTCCAACCGCAGGCTTAGACGAGAAAGGGGCTCCCATCAATGTAAAGGGCATTTGTGCGAGTTTGGCGACTAATTGCGTGTATATCAGCACTATCCAAACCGTGCAGTGCATTGATTTGGTGACTGAAAAAATCAAATGGGAGCGCAAATACGAAGACGGTTGCGACCGCATGGCCATTTCTCCCGACGGAAAAACCATTTATTTGCCCACCTTCGAGAAAGACTTTTGGGCGGTCGTCGATGCAGCCACCGGCGATGTCAAGCAGAAAATCATTACCAATTCAGGTGCGCACAATACCGTTTTTGGATTGAATGGCAAAGAAGTGTATTTGGCAGGATTACGTTCTCCTTTTCTCACCGTAGTCAACGCGCAAAAACCTTCCGAAACCCGCCAAGTGGGTCCGTTTAGTGCTTCTATTCGACCTTTTACGGTGAATGGGAAGCAAACGCTGTGTTTTGTCAACGTCAATGATTTATTGGGATTTGAAATTGGTGACCTCAAAACGGGAAAAATGCTGAATCGGATGGAGGTTAGCGGCTTTCAGAAAGGGCCCGTTAAACGTCACGGCTGCCCGAGTCACGGGGTAGGATTGACGCCTGATGAGCGTGAAGTTTGGGTAGTAGACGGAGCCAATCAGCAGGTGCATTTTTTTGATGCAACGTCTCTGCCGCCCCGTCAAATCGGAAGCTTGGCACTTCGTGACCAACCGGGCTGGGTCACGTTTAGTCTGGACGGTCGTTACGCGTACCCTTCAACGGGAGAAATCATCGATGTGGCCACACACAAAATTATTACAACCCTTATTGACGAACATCAGCAGGGAGTTCACAGCGAAAAAATGATGGAAATTCACTTTAACGGTCCCAAACCTGTCCGGTTAGGTGACCAATTTGGATTGGGACGGGTAAAATAAAGCCCCGTCCCTATTGAGAGTTAGTCTCTTTTGCTTTCGCGTTTTGCTTTTTTCTCAGCACGCTTTTGCTTCAAATCTTTTTCAGATTCTTTTTTCTTTTCTCTTGCAGGCTTATCTTTTGACATAGTTGTACAGGTTTTAATTTAATAGCAAGTTATCATTTTTTTGACAAATAGTTAACTAAAAATCGAAGTGCATTTAAAGTAAGAAATCAGAACTAAGACATTTTCCTGCCTCTTACCTCCTATTTCGTATTTCCTGCTTCGGGCTCTCAAAACAAGCTCAAAAATTTCGGTGGAACTTTCGTTTCAAAACGAAGTTTTTCCTTCGTTATTGGATGCGTGAAACCTAAAATCCACGCATGAAGTCCCAAACGGCCAATGGGATTGAGGCTGGAGCCGTATTTTTTATCGCCAATCACCGAATGCCCCAAGTCCTGCATGTGAACGCGAATCTGGTTTTTTCGCCCTGTTTCGAGGTTGACTTTCAGGAGCGAAAACTGCTTATTGGATTGGATGGTTTCGTAGTGCGTTATGGCTTTTTGTCCCTGATTGGGGTTTTGACTGGAGTACACAATCAACGCTTTACTCTCATTCAAATACGAAATAATCGTCCCCGAAGGCTCTGCCAAAACACCGCCTACCACCGCCAAATACGTTCGTTCTTTGGTCGTGGGTCCCCAAGATTCCTGAAGCATTTTTTGTATTTTTTCACTTTTGGCAAACACCATTACTCCTGACGTTTCGCGGTCAAGACGATGAACGATAAAGATTTTATGAGTCGGGCTTTGTTGCTTTACGTGGCTACTCAGAATGCTGTAAGCCGTTTGGTCTTCTCGGCGGTCGGTGGCAATCGAAAGCGTTCCTTCTTGTTTTTCAATCACAATCAGGTGCGGGTCTTCAAATAAAATGGTAAGCCCGGCGTATTTTTGCTCTCTTCCGGCTTTGCTCCCGCTGATTTCCACTTTTTGATTGGGTTTCAGGAGATGATTGAATTGCGTCACCACGCGGCCTTCCACCAACACCTGTTTATCCCGCAACAGAGTTTTGATATTATTCCGATTTTTTTGCGGCAACTGAGCTATCAAAAACAACATCAGTTCGACCTCTTCGGTCACTTTCAGGTACGCAGACGGTTTATCTTTATTCATTTCTTGAAATTTATTCAAAGATAACAGAAGCCAATAAACCCCAATCTTTCATGATTCATTGGAGGAGTATTATCTTCAATTTAATTCTTGAATTCGCCAAATAGACTTAGCATCTTTAGCCAATTCCTTTTGGCGTGAAGAAACTTTTGCTTCGTTCCAACTAGTATAATTATTCGGAATAGAACTCGTAAGGTGACTTTTGCTTTTTTCAAAAATTTTAACTTTGTCAATATATTTTAAAATGTCTGCTTCTTTGTTTAATTTCCGTTCCAATAAGCAAAGATTACCAATACGATAAATTGAACGATTCAACTCTTCTTGAGAAAAATTTCCCCAACTTTCATCAGCGCTCTCAGGCAAAATATGTTCAATAGTATATAAGTCACTGTCGTAATTAATTTCGTTTCTAAATTTATACTCTTCAATTTTTGCCAAAATATATTTAACAATTTTGTGGTTTCTACTCGTATTTTTAAATTGTTTAGTAGAAAAATCATTTTCAAAACTACTGTCAGGCACATAAATAGATTGAAAATCTAAAATTCCATATTTTTTTTCTGTATTTATTTTCAAAGCAATTGAATTATATACATCTTCTTGTGCATTAGGATTTAAGCCACCAATAATATTATATCGAAATGAAATAACAGCACAAATTTTTACCAATTTTTTAAAATAGTTTATTTCGAGGTTTTTGTAACCTGACAATAAAAGAGAATTCGTCTGTCTAATTTGAAACAGCTTTAATTCCCCTAATGATTCTTTAATTTCAAGGTTAGACTTCCAAAATTCATCATCGGGGTTTTGAATTGCTAAAAACAAGTCTGCAGTATCTTTTAAATTTCTAACCAAGCTAAATACAGCTTCTTTTGTAAGTATACTGCTTTTTATTGTCTTAAACAAGTTCTTCTTCCCAACGGTTTTATTGTAACTATTCCAGTAATACCTCAAATAATCTTCAAATTTCTGTTCGCCAAGTTTACCTACAATACTGCTCCAAATATTCTCTAATTCTTCTATTTCTGAAACATGGAGTTTTGTCTCATCAACCACCGAGAAAAGATGGTTTTTTAATAAATCAGATGAAGAAAGTTGAACTCCTCTTGCATTAAGTGTCTCAAAAACCTTGAAAGCATTCAATTGATCAGTAACTTCAATAACCGTAAAGAATAATTTATCTACAATATCATCTATGAATCCAGCAAGTTTTTCACCACTTTTAAATTCTTTTTTTACTTTATCATAATACCAATTAAAACATTCCCGCATGTGCTTTTCTGAGGTATTAGTATTTCTAAGAGGCAAATCTCTTAGTAAAACTAAATATTGCTTATAGTAATCATCACTATTTCTGTTTAATTTAAGCTTATTATTTGATATTAAAGTTACGGGATCTACATAACCTATATAACTATTCAGTAAATTTTCTTTCCTCTTATAGTTATTATCACTCTCAACATTGCTCTCTACTAAATCATTTAAACATTTCAGAACAGTGAGGATTAATATACTTAAAGTTGTTAGTCTTTGCTGCCCATCAATTATAAAATAGTTTTTATTATTCGAAGTTTGAAGAACTAAATACCCTAAGTAATGCTCCTTTTCTTCATTGGTAATGAGCATTTTAATATCCTGCCATAAATCATCCCATTGTTCATACTCCCAAGTATAATCTCGTTGAAATTTGGGGATTTCATAACGTAAACCATTCCCCATCAATTGGCGATAAGTTTTATTGGATGTTTCTTGAATTCCTTTCATGATTTTTGATACTCTAATTTAGAAAATGTTCAGCTATATGTGTATTTTTTCTACCTATCAATCACAATCCCTTCAAAATCGTTCAGTTGACTGAGTTGCAATTCCAAAAAACCGTCTTTCCACGTATAGACCACCAGCTGTTTATTGACCATTGCAACTACCTTCGAGGGCTTAAAGGACAATTGAATTTTAAACAACAGGTGGTACAAAGGTAACGGTTCAAAATAGGTATTCCCGCTAAAGCCCGTCAAATTAACGAGGTGAACAATCAGACCGTCTTTGGTTTTCTTCTCTCGGTTTTCGGGAACGTTTTTGATGTATTCCTGCAAAATCACTTCTACTCGCTCGTGCGCATTGGTCTGCAGCAATTGATTGGCTTCGGGAAAAACAGCGTCAATCACATCCAGCAAAATATTCTTATGCTCCTCATAGCCATGCAGATAGTACAACCTACCCAAGTTGATGGGCAACAGCACTGCTTTGCTTTTTTCGTGTTGTTTCAAGCCCATCGCATAGTAGCCCGTAGGCTCGTGGCCTCCAATGATTTCGGGCGGTCCAGGGCGACCTTTGGAGAGAATCGGGAGCATTTTTTTGTCCGTTCCCGATAAATCGTACAGTCCTAAATTAAACTTCCAAAACAGCATTTTCTGTTTGGTGAAGCGTTTGAAAACGTCCTTGTTATCCGGCGTCAAATAAAAACCGCTGCCTTCGTGATCTTTGTTGATAATTTTGGCCCCAAACAATTGGAATAAGACTTCGGGATTATCAAACAGCGTCTGATTGGTCGCAATCAGATTCACTCCCTGTTGACTTGCTTCTTTCAGCACCTGCACCGATGCCTTGCTCAGATACGTAATATCGGGCAAAATCAGCAGTCGATAGTCTTTGATTTTATCCGAAAGATGTTCGATTTGGGCGTCTTCCACAATATCAAAAGGAATATGGGCTTCTTTCAGCATCAACTGAATTCCCCGATATTCCTGCATCGGCGCCCCACTCGGCCACGAACCCGGCGCTATCACCGCAATTTTAGCGACGGAGGTGTATTTCCCAAAATACGGTTCGTATTTTTTGTGATGGGCGTAGATTTTCTTAATCACGTCGTAATTACGCTCGTCTTCGTAACCGCGCATATCGCCCATCATGCTGATATCCAAGCCCGAACCATTGGCGATGTTTTCATACAACCGAATGGAAACTTCCTCGGGTTCCACCGCATTGTACCGCGACTGAAAGGAAATTTGCTGAATACTGCTGTTGCTGATGATGTGGTCGGGGAAAGAATTAACGGCATTCCCCACGTTGTCGGACGACATATAGGGCCAATAGAGCAAGCTGTTGGTTTGTGATTCGTGGCGAATAATGTCCACGTACTTATCCAGGTAGGTACAAATGGCAATTTGGTCGCTCTTCGATTTTACCAACGTGTGCAACCGTTTTGACCAATCTTCCACCGTGAACTTCTTAAATTCTAAGTATTTCTGAAAAACGGCATCAGCTTTGTTTTCTTCTGTCGGCAACGCCAACCCATTACTGTAGTCGGCAAAGCGTTTTTTATCGTAGTTATTCTGGTCAATGCCGTGGTATTTGCCTTCGTACGGATTATTGACCTGATACCCGGGCATGTTGAGAAAAATACCGTCAACCGCAAAACGGTCAATGACTTCCTCTATGATTTTAAACGCCTTATCCTGCACGTAAGGCGCGTTGATAGACACCACGTACATGTCGGTGTTGATGATACGTTCGCCCTTGGGCGAAAGGTAGCACCAATCGGGGTGCGCCTTGAAAATACTTTCGTGTACCCGACTGAAATCAAACCGTACGATGACCTTAATTCCCCGCTGATGACATCGTTGAATGACGTCGCCCAACATATTTCCTTTCATGTACGGATTGGTGTACTGAAAATCCAGTTGGGTAGGATAAAACGCCATAATCCCCCCCGCGTTGATTAAAAGCGTATTGGCCGAACACGCTTCCAAGTCTTTCAGTAAGGAATCAGCATTTAACGTAGCGGCTTCATACGCCGGCAAATTCGTCTGAATCACCCGCAGGTTATTTTGCTTCCACCAAGGAATACCAACGGGCCACTTGATGGGGGGAGCAGATTGAGTTGTTTTCTGAGCAAAGCAAAAAGTAAAGGGCCAAAAGAGCAGAAGAATATATAAAACGAGAGGCTTTTTCATACAATAGCGAATGGATCAATTCATTCTCCAAAGCGTCATAAGCCCCAATTTTACCTCATTTTTAATACTTCGCCCCTGCTCCACCACCGCCAAAATCACCACCGCCGAATTGTACACCGCTATCAGCCGTTTGAATGTTGGTGGTAATTTGGGATAAAACGACCGTTTCAATCCTAAACTGAGCATTTTCTCCTGCTTCGGGAGCAAAACTAAAACCATATTTCGGCGTTTTGAGTTGTCGAATCACGACGTAGGCGATTACAGAAGCAGCTATTCCGCCGAGTATCATCCCCCACTCCACAGGCAAAACCGCGTGATAAAAACGTACAGTCAAAATCGAACAAACGACCGCCAAAATCCCCAACGTAATCAAGGTACGGTCGCGCCAACGAAAGCCTCTGTACAGGTAAAAAACGGGAATCAGAAAGGTCAGCCCCCAAAATAACGGTGCAAACGCAATCTCTGGTGCGGGGTCGGGCAGGCCATTGAGGGCTGCATTGGCCTGACGTACAACGAGGTAATTACCTGCGGCATAAAACAGCACCAAGGCCGCGATACTCACCCAGTAAAGAGCCATTTGCCAATAAAACGAAGTTTCTTTTTTCAAAAAGCGTCGAATCACCTCATACGTTATGCCCGTACAAATCATCAATGCAAAAGGAAGCAACGATTTTCCGACGGGATTTTTCATTAATAGCGAGGCAATGATAAACAAGGTGGTCAAAAAGGCTCCCAAGGCCACCAACGGTTCGCCAAAACTATAAGCAGCCGCCAGTAAAAAAGGCAAAAACAATAACGCTCCCACCCATAGTTCATCGATTTTGGCACTGTCATAAATTTGAAAAACTATGGGCCCAAACGACCCTAAAATGCAGTATAACAACGCATTGTCGAGGCCCGAAAAATGCAGTTTTCTTTCTCGGATAAAATACCGAAGGGCAAATAAAGTCCCAACGCCGTAAATCATGGAGATAATGGCAAAGCCGACAAACGATTCGCCCAAAACAGCCAGGGCGACAAAGGAGCTTCCAAAACTGAACCCAAAGCCGCCAAACAAAAACAGGACAGCCTTGATGAAAATGTTGGGATTGTAGGGTACCTCAGCGTGGAGTTTCTGAATTTCCGTGGCCTGACTCTCACTCAAGAGGCCCTCTTTTTGAAAGCGTTGGACTGCTTTCTGAGCGTATTCGTTGCGAAGAAGGGTTTCGTTATAGAATTTCATTGGTCAATGAGTGAATTGCGAATTAGTGAATTAGTGAATGAATCATTTGCCGGTGTTTAAGCCTGAGCGTAGGTGCACTGTTAACTATTAACCGTAAACTCCTCACTTCGGTCGGAGTAATTTTTTGTAATTGATGATAAACAGAATGACCCCTACCGAACTTCCGAGGAAGTAAAGACCGGATAAGGAAAAGAAGACATCATTGTCGTCAACCCATTTGAACAGCAGGTAAGTAAATGCAATGTAGCCATACAACACCGCCATCAACAGAAACAAAAAGGATTGTTCTTGTTGGGCATATCTAAAAAAATACCACGCTCCGGCCGCAATCACTACCGCAAACACATACCAATAACTTGATGAAACCAAACCCGCTAAAGCACTGATAAACATCAAATTGCCGCCCAAAAGTAAATAGGTAAAAGTAAAATGGCGTTTGATGTTTTGCTTATCCAGCCAAAGACTGATTCCAACTGATGCAATGCCGAAAAGTACCGCCGTATTGATGATCGACTCATTGTTAAAATCGTTGGAAGTCAATACTTCAAAGGGCGTTACGGTCAATCCTACCCACGAAGCCAAGGCCGTCAGCCCCATGGATAAAACCCCGCGATGGTCAAAACGATAGGCACAGAAGATAAACAAAACGGCGGGAATCATCGTAGCTAACCCGTAGCGCGTTCCAAAGACGTTGTAGCGCCACTGCACGTAGCCTTCGAGCGATAAAAACAAGGTGGCACCTATTAACAAAACAAAGTCGGTAAACTTCGATTCGGTGTCCACTATGCCCTTGGAGAAAGGTTCGCTGTGGCGATAGGTGTAATAAAAACAACCGCCCGTCAGCAAAGCTAACGCCGCAATGAGGGCGTCGTGGCCAATAGTATCAATATTTTTGTAAATAAGGATAGCCGCCCCTGCCGTAAACAGCAAAATACCCGCGTACAGCAGGGTACGAAGCAGAATATACAGCGAAACCGGGCGTGTGCGCTCGTGGCTTTCGATTTGAGTACGCTCGGCAGAAGTGAGCAATTGGCGTTGTTGCCAATCGTCAAGAAGGTCGGTTAGAGGGTTCATATAGGCAAAGATGAAGCTTTATTTTCAAACCTTGAAATTCAGTTATTTATCGTACATTTCATATTTTTTATGGCATTCATGGTTCAAATAAGTTTTCATCTCCTAATTTTGTGCAATTTTTGAACATACCTCCCCTTCAATTATAAAAATGCCCAAAAATCCAAACATCAAATCCATCCTCATCATTGGTTCCGGTCCCATTGTTATTGGTCAAGCCTGCGAATTTGACTATGCAGGTTCCCAAGCCGCCCGTTCGCTGCGGGAAGAAGGTATTGAGGTCATTCTGATTAACTCCAATCCCGCTACCATCATGACCGATCCCATCAATGCGGATCATGTGTATTTAAAGCCTTTGGAGAAAAAATACATTATTGAAATATTAGAAAAGCACAAAATAGACGCCGTTTTGCCAACCATGGGAGGCCAAACGGCGTTAAATTTAGCCATCGACTGCGATAAAGCCGGTATTTGGAAAAAATACGACGTGCAAATCATCGGGGTCGACATCAAGGCCATCGAAACCACCGAAGACCGCGAAAAATTCCGTCTTAAAATGCTCGAATTGGGCGCGGGAGTTTGTAAAGGTCGCACCGCTAAATCATTCCTCGAAGGCAAAGAAATTGCGCAGGAAATCGGCTTTCCATTGGTAATCCGCCCTTCTTTCACTTTGGGAGGAACCGGTGGTGGTTTTGTCAATACCGCCGAAGAGTTTGACAAAGCACTCCAACATGGTCTCATTGCTTCCCCCGTCCATGAGGTGTTGGTAGAGCAAAGCATCATGGGTTGGAAAGAATACGAATTAGAATTGTTGCGCGACGGCAAGGGAAACCTGATCATTATCTGCTCGATTGAGAACTTCGACCCGATGGGTATCCACACGGGCGACAGCGTGACCGTAGCTCCTGCCATGACGCTGCCCGATACGCTCTACCAAAAAATGCGTGATTTGGCCATTTTGACCATGAACGGTATCGGTAAATTCGCAGGTGGGTGTAACATTCAGTTTTCGGTCAATCCCGAAACCGACGAAATCATCGTTATTGAAATTAACCCTCGCGTTTCGCGCTCGTCAGCGTTGGCTTCAAAAGCAACGGGTTATCCCATTGCCAAGATTGCTGCCAAAATGGCCATTGGGTACAACTTAGACGAACTCATCAACCCGATTACGGGCAGTACTTCCGCATTTTTTGAGCCTACTATCGACTACGTTATCGTAAAAGTACCGCGTTGGAATTTCGACAAATTCCCCGGTGCCGACCGTTCGTTGGGCTTGCAGATGAAATCCGTAGGTGAAGCCATGGGTATCGGACGTAATTTTCAGGAAGCGTTACAAAAAGCCTGCCAATCGCTCGAAATTCGCCGCAATGGCCTCGGCGCTGACGGAAAAGAACTAACTGATGTAGAGGCAATCAAATACAGTTTGGCCCATCCAAGTTGGAACCGCCTTTTCCACATCTACGACGCCTTCAAAGTAGGGCTTTCGTTCAAAACCATTCAGAACCTGACCAAAATTGACCCCTGGTTTCTGCACCAAGTGGAAGAATTGGTGGAGTTGGAAAAACAAATCCAACAATACGATTTGGAAGACCTTCCCCCAAGTTTGGCACTTACGGCTAAGCAAAAAGGCTATGCCGACCGCCAAATTGCGCATTTGTTGGGCGTAAAAGAAAGCCGCATCTACAAATACCGCCAAGACCACCACATCAAGCGCGTGTTTAAGTGCGTGGATACCTGCGCCGCCGAGTTTGCCGCCAAAACCCCTTATTACTACTCCACGTTCAGCGTATCGCAGGACGAGCCGGAAAATGAGTCCATCGTTTCTGACCGTAAAAAAGTGGTAGTATTGGGCTCCGGTCCTAACCGCATCGGACAGGGAATTGAGTTTGACTACTCGTGCGTACATGGGGTGTTGGCCGCCAAAGAAGCCGGCTACGAAACCATCATGATCAATTGTAATCCTGAGACGGTTTCTACCGACCCTGATATTTCGGATAAACTCTACTTTGAGCCCGTTTTCTGGGAACACGTACACGCCATCATCATGCACGAAAAACCCGAGGGCGTTATCGTACAGTTAGGCGGACAAACGGCGTTGAAAATCGCTGAAAAGCTCCACCAATACGGCATCAAAATCATCGGCAGTACCTTTGACACGCTCGATTTGGCCGAAGACCGCGGTCGTTTCTCAGCCTTGTTGCGCGACTTAGGCATTCCATATCCTCCGTTTGATACCATCCGTACTGCCGATGCCGCTGCTGAAATCGGTAAAAGCCTGGGCTTCCCGCTGTTGGTACGCCCCAGCTACGTTTTGGGGGGACAGGGCATGAAAATCGTCATCAATGAGCAGGAATTGGAACAGCACGTAGTAAAAATCCTGAACGATATTCCCGAAAACAACATCCTGCTTGACCACTACTTAGAAAACGCCATTGAAGCCGAATCGGATGCGATTTGCGACGGTGAAGATGCGTACATCATCGGGGTCATGGAGCACATCGAACCCGCCGGTATCCACTCGGGCGACTCGCACGCGACCTTGCCGCCGTTTGATTTGACGCCCGACGAAATTCGCCAAATTGAAGAAATTACCATCAAAGTGGCCAAAGCGATGAAGGTGAAAGGTTTGATAAACATGCAGTTTGCCGTAAAAAATGGCGTAGTGTACGTGATTGAAGCCAACCCACGCGCCTCACGCACGGTGCCGTTTATCTGCAAAGCATACCAAGAACCGTACGTAAATTACGCAACGAAGTTCATGCTTGGCGATAAAAAAGTGAAAGACATCGACTTCAAACCCGTGAAGAAGGGTTGGGCCATTAAAATTCCAGTATTCTCGTTCAGCAAATTCCCGAACGTGAATAAAGCATTAGGCCCGGAAATGAAGTCCACAGGCGAAGCCATTTACTTTATTGACAGTCTCGAAGACGAATTCTTCCAGAAAATATACGGCGAGCGCAACATGTATTTGAGCCGCTAATAATTTGTCACGCTGACAAGCCTCTGAAAGCCTTCGTGAAAACGAGGGCTTTTTTTATTAAACCAATCAACGAGTGGAAGCCGGCACATTATTCGGAAGCAACCTATTATTTTTTGTCACTCTGAAAGAGTCTAAGTTCATTTGATTGGACGCATAAAAAGAGGCCAGTGGGCACTTACCGTGTTACAAACACTTTGTTTATTTTTGGAGTCGTAGTTGCAAACTACGACCAACTGGGGTTACTTCTTTCAAAGAACACAACAAATTTCTCAAGGTTCATGTCAAGCAAATAGAAAGAGAGTAGTTTCTCTGATTTGAAAAGGTCAGCAATTTTCTTACGCAGGTTTCTGTATTTCTTAAATTCTGCTTTTAAATCAAATCCTTCATCGCCGCAATAGGTTTTGTAGTATGATGTCTGAAAGAAAAATTTCTCTTTTATCTCTTCTTCATCATAGTCGTTAAGTTCAATGTCCCAAACATCAGATAGTTTTATGGAAAGTCTTTCTCCGTCTTGTTCGCCTGTAATTTCTTCTAGGAGGTCTTCAAGTTTAGCATTCTCAAATGAAGAGCTTTGCACTTCATCTTCATTTTTTGCAACAAACCAAACTTCATCAGTGCCTTTTAATGCTCGGTAAAGTGATGTTGTCCTTTGTTGACCGTCAAGAACCAGCCTAAAGTTACCACCGATTTTATTAATGTCTTGAATTTGCTTTTTAGTAATTGTCTTTACTT
Organism: Runella sp.; assembly: GCF_027484545.1. Taxonomy (GTDB): domain Bacteria; phylum Bacteroidota; class Bacteroidia; order Cytophagales; family Spirosomataceae; genus Runella. The sequence continues at coordinate 46,117 of NZ_JAIXST010000075.1, read as the reverse complement.
CGAGTGCTGGTCGCTTTTTCCCTTTTGTTATTTTCTTACGGTTGTCTATTTCCCTAATAGCAATGTCAAAAGAGGGTATGCCGTAAATAATTGCACCAATAAAAATGTCCTTAACTAAGGAGTCAAACAAGTCATAGGTTTTGGAAATTTCCCAAACAAAGTCACGTTGGAACTCAGGAAGAAAAATTTTCTTGTCGTCAATGTCAAGAATTAGTTGTTTGAGTGATTGTGTTTGCTCCATATTTCTTTTCTAACTATCCATTTATTAGTAATTGCTCAGGTTGAACTGTCGCCATAGCATGACCGACAACAAGTGAATATACACCATTATGGAGGTTATCCAACAAAATCTTCGTATCACTCACATAAAAGGGAGTTATTACTCTATTCTACACAAAACAAGCCCCAAAATACCATTTTTCAAATCCAATTCCCCTAATATTGTCTCCGTTTTGTGTCTTATTTATCAAACGATAGTTGCGTATCTCGGCTTTTAACCACCGTGTTGCACAGAGTAGTGCACAATGTCCAAAAGTGCCATTGGTAAATAGTAGAACCCATAGCTCAAAACCTTGTTTGACCAAACCTAAACCTAACAATCAGAATTTCGCTGATGACCTACGAAGCGCTGCAAACCCGTTTTAAATCTTTGATTGACCACAATCCCATGAGTACGTTCCAAGTTCTCATCGTGGCGATTTGTTTCATTCTCAACATGAACGATGGCATTGATGTCTTGGTCGTCTCGTTTTCAGGTTCCGAAATCGTGAAAGAATGGGGGCTTTCCAAAACGGAATTGGGATACATTTTCAGCGCGGGTTTGATGGGAATGACGGTTGGGGCCTTTTTTCTGGCTCCTTTGGGCGATACTATCGGCCGCCGAAAAGTTTTTATCCTGTCATTGGTGCTGATTACGAGCGGCATGTTGTTGGTTTTTATTTCAGCCGCTTATTGGCAATTATTGCTTTTGCGTTTTTTAACGGGCATGGGTATTGGAGGTATTTTGCCCACGATGGCCGCCACCGCATCCGAGTTTTCCAACAACAAACGTCGCGATTTTAACGTAGGTTTGGTGCAGGCGGGCGGGCCCGTGGGTGCCATTTTTACGGGATTCTTCTGCGCGTACGCCATTCCCGCCTACGGCTGGCGATTTGCTTTTCTGTTTGCCGGGGGTATTTCGTTATTGATGCTCGTTCTCGTGTGGGTATACATGACGGATTCTCTGGACTTTTTGAGCAAACAGCAACCCGAAAACGCCCAACAAAAAATCAATATCTTATTGAGCAAAATGGGTCACGAAGGCATTTCGGCTTTACCCGAAAAACCCCTGCACTACGCCAACGCCCCCGTCAAAGCGTTATTCAGTCCCGAGTATCGGAACTCCACCTTCAAACTTTGGGTAGCTATTTTCTTTGGTTTTTTAACCTTGTATACGCTCATGAGTTGGGTGCCCAACATCGCCAAAGAGGCGGGACTACCTTTTGAAATGGCCACCTACGTCGGCATCGCCCTTAACGCCGGTGCCGCCATCGGAACGGCGGGTTTGGGAGTCGTGGCGGCGCGATTGGGTTTGCGAAAAACGGTATTGAGTTTTATGCTCTGTGCTTTTGTCGTGATACTGATCTACGGGAACGTCCCGTTGACGACAACGCTGATCTTTGTGACCATTTTCCTGATTGGTATTTTTGTACAGGGAGGGTTTAACGGTATTTATCCCACCATTTCGCGGGTCTATCCCACCGAAATTCGTACCACCGGCGTCGGATTTTCGATAGGTGTAGGGCGTTTTGGTGCCATTTTAGGGCCTACCTTATTTGGTGTTTTGTCGGATGCGGGGTTTAGCACCGCCTTGCTTTTCAGTCTTTTTTCGCTTCCCCTTTTAGTGACGGGATTGTTTGTTTTCAGCCTGAAATCGAAGAATTTGGATGAGAGGAATGAATGACGAATACGGTATATAGAAGATACTCAATAGGGATATTCGCGGAGCCATTGCCAAAAATTTTCCCGATGGATGATTTTTGTTTCGGCGGGTTGATAACTGTCTAAAAATGCCTGTGGAAACTTTGATTTAGCTTCCGGATTCCACTTGAACTCAAAGGCATAAATGTTACCGTCAATTTCTTCGATATAATCCACTTCTGCCTGCTGTTTATTTCGCCAAAAGTAGGTACGTCCATGGAAACCATTGTACGCCAAAAGCTTTTTGCGCTCGGTCATTAAAAAGTTCTCCCACAGTGCTCCAATGTCATTTCGGGTAACAATCGGATTGAAATTTCCGATGAGTGCATTTCGAATACCGTTATCGTAGAAATAAATTTTCTTTTTTGTACTTATCTCATTTCGTTCATTTCTGCTCAATGCCCCCAAACGATAGACTACAAAGACCTGTTCCAATAAATAAATATAGTTGTCTACTGTTTTTACATCGGCGGAAACCAAATTGGCCAATTCATTGAGTGACACCTCACTACCCACCTGCAAAGCCAACGCTTTCAGTATCTTTTCCAGTAATTGGGGCCTTTTTAAACCTACCAATGCCTGCACATCCTTATACAAATAGCTGCCGGCAATGTTTGTCAGAATCTCTTTCGCATCCAGAATATTAACCACTACTTCGGGATACATTCCGTACACCAAATAATGAGGCAACAGATTCAGAAATTGAGGTATTCCCTGATACTCCATCAATTCTCCACTGCTGATCGGATACAGAAAGTACTCCCATTTTCTGCCGGTCAGCGGCTCCTGGGTTTTGTCAGCAATGGTTAGTGAGGAAGAACCGGTGATGATAAATTGAACCCCCATTTCGGCATCAATCAATTGTTTACAAATCAATCCGACTTGTTCAATCATTTGTGCCTCGTCTAAAATCACTACTTTCTTATGACCAAAACTTTGTTTCAATGCCTCAATCCCTGACATGGACCACAGCGTTCTGGTAACGATACTATCACCGCTGAAATAGGTATACTCTTCCTGTAAACTTTCCGCAAACGCTTTGGCCAACGTAGTTTTCCCTACCTGTCTCGGACCGAAAATCAAAAAGGCTTTTTTAAAATCTAACCTCTTTTCTAACTTTTTCTGCAGTGCTCTTGCAATCATAAAAGTCTATATTTTCCCAAACATACAGACTTTTATGGATTCAATTCCATAAAAGATATACTTTTTGTGGAATTGAATCCATAAAAGTTACGAAAGTAAAGATAATGGAGAAAAAGCAAAGGCCATTTTTAGGAGAAGAATTAACCCAATTTCAGCATCCTAATCGCATTTTCTTTCAGGATCAACGGCTTTACTTCTTCTTTAAAGCCCGCTTCCTCAAAGTCATTCATCCAGCGTTCGGGCGTGATCAACGGAAAATCAGTTCCGAACAATACTCTGTTTTTCAGCATCGTATTGGCATATTGCACCAATTGTTTGGGAAAGTATTTAGGCGACCAGCCGCTCAAATCAATGTACACATTGGGCTTGTGCATCGCAACGGAAAGGGCTTCGTCCTGCCACGGCCAACTGGGATGCGCAATGATGATGGGGCAATCGGGAAAATCAATAGCGACGTCGTCGAGGTGCATGGGGTTGGAATATTCCAAGCGCAAACCGCCGCCACCGCGTACGCCTGCGCCAAAACCCGAATGTCCCGAATGGAAAAGCATCGGGAGCTTATACTCCGCAATAACTTCGTATAGATGATACGCCATCTTGTCGTGCGGATAAAAACCTTGCACCGTCGGGTGGAATTTAAAGCCTTTTACGCCGTAATTCTCAATCAAATCGCGGGCTTCTCTAGCACCCATGCGTCCTTTGTGGGGGTCAATACTGGCAAAGGCAATCATCACATCATCGTTTTTGAGAGCTACTTCTGCCACTTCAATGTTGGGAATACGGCGTTTGCCCACATTGTGCTCTGAATCCACCGTAAACATCACAAAGGCAAGGTTGCTTTCCCGGTAAAAATCGGCCGTTTCCTGAATCGTCGGACGTTTGTCTGACTTAAAATATTTGGCAAAAGCCACGTCAAACTCCGACCGATAGTCGTCGTGCGGCTGACAACACGACACTTCCGCGTGCGTGTGTACATCTATGGCAGTGATTTTTTGAAGATCTATCATTTTTTTAATATGTTTTTGCGAATGACGAATTATTCGAATGACGAAGGACGAATTTTTTAAGCAACACTTTCGAATGACGAGTTATTCAAGCGGGCCGCCGCAGTGACGAATGTATTTAGTGAAAAAAATTTATTCGTCATTCGTAATTCTAAATTCGTCATTGGAAAAGTGACTAATCCTAAACAACATCGTCTATCGAAATAAATTTTCTTTTATGAACATAGATGAACTAAAGGTGAGATATAAAAACTGGGCAATCTCGGTTATTTTATTGACGAGAAAATTACCCAATGAACCGGAATTTAAGGCCGCGAGAAACCAAATTGTACGTTCGGCTCCGTCAACAGCCGCTAATTATCGCGCAGCTTGTCGAGGAAAATCAACTCCTGATTTCATTAATAAGCTCAAAATTGTGGAGGAAGAATTAGATGAAACAATGTTTTGGTTAGAATTTATCGTTGCGTTGTTACTGGACATCAGAACGGATATAATACCAGTCTACAAAGAAGCCGATGAACTCCTATCTATCACGGTCTCCTCCATCAAAACAGCAAGAAAAAGCGATAAATGAGGGAGAATGACGAATGGGCGAGTGACGAATGTTGTACTAAAAAAAATTCGTCACTCGTCATGCTCTCATTCGTCATTCAACAAATCCTGCCTTTGCCTTCACTCCCGTTTTGACCCAACTTCTGAGTTCGTCAAAAGCCTGGGTGGTTTGGGAATTGGTGAAATTACAATGGCCTTGTCCATTAGTGTATTTTACCGTGAAATAGGCGTCTTTGCCCTGTTTATGAACCATATTTTCAAAATTAACGATCCCGTACGTCGGCGGAATGAGCTGGTCATAAATGGTATGCATGGCCACCACCGGCGTGTTGACATTTCCCGTACGGTCGTATTTAGAAAAAATGGATTCGGGGTTGACCGTGGCCGCCAAGCGCTCGGCTTTCTGATTGACAGCTAAGTCGTTGGGGAAACCGCTGTACAGGGTGTTGGTATTGTCAAACGGATTTCCTCCCGTTTTTTGGGCTAAATCACGAAGTACATTTTCATTGAAAAATAACGAGAACGGCAGATCGTCTGCTTTCAGGTCGAAGCGTTTGGCAAAAGCTACCGCTAAGGCAGAATCTTTTGCATAAATAGCCTTCCGGATTTCCATCGCGCGGGCTACCATTTTACGGGCATCCTGCGCCTGATACGGCTTCGATAGGTCGAATATCTCGGAGAGCGATTTGACCACGTTGGGAAACAATCCATTGAACGTAGCGTACATATCAAACTCTTTGCGACACTGCAAATACGGCCGACTCGACAACGGACACAGCGGTAAAGCGCCGTGGTAATTTTTGCCGAAATTTTCCATCATCGCCAGCGTTACGCCGCCGCCCAAGGAATGCCCTACCATAAAGGTCGAATCGGGTTTTCCGTATTTTTTGACAAAATAGCCCCGCAAAGCTTCCGTATCGTCCACACCTTCGGGCAAAGAATACCCCTGAACACGGTAATCGGAAGCGGCAACGGCAAAGCCCCGTTCGAGAAAAGGAGCCATTCGTTTTGGAAAATCAGAACTCTCACTTTGGAGCGGTTTGGCCCCCATAAACTCGTAGCCGTGCGCATACATGACCAATTTCCCTTTCCAGTTTTCGGGAAAAAGGATACGATATTTTGCCCCAATGATGGCTCCTGTGTCTATTTTTGATACATTTTGAGCAAAACTCAAACACGGAATCAGGAGAAAGAAAAGTAGTTTTTTCATTCGATTAGTTGTCTGCTGCGTTTATGCTTCGCCCCATACTTTAATGGCCGTATTCACCACCAATTCCATCTTGCGCCATTGGTCATCGTGAGTCAGGTCGTTGCCGTGGTGAGTGGATGAAAATCCGCACTGCGGACTCACGCACATCTGCTCCAAAGGCATGTACTGAGCGGCTTCGTCAATGCGTTTCGCCAAATCGTCAATGCTTTCCAGTGCTCTTACTTTTGACGAAATAATGCCCAAAACCACATTTTTATCTTTGGGCACAAAACGCAACGGTGCAAAATCGCCCGAACGCTCGTCGTCGTATTCCAGAAAATAGGCGTCTACGTTGATGCTGTTAAACAGAATTTCCGCGACGGGTTCATAACCGCCTTCGGCAAACCACGTACTCCGGTAATTGCCTCGGCACAGGTGAATGCCGACCGTCAAATCCTCGGGACGGCCGTCAATGACCGAATTGATCAGCGCGGCGTAAGTTCTGGGCAATTCGTTGGGGTCTTCGCCGCGTTCGGCGGCAGCGGCCCGCATTTTTGGGTCGCAGAGGTAGGCCAAATTAGTATCATCCAATTGCAAATAACGCAGTCCTGCTTTGTACAAATGATCAATTTCCTGCCGATACGCCACCGACAAATCATGGAAAAACTCGTCCATGTCGGGATACGAATTGATGTCTATCGATTTGCGCCCACCTCTGAAATGCACCATCGTCGGCGATGGAATGGAGACTTTCGGCGTTTGGGTTACGACTGATTTTAAGTACTCAAAATCAGCCACCTGAATGTCTTTAACGTGTTTTAATTTGCCCGTTACGCTCAATTTTGGCGGCGTAAATCCATCTTCTGCCGCTTTGGCATTTGGGTTAGCATCGATGCCGCCCGTGACGGTGACGCCATCCAATTCTTTCAAAAAATCAAGGTGAAAATAATCCCGACGAAATTCTCCGTCGGTGATAGATTTCATGCCCGTAGCTTCCAATTTTTTGACGGTCTCGGCAATGCCTGCGTCTTCAATGGCGCGCAATTCTTCGGCTGAAATTTCGCCTTTTTTCCATTTGAAGCGGTTTTCTTTTACTTCGGGCGTACGCAGCAAACTGCCCACGTGGTCGGCTCTGAAAGGAGGATTCATTGTATAGTTATCGGTTAATCGTTATCAGTTCTTGGTAAAAAATAAAGTACATAGCTATTTTGCTGCCATTCGGATGGCTCCGTCAAGGCGAATCACTTCGCCATTAAGCATTTGATTTTCAATGATATGTTTCACCAATGCCGCGTACTCATCGGGCTGACCCAGCCTCGAAGGAAACGGCACCTGTTGGCCCAGCGAAGCTTTGATATCGTCGGACATTCCCATGAGCAGAGGGGTTTCAAAAATCCCCGGCGCAATGGTCATTACCCGAATGCCGAATCGCGCCAACTCGCGTGCAATCGGCAACGTCATACCTACAATACCGCCTTTGGACGCCGAATAAGCGGCCTGCCCGATTTGACCGTCGAAGGCCGCCACTGATGCGGTGTTAATGATAACTCCCCGTTCGCCGCTGCCTCCCGCTTCATTGTTTTGCATGACAGCCGCTACCAATCGAATGACGTTGAAGGTGCCGATAAGGTTGATTTGGATGACTTTCGAGAAAAGCCCTAACGCGTGAGGGCCGTTTTTCCCCACTACTCGTTGGGCAGGGCCGATACCGGCACAATTGGCTACGCCATTGATACCTCCAAACGTACTGATAGCCAAATCAATGGCATCCAGAACCTGTCCTTCGTCGCTTACATCGGTTTTCGCAAAACGGGCCTGTGGCCCTAATTCACGTTCGGCTTTTTGTCCTGCCTCTTCATTCACATCGAGCAAAACGACATTACCGCCATTTTCCACAATCATTTTTGCCGTGGCAAATCCCAAGCCCGAAGCTCCACCGGTGACGAGGAAAGTTTTTTGTTGTAATTGCATAATTCAATCGTTTTCTATGGAACACGGATGAAACGGATCCTTCGGAACACGGATTTTCACAGATTTTTTAAATTCAATTCTCTACGCGCTTTAATTTTTTAAATCCGATTATACTCTGTGCTTCTCTGCGTAAACCTTTGTGTAACTCTGTGTAAAAAAAATTTACGACAAGAAGTATCAAAGAGTCACCGTTTCCCGTACAATTTCTCCACCAAATTAGCTCTATATTTCAATACGGCCCGCTGATTCAGTGAACCTTTATCAGTGATCTCCCCCAAATCAATGGAAGGCGGCTCGATGGCGATAACGGCTTTGGCTACCAAAGTTGCACTTCCCGTCGCCTGTGCCTGTAAGCGTTCCAGCATTTCATCAATGAATTTTTGCACCGATTCATGCTGAAAAGCATCCTCATTAGCAATATATTCATCCAATGCTGCCAATTTCCGACAGGCATCGGGATTTAAAAATAATATGACCCCAACATAATCACGGTCCAGTCCCGCAATGACCACATCCTGCACAATAGGCGAACCTGCCGTTAACACTTTGGCCTTCAAAACGCCCACATTCACCCACGTTCCGGTCGACAATTTGAAATCTTCGGCAATGCGACCGTCAAACGCCAAGCCTCTATCAGGCTCATTTTCGTCCACAAACTTCACCGCATCGCCCGTTTTGTAATATCCCTCTTCATCAAAGGCATTGGCGGTCGCTTCGGGATTCCGCCAATAACCGGGCGTGACATTGGGTGCTTTGTAGCGTGCCTCCATTTTATCGCCATCGGGCACTAATTTTACTTCCATGCCCGCCACCGGCACGCCCAACAAGCCTGAAAACGCCCCGTGCCAACTCGCAAACATGGCCGAGGGTCCCGATTCAGTACAGCCTAAACCGGTAATGATGGGAATTTTTTGGCCAATGGTTTCCAACGCCAACTCTTCCAGGCGGTTCCAGACGGGCTGCGCTAAACTGGCACCGGCATAAAAAAGAATATGTAAATTTTTAAAAAATGTATTTCGTAACTCAGGCTCTTTTTCAAAGTAAGGAATCAACATTTCAAAGCCTTTGGGCACGTTAAAATACGCCGTGGGCGAGATGCCGCGCAGATTTTGAACCGTCATTTCGACGCCCTTCGGCGTAGGTTTACCCTCGTCGATGTAAAGCGTGCCGCCGTTGTAAAGGGTCAATCCAAAGTTATGATTTCCGCCAAAAGTGTGGTTCCATGGCAGCCAATCCACAAACACAGGCGGCTCAGATGCCATAAAAGGAAACACCTGCGTAATTTGCTGTAAATTGGCGCACCACATCCGCTGCGTGTTGATGACGCCTTTGGGCAAACCCGTTGATCCCGAAGTAAATAACACTTTGGCTACCGTATCGGCATTTACCTTAGAATACGCCGCTTCTACGGCTTCGGTAGGTACCGTATTTAACAATTCAGCAAAATCTATCTCCATTCCCGACTCGACCGTCACGATTTTCGCCTCGGGAAAAAGCTGTTTGGCCAAGGTCAGGGCTTGGGCATATACTTTTCCATTTTGGGCAAAAATGACTTTGGGGGTCATCACTTCCAGACAATGTTTCAGCTTTCCAAAATCATTGGAAATCAACGAATACGGCGGAGAAATCGGCGAATACGGAATGCCGATGTGAACCGCCGCCAAGGCTAAAAGCGCGTGTTCGAGACTATTTTCAGAAAGAATAACGATGGTTTCGCCCTCAGAAAAATGCAGGTCGAGCAAGTATTGGGCAATGCCGCGTACTTTCTGCACCGTTTCCGCATACGATATTCCTTCCCAGTTACCGGTTGTAGGGTTTCGATGCACCAGAAATAACTTATCGGGCTCTTTATTAGTCCAATCAATGAGTTTTTGGGTTAATTTTTCGGGAAACTCCGCCAACGGTTGTTGTAATTTCAACAAAACGGAGCCATCCGCTTGTGTCGTTTTTTCGGTAATCGTTGGCCCAAATGCAGTATCTTTAAACATAGCTTAACTGTCTGTATCTCACTAATTAAATCACCTTTTTGGCGCGTCCTTCCAAAAAATCCTGTAATCGCTTTTGAGCTTCTGGGCTTGCCGACGAGATCGCCGCAATGAGCGATTCCATCATCAATCCCTCTGTTTGTCCCGAATCAACGATTTTGGGCAAAACGTGCATCAGGGCGTAGTTGGTTATTTCGGCGTTGGAAGCAATTTTTTTAGCCAACTCAACCGCTTTTTCGAGTCCTTTTCCCTCTTCCGTTACGTATTGTGAAAGTCCATAGGTCAGTCCTTCTTCGGCAGTCAGCACCCGGCCCGTGAGCATCATGTCGGTCATGCGCGCCATGCCGATGAGTTTGGGTAACCGCACCGAAGCACCGCCGCCCACAAAAATCCCGCGCTGCCCTTCCGGAAGAGCATAAAAGGTGCTTTTTTCGGCTACTCGGATATGACACGCCGCCGCAATTTCCAATCCTCCTCCCACACAGGCACCGTGCAAAACCGCGATGACGGGTACGGTACCAAACTGAATTCTCTCCATGACCCGATGCCACATTCGGGAATGACGCAGTCCCTCCACGATATCTCTTTCCCGCAAGGCCGAAAGGTCGAGGCCCGCGCTGAAATGGGAGCCTTCTCCGTAAATAATCGCGCATTTGATGCCGGCAGGTATCGTCGTAAAAACGGTCTCAATGCTCAAAAGCAGTTCATCATTGATGGCATTTCGCTTTTCGGGGCGATTGATTTTTACGAACAAAAGTTCGTCTTTTATTTCAGTTTGCAGCATACTCTTTTGACGTTGAATCACGTAAAAATTAAAAACTTGTCCCTATTTATACTCTTGCACTGCAAGTCGGTAAGGCTTCAACGATAACCAACTGAACAACAGACCAAAGCCGCCACCTATCAGGTATAGAAATACAATGGAATAGCGAATCATAGATTCGTCTTTAAAAACAAAATCGGTAAAAAAGGCCACCAATAACGGCCCCAGGCCAATGCCGATCAGGTTGAGAATAAAAAGAAAAATCGACGAAGCCAACGCCCGTACCTGGTTGGGCATGATTTCCTGAATTGCCGCCGTGGCCGCCCCGAAAGGAGACGCCAAACCAAAAACAGGAATGGAAATAGCTAATAACGCCCATTCGGCTTTGGGCAGGAGCGGTATAAAAAAGGCAAAAAGTGCCATCGATATCCCCAAAACACCCACGCGCAATCGGCCGTCAGCGATGCCCTGTTTGGTCAGTTTATCAGCATACCAACCGCCAAACAAAACGCCCAACAGCGAAGCAACGACCACGACGGCTCCATAAAATGCCCCTGCTCTCGGAGCTTCCCAACCGTAGGTACGAATGACAAACGTGGGTATCCACGCATTGCAGCCGTAATTGATCAATGCCTGACAGGCCGTGGCAAAGCAAATCAGCAAGTAGGCTTTTCTATGTTTAAAAATGATTTTCAGCGATTCCGAAAAAGAAAGTTTAACCGTTTGATTTTTAACCATTAAAGTATTGGTACGCGCGGGTTCCTTAACCGTAAGAAGCAATAAAGCAATTACTAATCCGGGCAATCCTACGTACAGAAAAATCAATTGCCAGGGGAAAATTTCACCAAAAACAGGCACCGTAACCATCCCTTCGGCGGGCAATTTGGCCACAATTCCCGAGCCGATGAGCATTGCCAAACCCGAGCCCAGAAATACGCCCATCGAAAACACGCTCATGGCCGTCGCCAAACGATTTTTAGGAAACAGATCGGCAATCAGCGAAAAAGCCGAAGGCGACAGCGTCGATTCTCCCACACCAACACCCATACGCGCCATGAAAAACTGAAAATAATTGCCAATGCCCGCGCAAAGTGCCGTCATGGCCGACCAGACCGTAATACCTACCAGAATGATATTTCGGCGGCTGCTTCGGTCGGCAAGTCGCCCGATGAACATGCCGAACAACGTGTAAAAAATTGCAAAACTCAGCCCCATCAACAAACTCATTTCGGTATCCGACAGGTGCAAATCCCGTTTGATGGGCTTTACTAACAGACTCAAAATTTGACGATCAATAAACGAAGAAATATTGGCCAGGGTCAGCACAAAAACGGCATACCACGAAGCGCGGAGCGAAGAGGGCATCAATTGCGTTGGGTTGAAATGTTACAAAAATATATCAGAATAACACAATGCAAAGTTGCGCTTTTTTTAGCTCAGATGGTAGGCAAGAAACGTTGAATAGTATGCAAAAACAATCTTTTTTTAAATAATAAATTTCGAGTGACGAATTATTCGAATGACGAGTAACGAATTTTAAATACCGAATTTGAATGTATTTATTAGTCCTCGTTATTCTAACCCGCGGCGGCGGGCCGCTCATCATTCGCAAAAATGTGCTGCTTGAGCCATTTGAATAATTCATTATTCACACAAATGCCCCGCAAAACCATTCGTCACTCGTCATTCGAGTCATTCGTCATTCACTTAGTCTATACTTCGAAGGCGTCATTCCCGTATTTGTTTTAAAGAATCGGCTGAAATCGCTGGGTTCAAAGCGGCCAATTTTGAAGGCAATTTCACCAATGGTCAGATCTGTTTGTTTCAGTAACACTTTTGCCTCTAAAATACGCATATCATCAAGCAGGTGATGGGCTGATTTTCCCGTAGCGGCTTTGACACATTTGTGGAGATGGTTGGGCGTAACGGCCAAATAATCAGCAAATTCAGCCACCGTTTTTTTCTCATAGATAAACTCCGAAAGGGCATTTTTGTAGCGTTGTGTAAGCAGTGCCGACGCATTTTTTACTTTTAGCGCAGCAGGCTCCATTTGGAGTTTCAATTCCGATAAAAGCGTATGCAAGTAAAGGGGAATCAACGCAAAACGCTCTTCCCGGTTTCTGTAATTTTCATTTTCAAGAATATGCAATAACTGCACAAAACGCTCTTTGTCGCTTACTTTCAGCAGCGGCTCGCCGGTGAGTTGAAAAAAGGGAAAGTCATTTTCAAAATCAATTTTGAAAACCGATTGATTGAAGATTTCGGGCAGAAAATGGCAATAAAACCCTTCGGCATCAGCGCTGACGTACTCCAACGACGTGATTTGGTCGGCGGCAAGAAAAAAGAAAGAATCGGAAGTAATTTCATAATTGGTCAGCCCTTTGCTGCGGATGACTTTTCCTTGGGTTAGAAATACAAAAAAACAAACCGACCGGCGGTGGGGCAACAACGGCAGCGTCAAGTGATGTTTATAATCCTCGATGCGCGAAACGTGAAATCGGTCGTAAAACCCCGAAATAGGCGCTTTCCAGCCCGCAAACAAATAATCATCAAACTGCGATGGCTTCAGAATCGGAATCGGAGTGTTCTTCTTTTTGGTCATTGCGCTTTTTGAATCTTTCAGTAAAGTACAGGCAAACTTTCCAATACTCTTACCAGTCAGTTTATCAACGGTCTGGCCGACTTTGGTGTTCTTACTAAAGTCCTATTTAGCATAGGTTCTTTTGCAGGTCAAAAAATACCTGCAAAGGCACTAATTATCCCTTTACTCCTCCATTTCAAATGTAACCGTGACATTGCCCGTCCCAAGTGCCGCCACAAGCCCGTTTACATCCTCTATTTTCCCAAGCTTTGAATAGCTGTAAGAGGTTGAAAATGACTTGTAAAAAAGCACCAACGTGTTTGAACCGTACAACATCAAATCGCCCGATTGAATACTTGCCGGGACAGACGAATTTGTGGGAAGACTTTTCGGCAAATCGAAAAACTTCTCGTTGTTATTGAGTTCTTTCATGCTGATTGTCAGGGGCAACAACGCCTTAAAAGCTTTTGCGGTGGGGTTATCCAAAAGAGTGGCCGTAAAGGTGCTTGCTCCGATTTTGATCCGAACTTTGTTGCTTTTTACTGCATTGTCAGTTGTCATTTCCTCGGTATTATTTGGTGGTAAATTATCTTTATCGCAGGAGGCTAAACAGGCAATCATTGAAAACATAAAAGAGAAAGTCAGCAATAACCGTTTCATAGTGATTTGTTTGATTAGCGTGTCTATTTTCATTTGAACTCTTTATTTAAAAAACTTTGCAGGCGCAAAACACCTGCAAAGGCACTAATAAAACTTTCCGTTTCCGCATTTTCAGAAAGATGCGGCATCAATTACATAGCGGTATCTGGCTTCTTTATTCATCACTTTTTCCCAGACTTCATTTATCTGTTCGGCTTTAATAATTTGTATTTGCGGCAACACATTATTATCCGCACAATAGTGAACTACTTCCTGTGTTTCAGGAATACCACCAATGAGGGAGGCATTAAAATTTACATTCGACGTTGCTAAGCCTAAATTATTGAGTGTTAGTTCAAAACCCGCAGGCATTCCTAATTGCGTATAAGAGCCTCCTCTTTTTACCATAGAGGCGTAAGCTGCTACATCATATTGGGTCGGTATGGTGGAAACCATATAATCCAACATTCCTTTGAATGGTTTTAGTTTTGCGATATTATCGACCACAATTGCTTCTTTTGCACCAAATGCAAGAATGTCTTTTACTTTATCCTTTGATGTTGTAAATGCGTACACATCAGCCCCTTTCGACACGGCTAATTTTACCGCCAAGTGTCCCAATCCTCCAATACCCGCAACGCCCACTTTATCGCCTCTTCTAAAATTTGCCCTCATCAATGGCGAATAGGTTGTAATCCCGGCACAAAGCAATGGCGCGGCATCCTGAAGACTGATGTTGTCGGGAATATGAACCGCAAAATGGTCTTTTACTACAATATTGGTTGAGTAGCCACCTTGCGTAATGCCTGTAGGTGAGTTTTTATTGGGATAGCCATAGGTAAAAAGCGTTTCTCCATTATCACAGAATTGCTCTTCGCCATGTTTACAACTATCGCAATGCATACAACTATCCACCATGCAGCCAACACCCGCTCTGTCGCCCACTTTAAATTTTGTAACATTTTTTCCTATTGCCGCCACAATTCCGGCAATTTCATGACCCGGTACCTGCGGATATTGTTGTTTTCCCCAATCGCCTTTCATTTGGTGAATATCGGAATGGCAGATACTCGCAAATTTTATATCAATCAGAATGTCGTTATCCCCCACTGGTTTTCTTTCGAATTCCCAAGGGCTTAATTTCCCCGATGCATTTTTGGCGGCATAACCTTTCGACTTTATATTCTTGCCAATAGGTTTAATAGTACTTTTTTGTGAAAAAACTTGCAAGCATTACACCCGCTCCCGCAAATGAAGATTGCTGAATGAACCTTCTTCTGGATTGCTGTTTCTGATTTTTCATACGTTTTTTTACTAATGAAATGGTTGAATAATTATTAAAAAATACTGCCTACTACCGCTTTACACTTTTAGCATTAAGTAAATAAGCGAACTACAGCCGACTTTGGGGTAATCACCAAAGTCGTTTTCTCTTTATTTAAAAGACTTCATATCCACCACAAAGCGATATTTCACTTCACTTTTTTCCAACCGCTCAAAAGCCTCATTGATCTGCTCAGGGTTAATGAGTTCAATCTCTGCGGTGATGTTATGCTCTGCACAAAAATCAAGCACTTCCTTGGTTTCGGCGATACCGCCGATGTTAGAACCGGAGAAACTTTTTCGTCCATTCACAACATTAAAAGCCCCTACTTCCAGAGGTTCATTGGGCAATCCAACCAAGACCAATGAACCGTCTACTTTTAACAAATTCAGGTAAACATTTACGTTGTGTTTGGCAGATACCGTGTCTAAAATCATGTCCTGTTTTGGACAATTTTTCATTTGTCCCGCGTCAGATGACAAAACGACCTTATCCGCACCCAAACGTTCCGCATCTTCAGCTTTTGCCTGGGAAATGGTAAATACCGTTACGTAAGCGCCCATTGCCTTGGCGATTTTGATGGCCATGTGGCCTAAACCGCCCAGCCCGATGATACCGACGTTTTTTCCGGGGCCTGTTTTCCAGTGCTTTAAAGGAGAATATACCGTAATACCCGCACAAAGAATCGGGGCTGCACCGGCCAAATCCAATGTTTCGGGAATATTCACTACATAATTTTCATCCACTATAATGCTTTCCGAAAATCCACCATAGGTAATGCCGCCGTGTTTTTTGTCGGGTGAGTTGAAGACTACGGTCCAACCCTTATCGCAAAATTGTTCGTTTCCATCGTGACAATGATCGCATTCGCGGCAACTATCTACGATACATCCCACCCCGGCCAAATCGCCTACTTTAAATTTGGTAACTCCTTCCCCAATTTTTGTGATTTTTCCAATAATCTCGTGACTGGGAACAATCGGATAGACTGTGCCACCCCAATCATTGTGAACAGCGTGTAGATCGGAATGACAAATACCGCAATACAGAATATCTATTTCCACATCCTGAGGCGTAACATCCCTGCGCGATATGGTTACATGTTTTATCGGTGCCGTAGAAGCTTCTGCTCAATAAGCGTTTATAATTTTTACACTCATATCATCCATTGATTTAGTTGGTGATTGTTTAAGTAACCGTGACCTTTCTCGTCACAAACTTGGCCGCGAACCCGACTACCGCTTTCAGTGATTTACTTTGTCAAACTCTTCATCCGTGACGGGATTCATCCACGTAACCTGCACCTCCTCCTTATAATTGGTAATGGCAATGTGGACCATTTTTGTAGTAGCTGATGCACCGTGCCAATGCTCTACATTTTCAGGGATATTCACAACATCCCCTTTTTTAATTCCTCTTGCCTCCGCCCCTTTTTCCTGATAAAACCCTTGTCCTTCGATCACAATCAAAGCCTGTCCTTTAGGATGCGTATGCCAGTGGGTTCTGGCACCCGGCTCGAAAGTGACTGCCCCGGCCGAGAATTCATGATTTTTATCTTTGACGACCAAAGGGTGCAAAAATGCTTCGCCGGTAAACCAATCAGTGGGGAGTCTTTGCCCTTTTGGAAAAATCGAATGTTGATTAGCAGTTTCCATTTTTTTCAGATTTTTACTGTTTTTACAATTTGACAGTAACAACATCACTATAAGTATGCCGGCTACTGTCAAAAGTTGGTGTGAATACTTCATTGGTACGTTTTATAATATTTTAACCACTTTAGCCGGAACTCCGGCAACTACGGTATTGTCAGGAACGTCTTTGGTGACAACCGCCCCGGCGGCTACTACCGAATTTTCGCCCACCGTTACGCCCGGCAGGATGATTGCCCCTGCCCCAACCCACGCATTCCGTTTTATCAGGATTGATTTTAAATCAAGTGCTTTACGTTCAGTGGGTTGAATCGGATGATTTTCGGTGATGAGCTGAACATTCGGGCCAATCAGTACATCGTCTTCAATCGTGATACCGCCTAAATCCAAAAAACTGCAGCCGTGATTGATAAACACATTTTCTCCGATGTTGATAAATCGCCCGAAATTGGTGTGAAAAGGAATAAATACGGTAGTTGATTCCTCCACCTTCTTTCTGATTATTTTACTCAACCACTGCCGTACTTCGCTGCTGTCGGTTGAGGCGTTCAGCTTTTGCGACAACTTCATGGTTTCGTTGACAATCTCCGTAATTTGGGGAAATTGGGGGTCTTCATATCGAATAATACCCCCTTCCAGCATTCGTTCGAAAATGTCTTTTTCTTTGTTCATTTAATTTTTCATTAACTCACATATCACCTAAAGCATAGGCGTATTAGAATTGGAACTTGTTATTTTAAGATTCTAAAGCTTCTGCTAAAGTTATAGGCGACCATTACATTCCACATAAAGTCTTTGTTACCGGATATATTCGACCGGAAAGTTTGGTTTATCGTAGATTGAAGCGTGAACGGAAAATCCTTTTTGGACAGAATGGCGGTTCCTGAAAAATAGGTTCCTCGGCTGCCGTCGGTAAGCAACAAATACACCATCGGAATAAGATGCAGTCTGATATCTCCGCCTACCTTGATGTTGGAAATACTATTGTTTAAGAAGAAAACATCGGTGTTTTGCGGGCCATTTTTTTGCAAACCGCTACCGTGCAAATACACGGCTCCAATGCTCCAATTAGGCGTGATTTTATAATTTGGTACAACCTCAAAAGCCAGAAATCGCAACAGTTCGGTTATTTCGGTCGTTTTTCCGTTCTCGGTTAGGTTGCGGCGTATAAGCGTAAAGGCAGGATGATATCCAATCCTCAAACTGAACTTTTTTTGTTCGATCAGTCGGTACCTGAACCAAAAAATCAAACCGCCTTTGCTCGCATCCGGAACAAGGCGAATGTCAGGACGGTCCGCCGCAGCGGTCAAAACTGAATCTTTTTTTACGCCAATAAAAATTCATGATGGTTGCCGGACTGTTTAAAGAGAATGTCGGAACGATAGAAAAACCATTGTTGGTGATGCCCACCGAACCCGAAAAAGTGGAGACTCTTTGGGTACTGTCGGGAGACTGTCCTAAGCTCGTTTGTGAAACAAATGCAAAAAGAACTAAAAAGAAAATCGTATTTATGTACTTCATTTAGAGGATGTTATTCGTTCAAAAATAATCTTCTGCAAAATTACCCTGTACCTATAAGATTGCCTTTATACATTTTACGGTTTTACTTACCATTTTTACGGTCGGTACGTTGAGTTCACTTTTTCGTTTGTAGTTTTGACTAAAAAACACGCAGATGCTCATCTACGATACCATCAAAAAGTACAGTGAGACATTCAACAACAAAACGTTGCACCCGCTTATCAATTTGGTTGATTTGGATAAGGCTGCCCCATTAATAAGGACCAAATTCAGGCTGAATTTTTATGCGGTCATCATCAAAGAATCCCACTGCGGGGATTTGCGCTATGGCAATCAATATTATGATTATGCCGAAGGAACCGTGGTGTTTTTTGGACCAAGGCAGATCATCACCAACGAGCCCGAAGGCGAACTGCATCAACCTTACGGCACGGCCCTCATCTTTCATCCCGATCTTATCAAAGGCATGAGTTTGGGCAAGCAGATTCACGAATATTCATTCTTCAGCTACCAATCCAATGAAGCATTGCATCTTTCGGAGAAAGAAAAAGAAGTTGTAACTACTTGTTTTGGAAATATTGCCACCGAAATCGAACAAAACATTGACCGGCACAGTAAAAAGTTGATCGTGGCCAATCTTGAGTTGCTTCTGAAATATTGTTCGCGATTTTATGACCGCCAGTTTATCACCCGCGAGCATGTCAATCACGGCATTATTGAGCAATTTGAGCAAAAACTGAACGAGTATTTGTTGGGCGAAAAACTGAAAACCAACGGCGTGCCAACCGTTGCCTATTTTGCCGATGAATTGCATCTTTCCCCCAATTATTTTGGCGATTTAATCAAAAAAGAAACGGGGAAAACCGCTTTGGAATACATTCAGCTTCATCTGATTGATTTGGCGAAAGAGCGGATTTTTGACACCGCTAAATCGCTCAGTGAGATTTCTTACGAATTGGGCTTCAAATACCCGCAGCATTTTACCCGATTCTTTAAGCAAAAGGTGGGAGTAAGTCCAAATGAGTATAGAGGAATGAATTGATAATGATTGGCCAACTTTGATGTTATGCCAACGGTGGTGCTTTCACCAATGTTTTCTTTGGAATCAATAGCTGGCTTAACATTGCAGGTGAAAAACACCTGCAATGGCACTATAAACAATCTCTTAAACCTCAATCACCGGCACTTCACCTTCCACAATCAACTTTCCTTCCGTCACTGACTCAACATAGTCAACCGTTATCCCCGGTGCAATTTCCAATAGTTTAAAGCCTCCTTCGGGCACAACTTCAAACACGCCGAGTTCGGTCACGATTTTCTTGACACAACTAATACCCGTCAGAGGCAGGCTGCATTTTTTGAGCAATTTGGATTCACCCGCTTTGTTGACGTGCTGCATGGCTACGATGATATTTTTGGCAGAAGCCACCAAATCCATCGCACCGCCCATGCCTTTCACCATCTTTCCGGGGATTTTCCAATTGGCAATATCCCCATTTTCAGACACTTCCATGGCTCCCAAAATGGTCAAATCCACGTGTTCACCGCGAATCATGGCAAAACTCTCCGCCGAACTGAACAGCGAAGAGCCGTCCTGCATGGTTACTGTTTGTTTTCCTGCATTGATTAAATCTGCATCCACTTGCTCTTCCGTAGGGAATGGCCCAATGCCGAGCAAGCCGTTTTCTGATTGCAGTACTACGTTGATACCTTCGGGGATGTAGTTGGCCACTAAGGTGGGAATTCCAATGCCCAAGTTGACATAGTAACCATCACGAAGTTCTTTGGCAATGCGTTTGGCAATGCCGAATTTGTCGAGCGGTCCAGCCCCCCCCGCCCCCAATGGGGGAGCTCCTTTATACGCTGATTTTAAATGGGTTTCAATCTTTTTTAGAACTTCTTCTCGTTTAAAAAGTATCTCATCATTTGTAAAACGAAGAACATGATACCCTTCATTTTCCAACCAAATTGTTCTTTCTTTATCTGATACCAGATTATCAGGCAATTGATGAATAGACCCGTCAATTTCGATAATCAACCCCTCTCTTAAACAAACAAAGTCTGCAATGTATTGGCCAATAATATGTTGTCTTCTAAACTTATATCCTTCCAACTTTTTCCCAATTAACCCCTCCCACATAATTTCCTCAGCTTGAGTAGGATTATTTCTCATTCTCTTTGAATAATCTTTCAAAAGTCCATAAGTAAAAGGATCCGCTTTTTGCCAATAGGAAGAATCCCGTAAAAGATTTGTTCCCCCATTGGGGGTTAGGGGGCTGGGGGCCGTTGTCCGTTGCTCAATTCGCTTTTCGTAGTTTTTACCTTCAAAAATCCGCTGAACATAGATGCCCGGAACGTGAATCTCGTTGGGTTCTAACTCTCCCGCCGGAACCAATTCTTCCACTTCGGCAATGCAAACCGTGCCGGCTGCTGCCATCATGGGATTGAAGTTTCGGGCAGTACCTCTAAAAACCAGATTCCCCGAAGTATCCCCTTTCCAGGCTTTCACGATTGAAAAGTCAGCTCTTAGCCACGATTCCATCAGGTATTTTTTTCCGTTAAACTCCCTGACTTCTTTGCCTTCGGCTACTTCGGTTCCTACCCCGGCCGGGGTAAAAAACGCAGGTATCCCCGCTCCTCCTGCCCTTATCCGCTCGGCAAGCGTACCTTGGGGAATCAGTTCCACTTCCAGTTCTCCCGAGAGCAACTGTCGTTCAAACTCCTTGTTTTCACCCACGTACGACGAAATCATTTTTTTGACCTGATGCTTTTGAAGCATCAACCCAATTCCAAAATTATCCACGCCAGCATTGTTTGAAATACAGGTCAGGTTTTTGACTCCTTTCTCCACCAGAGCTGCAATACAATTTTCAGGAATACCGCACAATCCAAATCCCCCCAACATCAATACGGCTCCGTCCTGAATATCTGCAATGGCCGCATCGGCCCCGGTTACTACTTTATTGATCATAATTAATTGTGAATGGTGAATGACGGGTTCGCCCGTGCGGTGATTTAGTGAATAAATTTACTCAAATTACCCTATACACCTGAATCAGGACTTTGTCGGGTTTGCGAATGCCGGTGGCTACAAAAACGGAACGGGTCAACCACGCGTATTTGGGGTCAACGGTTTCAAAAACAGGAATGGAACGGAAATAATATTCTGAAGGGTTCACATCTTTTCCTTCGGCCAGTCGTTGCATCACTTCGGGTTTTCCGTGACGAAGTCCCTGATTGACAATCGTTATTAAAACTCCATCGTCGGTCACCAACACGTAACGGGCGTCCAATTCTGCTACCCCATCAGTGCGAATGATTTGCCAATCATACCCCCCCGGCTGTACGATCCCTTTGATATTTTTTCCTTCAAAGGTCCCGCCCGTAATCGGAATCATGCGGCGGTTTCCCTTTGGCGTATCTCCCATGACCTGAATCGCCGACACTTCTACCCGTAACTCAAAAGCAAATTCTACTTCCATATTTGTTGGTCGTTATCCGTTATCCGTTAATCGGTTATCCGTGTTCCGTTAATCCATTATCCGTTATTCCATTTCCCGTATTTCCGTTTTTACCCTTTCTTATTCAGAGTTTGAACATCAAAGCCCGCCACCTTCTTGTAATGATCCATTACTTCTTCCAACTCTGCGTGCGGTATTTCTTCTTCCGAAAAGCCGTCAGGAAAGCGCTCTTCCATCATGTCCATGATTTGGTCGGGACCTTTGGCGCGGTTTTGTAAGACCACTTTTGCCGCCGCAGGAACGCGTTCACGGTCATATGCTTCCAAGGCTTCCAACGGATTTACGTATTTCAGCAAACATTCGGTCAGGTAATCCGCATCCAAAATCGCCTGCGAAGCACCATTGGAACCAATGGGGTACATGGGATGGGCGGCATCACCCAACAATGTAACTCGACCAAATGTCCAACGATCCAGCGGGTTACGATCCGACATCGGAAACTCATATACGGCTTTTGCACCGTCAATCATGGCTGGCACATTGATCCAATCAAACGTCCAATCTTTGTAAATATCTACCAAACGCGCTTTGTCCGCTTCGCGATTCCAATCACGGGCGGTGAGTTTCGATTTTCCTTCTCTCAGATTGCCTACCCAATTGATGAGATAGTCGCCGTTTTCGTCGGGCGTCGGGTCAATGGGATACACCACCATTTTTTGTCCCATGTGCCCGATCATCACCATGGTAGTGCCGTTGAGAAAAGGTTTCATACGGGTGGTACCACGATACAGTACATTTTCGGAATACACAGGCGGCCCTTCGTTGGGGTACAGTTGTTGGCGCACTACGGAGTTAATTCCGTCGGCCCCGATCAACACATCGCCTGTTTCCCGGTGAATCGGCTCACCCGTTTCGCGGTTTATAAAATGCGCAATGACTTCGTTATCTGTTTGTTCAAACGAACCCAAATGATGGTTGGCAACGATGGCGTCGGCACCCAATACCCGCTTGGCTTCTTCAAACAAAATCATTTGCAGAGTACCGCGATGCACCGAAAACTGTGGCCATTTATAGCCCGCAAACCGCCCGCGCGGCTCCGACCAAAAGGGTTGCCCGAATTTGTTAAAATACGCCAAATCAGTGGTTTCAATGGCATTTTGCGCAATAGTGTTCTGCAAACCGAGATTGGTCAGCACGCGCACAGAATGGGGCAGGGTATTAATGCCCACCCCCAACGGTTTGACTTCTTTGACCGATTCAAACACCTTGACTTCAAAGCCTGCGTGATGTAGGCACAAGGCCGTGGTAAGTCCCCCGATTCCGCCTCCAATAATGATGATTTTCATAGGTCGCCCCCCGCCCCCCAATGGGGGAGTTTTTCGTTCATTTGGGTTTAGATAATAATTTCTCGTTCTCCAACGACTGTCAACACCTCTGTATTTAACAGGCAATCCGCCAAATAATGGATTTTTGACAGTTCGTATTTATAAAAAAATTGCATGGTTTGAATTTTCGACTCATAAAATACCCGGTCGTCTTCACTCACGTTTTGCGTTAAAAGTGCTTTTTGAGCAACCTGCCCCATGCGAAGCCATTGCCATGCCACATTCAGGATGCCGAAAAATTCCATGTAAAGCGTGGCATCCGCCATAAATACCTCGGCATCCCCCTGACCCGCAATTCCCAGCAAATGATTGGTAACCACCTCAAAACGCTGCAAGGCATTCGTGAGCGCATTGCAATAAGGTGTAAATAATTCATAGTTCGTTGCTTCAGTTACCTCTTTCTGCACTTCTTCCCGCCAAAGTTTCAGGCCCAATCCATTATTGCGAGTCACCTGTCGACCCAATAAGGCCTGCGATTGAATCCCCGTGGTGCCTTCGTAGATGCTCATGATGCGCACATCCCGCGCCATTTGTTCCAACGGAAAATCTTCGGTATAGCCATAGCCGCCCAGCACCTGTAAACCCTGATTGACCGATACAATGCCCATTTCGGCCCCATAGGTTTTTGCCACGGGCGTGAGCAATTCGAGCAGGGCGTCGTACTTGGTCTTATCTTCTATCGTCTCACTCACTTTGAGCAAATCCATGTAGTCATAACATTGAAAAATAAACGCTAACGCACCTTCTACGACCGCTTTTTGGGTCAGCAACATTCGCCGCACGTCGGGATGATTCAGAATAGCAGTCGGCTCATTTTGAGCATTTTTGGCATTCAATCGTCGTCCCTGCGTACGCTCATGTGCATATTGCAACGACGCATAATACGCTGCCGAAGCAATTGAAATACCCGTCAGGCCCACGCCCAATCGCGCACCGTTCATAATCTGAAACATTTGAGGCAGTCCCTTATGCGCTTCTCCGAGCAGATACCCCACACATTCATTGTTTTCACCAAATCCCAAATGAAGTGCCGGCGTCGCTTTTTGCCCCATTTTGTGAAAGATTCCGATGGATGCTACGTCGTTAAGCCCCCCCGCCCCCAATGGGGGTGCTAATGCCATTTTCGGAACAATAAAAAGGGAAATTCCTTTGGTGCCTTTGGGTGCCCCTTTAATGCGGGCCAAAACCAAATGAATAATGTTTTCTGCATAATCCTGATCTCCTGCCGAGATGAAGATTTTCTGTCCGTTGATTTTATACGTACCGTCAGCTTGAGGAGTAGCCATTGTGCTGATGTCCGATAATGAACTACCTGCCTGCGGTTCGGTCAGACACATGGTTCCACCCCATTTTCCTGATAATAAGTGCGGTATAAATTGGCGTTTCTGTTCGTCGGTTCCAAAATTCAGAATCAAATTGGAACAGCCCACTGCCAAATCGGTGAACATGATAAAGCTGTTGTGCCCGCACATGCAGATGTACTCGACCGCGGCGTTGACCGTTTTCGGTAATTGCTGCCCTTCCCATTCCAACGGAAACGTGGCCGCAAGCAATCCCGATTCAGCGTATGCTTTGATAAAGGCATGAACCCCTTCATGGACTTTCACATGACCGTTTTCGAGTTCGGGTTGTTTCCGGTCCGAGTCCATGTAATTGGCCAACATGATTTTTTCGCTGATTTCGGTGGCCGTATCCAACGTCATGTCAAACGTCTCCCGGTCGTGGGCATTGAAGTTCTCGAACTGCGTCAATGATTCCGCGTTCAGTACTTCGTAGAGCAAAAATTGAATGTTTCGGCACGAAAAAGTCTTCATAGGTTAGTTATTCGTAGTAACTGTTTTACGGAAAGAACCGGCCCATATTGCCAACAGGCCGATAAAAGCTACGCCCGTCATCACGATGACCATCGGTTTGGCCGTACCGTCATAAAAATAACTGCATACCGCTGACGCCACCGCACCCGCCCCCATTTGAATACTGCCCATAAGTGCCGTAGCGGAACCTACATTTTTAGTAAACGGTCGAATCGCCAGCGCCATGGCATTGGCCCCGATCATTCCCAAACAAAGCGAATAGAATCCTACCAATGTCATGATAACGGGCAGGGAAAGTTGACCCAACAGCACAAAAATCAGTAACGCTACGCCCATCGCGGCCTGCGTCAGTAATCCCCTGAACGCAATGGTTTCACTGTTATAATACTTTAATAATAACCGATTTAACTGGCTTCCCGCCACAAAAAACACGGCATTAAAGCCAAAAAACCAACCAAATTCTTTCTCTGTTACGCCCAATAATTCCATATACACAAAAGGAGCGTTGGAAATAAACGTAAAAATCCCGGCCGTATTCATGGCTCCCACGATAGTATAGGCCAGAAACGCAGGATTGCGAAGGATGGAATAAAAATCAGCAATGACGGCCTGCGGTTTCAGCGAAATACTGCGGTCTTTGCCTTTGGATTCGGAAAGCAGAAAATAGACCAACACAGAAACAAAAAAGGCAAACCCGGCCAATACCCAAAAGATAGCCCGCCAGCCTAAGCCCACCACCACAAACCCTCCCACGGTCGGGGCAATGATGGGAGCAACGCCCATCACGAGGGTCATGGTCGAAAAAACATGCGCGAGTCGATTGGCAGGAAACACGTCCCTAACAATGGCGCGATTAGCCACCATCCCCATGCTGCCGCCAATGGCCTGAAAGAAACGAAGTATAATGAGCCCTTCGACCGAAGTAACCATGGTGCAGCCAACGCTTGCCAAGATGTACACCGCGAGCATAAGCAACAGCGGAATCTTTCGGCCAAAACGGTCAATCAGCGGGCCGTTCAGTAATTGCCCAAGGCAAATCCCCACAAAATAGCTACTCATGGAGTAGGCCACCTGCGCAATAGACACCTTTAAATCCGCGGCAATACTCGGAAAGGCAGCCAGGTACATATCGGTCGAAAACGGCCCGATGCCCTGTAATGCCCCCAAGAGAAGGATGATGGTACGTTCCTGTTTTTTGGTCATCCGTTACACTCGTTCAATCACTACCGCATATCCCATCCCCACTCCAACACACATGGACGCAAGCGCGTAGCGTTTTTTTGTTCTAATTAACTGATTCACTGCCGCTTGAATGATACGCGTCCCCGACATGCCAAGCGGATGGCCCAAGGCAATGGCGCCTCCGTTGGGATTAATTCTGGGGTCATTATCAGCCAAGCCTAGATTTCGGGAGACGGCCAAACATTGGGCTGCGAAGGCCTCGTTGAATTCAATCACGTCCATGTCGTCGAGTGTCAAACCTGCTTTTTGGAGTGCTTTTTGCGAAGCCGTGACGGGGCCAATGCCCATGATGCGGGGCTCTACACCTACCACGCCTGAGCTTACGATGCGGGCTTTGGGAGCCAAATGGTATTTTTTCACCCCTTCTTCGGAAGCAATGAACATCGCCGCCGCGCCATCGTTCAGGCCTGAGGCGTTTCCTGCCGTCACGGTGCCTCCTTCTTTTTTGAAGGCAGGTTTGAGTTGGGCCAATTTTTCGAGCGTTGTCGTTCCTTTGATGAATTCATCGTTGGCAAAAACCGTCACAACTCCCTTTTTATCCACCAATTCTACGGGAACAATTTCTTCGGCCAATACGTCGTTTTGCTGCGCGGCAAAGGCTTTTTGCTGTGAATTGTACGCAAAAAGGTCTTGGTCTTCGCGACTGATGCTGTACAGTTCGGCCAGATTTTCGGCGGTTACGCCCATGGCATCCGTGCCGTACATTTTCTGCATTTTGGAGTTGATAAACCGCCAGCCAAAGCTCGAATCGAACATCTGCGCATCGTTGCCAAACGGTTTGGACGTTTTGGAAATTACCCACGGACTGCGCGTCATGTGTTCCATTCCGCCCGCAATCAGCACATCGCCATCGCCTGCTTTAATGGCCCGATTGGCATGAATCACTGCCGACATCCCCGACGAACACAGCCGATTGACGGTTTCGCCCGGGACGGTAAAGGGCAGTCCCGCCAGCAACAGCGCCATGCGAGCCACGTTACGGTTGTCTTCTCCCGCCTGATTATGGCAACCCAAAATCACATCTTCAATGACCTCAAGGGGAATGCTTGGGTTACGTTTGATGAGTTCGATAATGGGTAACGCCGCCAAATCGTCCGCCCGAACAGGCGATAAACTTCCGCCAAAACTTCCGATAGGCGTACGTATGGCATCTATGATGAAGGATTCCGGCCCCCTCCCCCCCAATGGGGGAATATTTTTATTTTGCATTGGTTTACACAATAAATTCTAAATAGTTTTCTTTGGTAATTACCTCAAATTTGGCTTCGGGATAGGCATTTCCGTTAATTCCGTCATTGTATTGACGCTATTTAGATAAATTCCGTCAATACGATGACTCTATTTAGCTTTTTTCAATTACAAAGCAATTTCAAACGCCGCACTCGTTTTCACTTTCACTTCTTTCAACGTCACATTTGGCATGAGTTCTATCAGCGTGAGTTTTCCGTTGGGATACCCAAAAACCGCCAATTCTGTAATGACCAGATCCACTACGTTTGAAGCCGTAAGCGGTAAAACACAATCGGGAACAATTTTCAATGAACCGTCAGGGTTGGTATGGGTCATGGTGATGATCAATTTTTTAGCACCTTTGGCCAAATCCATCGCACCACCCACGCCCAAAAGCGGTTTGCCGGGCACCGCCCAGTTGGCCAGATTCGCGGCTTCGTCCACTTCCAAACCACCCATAATAGCCACGTCGATGTGTTTGCCACGAATCATGGCAAAGCTATCGGCGCTGTCGAAATAACTGCTGCCCGGCAAGGCCGTAACGGGAATTTTTCCCGCGTTGACCGGATAATCCATCGCTCCGCCACCGTCCGTCGGTACGGGACCTACACCCAACATCCCGTTTTCGGTGTGGAGAATGATACCGTGTTCGGGTGTGATGAAATCCGCCACAAGCGTCGGAATGCCGATGCCGAGGTTCACGACATCGCCTTTTTTCAATTCTGCCAATGCCCGTTTGGCCATGTTCATCCGCGATTCATCCACTTTTTTGGAAGAACTTACCGACGCCGACGAGCCCAAATCTGCGAGGGTAATTTTGGCTTCCACCAAATAATCCACAAAACAGCCCGGCGTATGCACATGCTCAGGGGCAATTTCACCTACGGGAACAATCTCTTCCACTTCGACAATTACTAAATCGGCAGCGGTAGCCATGGCTTTGTTGAAGTTATTTTCGGTCATACGGTATTGCAAATTCCCTGCGGTATCGGCCCGCCACGCCCGAATAAAGGCCACATTTCCCCGCAACCCTTTGATAAATACCTGTTCTTCGCCATCAATGATTTTGGTTTCCCGTCCCTGCGCAATGAGCGTACCGGCAGACGTGGGCGTATAAAATCCACCGATACCTGCTCCGCCCGCGCGGAGGGCTTCGGCGAGCGTGCCCTGCGGAAGCAATTCGTAGTCTACGGCTCCCGATTGAGCGGCTTTAACGGCATCGGGATTGGACGTAAAAAACGACCCAATCATCTTTTTAAGTTGGCCGTTGCGGAGCAAACGCCCGCCTCCCAAGCCTGGTTCGCCCGTATTATTACCGATAAACGTAAGGTTTCCGGTGCCGATTTCAGCAAGGGCGTGCATGAGGTGAACGGGATTGCCCGTCATTCCAAATCCGCCCTGTAGAAGCGTATCGCCATCTTTTACCATGGCAGCGGCCGTATGTAAGTCTATAATAGATACTTCTTTCATTTCGTTTTGCGAGATTTTTGTATATTCGTAAAAAAAACAGACTATGATTACGCTTCGCCCAATTGATGAGGTTATTGATTTTATTACGTCATTTCCTGCCCCTGAAGAAGTACTGACTTATCATCCTTCTCAGGCCCTTCAGGAAAGAGTGGAATTCTTAGTTGAAAAGAAAAAAGAAAGTACCCTTTCAGAAGAGGAAATAAAGGAATTAGAAAATTTTTTACTGATCGAACACATTATGCGAATGGCAAAAAAAAGAGCAAAAAAACAGCTCTCACTATGAACCGCTATATTTCAGAGACTATTCGTAAAAATGTCATCAAAAGAGCCAACCATTGTTGTGAGTACTGCCAAATCTCCGATGATGACATTTATTTCCCTCACCAAATTGACCACATCATAAGTCGTAAACATGATGGAGGAAGTACGCTTGAGAATTTAGCTTACGCCTGTTTCGCTTGTAACAACGCCAAAGGCAGTGACATAGGAACCATTTTACTCCCTGATAAAGTTTTCATTCGGCTATTCAATCCCAGAGAAGATATTTGGCAAGACCATTTTGAAATTGAAAATGGGGTTATTTATGCCAAAACCCATATCGGACAAGCTACTATCAAAGTATTAAGCCTCAATGATATTAACAGAGTTATTGAACGTATAACTTAGACTCACTCAAACGTCTCAAAAGGCAAACCTACGTAGTTTTCGGCAATCGTGGTGGCGTATGCTTTTGATAGGGTAATATAGTCAAACTTGGCTTTTTGTAAATGGTATTGAAACGACCCGTGGGCATCCTGTTTGTGGAAAAGCGTAGTCATAAAGTTGGAAAAATCCTGCGCTCGCCAGATTCGTTTGAGGGCAATGGTGGAATAATTGTCCAACTGCTTCAGGGAGTTGTTTTTGTAGAAATCCACCAATCCATCTACCAAGTGCTTCACGTCCGCCACGGCCAGATTTAAGCCTTTCCCGCCCGTTGGGGGCACAATGTGCGCGGCGTCTCCTGCCAAAAACAAGCGTCCGGATTGCATATTGTCCGTAAAAAAGCTGCGCATTGGCGTGATGCTTTTCTCAAAAATAGGTCCTGAGTTCAGTTTCCACCCTTCGGTACCCAAGCGAATGGAAAGCTCTTCCCAAATCCGATCATCGGACCAATTTTCGACGCGGTCGTCATTTTCTACCTGAATGTACAGGCGGCTTACTTTTTCCGAACGAAGACTGTGCAACGCAAACCCATTTTCATGGTACGCATAGATCAACTCCTCGGACGACGGAGCAACGTTGGCCAAAATCCCCAACCAACTGAATGGGTAGGTAATGGAAAATTCGTTGAACACATTTTTGGGTAACGTTTTTCGACCTACGCCGTGGAAACCGTCACAGGCCGCCACAAAATCACATTCAATGATTCCGGGTTCACCTTCATATTCAAAATGTATTTTTGGTTTTGATGTATCAAAATCCTCAATTTTGGTGGCTGAAGCTTCAAAATACAGCTGCTCGCCTCCCACCAACCACGCATCGGCCAGGTCTTTGACCACTTCCTGTTGGCCGTAAATGGTGATATTCCGACCATTGGTCAATTCACCAAAAGGCACGCGAATGCGCTTTCCGTCAAAATTCAAACACACTCCATGGTGTTCCTGACCTTCTTTTACAAGGCGGTCGGCTAAACCCAAATGTTTGTAAATATCAACGGTATTTTGCTCCAACAAACCAGCTCTTACGCGAGATTGAACATATTCGCTACTGCGGTTTTCGATAATGACTGATTCAATGCCGTGTTTTTTGAGCCAATGCGCCAGCGTTAATCCTGCCGGCCCCGCTCCGATGATACCTACTTGGGTTTTTATCTTTTTCATAGCCCCCATCCCCCAAAGGGGGTATTTTGAGTTTATTATTTAATTTCTATTCCTAATTCTTTAAAAACTTCTTCGGCTGAATGAAAGGCTTCGTTGGCGGCGGGCAAGCCGCAATACAGGGCCGATTGCATGATAACTTCTTTGATTTCAGCCACCGTTACGCCATTATTGAACGACGCTTTTACGTGCATTTTAAACTCGGCCTTTCGATTTAACGCAATGAGCATCGCCATCGTAATCAGGCTTCTGTTATGTTTCGACAAATCAGGTCGAGTCCAGATTTCACCCCAAGCATAATTCGTGATAAAGTTTTGAAAGTCCGCATTAAACGAATTGATATTGCCGCTTGCTTTGTCCACGTGCGCATTGCCCAATACCGAACGCCGAACGTGCATTCCTTGGTCATACGTGGATTTTCCCACTAAAAAATCAATCAAAATTGCCGCATATTCTTTGGGCAATTCTGTACTTGCCAAGTGACGAGCCGGCAGTATTTTCAATGTTGAATTCGGAATGTTTTTTGCCAAAAATTCGGCCTGTTCCACATTGGTTACGGGGTCTTCATCACCCGTAATGACCAAGGTTTCAACGGTATTATTTTGTAATTGTTCCCTAAAATCCGCATCTCGAATGGCCGCACAGCAATTGGCATAGCCGGGCACGTGACTCCGTAAAAACATGGCTTTGGTTTCCGCTACGCGTTGGGGATTGTTTTGGCGAAAGCTTTCGGTAAACCAACGCTCCATGGTATCCTCCACGATGGCCTGCATCCCGTGTTGGGTAATGGTTTCGATGCGACCGTTCCAACGTTCATCGTTGCCAATTTTGGCCCCCGTATTACTGATAACCAGCTTTTTAATGCGTTCGGGGTGATGTATTCCCAGC
The DNA here is from genome assembly GCF_027484545.1 of Runella sp. Lineage (GTDB taxonomy): Bacteria > Bacteroidota > Bacteroidia > Cytophagales > Spirosomataceae > Runella. The sequence goes on along the minus strand of NZ_JAIXST010000075.1, from coordinate 14,491 downwards.
CATTGTCCAATCAATCCGCCCATCGAGAGCCCGCAGAAATAGGCGGTTTCAATGCCCAATTGGTCCAACAGATCAATGACCTGTTTTCCCAAATCATCTATTTTACAGTCATATACTCCCCCATTGGGGGTAGGGGGGCTGGTATTATAACGTAGTACCCGAAAAAAAGGCAACAGATAAGGCACGAGTCCGTCCCACATCATCATTTCAGAACCCAGCGAATTGGAAAAAACCAATACCGGACTGTTGGGCGTGCCTTGGAGTTTGTAATTGAGTTTCATTTTTTTATTTTGTATAACCATTAAGGAATTAAGAGACATTAAGTTCTTACTCTTTCTTAACTTCTTAATGGTTTCAAGATTTCGTCAATCATTTCCAAACTCAGTCCAATGGAGTTTTCGGGTTTGAATAATGCTTCCAAATCAGGAACATCAACGTTCATATCAATCAGTACTTCTTTCAAATGCTTTTGTTGAGGAATGGCTGATTTACACGCCTTTTCAACCAATTCATGGGCGTTTATCTTACCTATTTTCGGAGCCAAAGCCAGCGAAACATTCTCGGCATAGATCAAACCTCGGGTCAATTCTAAGTTGGCCAACATACGTTTTTCGTCCACTTCCAATCCTTCAATCAGTTCAATGGCACGCTCCACCGTTCCGGCGGTCAGGGCCATGAGTTGGGTCAACACTTCCCATTCCGAATGCCACAATCCCGCCGAACGCTCGTGTTCCTGCGGCATGGCCGAAAGGATAGACGCCACCAAATGCGGCACGCGCGTCGCATTGGCCAACATCGCGGCACAGGTAACGGGGTTTCGTTTGTGCGGCATGGTACTTGAGCCGCCTTTTCCTTCGCCCGCCCCTTCAAATACTTCTCCGATTTCGGTCTGCATCAACAGCGAAACGTCTTTGGCAATCTTGCCCAAACTCCCCGTCAAAATCCCTAAAATGCTTGCCCATTCAGCGATGGTATCACGCTGGGTTTGCCAGGAAGAAGCTGATTGTAAACCTAATAAATTGGCAACGGTTTGATTCACTTCTTTGGAAATAGAGGAGTTTCCACTTCCTACCGCTCCGACCAATTGAAGTACCAAAACGCGTTTTTTAGATTCCTGAAGGCGCTGTTTTGAACGTTCGATACCTTCCAGCCAAGCGGCGGTTTTGAGTCCGAAGGTAATCGGTCGCGCCTGTTGAAGCAGCGTCCGGCCAATCATCAAAGTGGTACGGTGTTTTTGCGTAATTTTTACTAAACTTTGTGTTAGAACTCCTAATTTCTCCTCCAACCAATCCACGTAGGTCTGAATCTGCAAAACTGTCGCCGTATCCACTACGTCCTGACTGGTTGCCCCTAAATGCACGTATTTTGAAGCTTCAACGTCGTTGTTTTTGACGATTCGAGTCAGTTGTTTTACCAACGGAATGGCAGCATTGCCGCCAAGTTTGACTTCGGTTTTGAGTTTATCAATATCAATCCGATTGGCATGACAACATTCCGCAATAATCGCCGCCGAACTCACCGAAATAATTCCATTGGCTGCCTGCGCCTCTGCCAATGCCGCCTCAAAACGCAGCATCTGAGCGATTGTATTCCGGTCGGAAAACAACTCGTTGATTTCGGTCGAGTAGAATAGTTCGCTGTATAAGGACATTTTTTTGAATGACGAGCGGACCGCCGCCGCGGGTACGAATGACGAATTACGAATAAGTTTTTTGAATGGCGAGGGACGAATGGAAAATGGAGTACAAAAATTCGTCATTCGTCATTCTATTTTAGGCAATGACATTCAATCTATATTTCAAAAAAGACCGTTTCTCCTTCGCCCTGCATACGGATATTGAATTCGTAAACGGAGCCGTTTTGGGAAGCAATGAGCGTATTTCTGCGCTCGGCAGAAACGCTGTTCAACACTTCGTCCTGCTCATTCAGAGTTATTTCGTCCGAAAAATAAAGACGCGTGTACGAGTGAATCAACTGGCCGCGCATAAACACAATCACCGATAAATAAGGTGCCTGACCATTGACCGAAGCAGGTTTTGTGGTATGAAAAATGAAACGATTTTCAGCATCTGTTCCCGTGCCGAAGCGGCCGAACAATTGATTTTCGCCGTCGTTTTGCCAAATCTCGATCATCGCGTCTGGAATCACAACCCCTTCGCCATCAAATACTTTTCCGACGATGGTAATGGTATTTTTTTGGTCAATGGGGCTTGCCATTTGATGGCCGACCAAACTTTTGAAATCATATAAATATTGCTCCGGCGTGAGGCCATACGCAAAATAAGGGCCAACGGTTTGAGAAGGAGTTTGTTTCATTTTTTTATAAATGACGAATTTAAGGGAATGACGAGGGACGAATGACGAAGTACGAATGGGAAATAACGAGTTTACGAGTTGTAAGTGAGGTACAAAAAATTCGTCATTCGAATAATTCGCCATTCAAAACTACAAACTCTCAAAAGGTGTCTGACCATGGCCTCTCAGGACAAAATCAAAGCGGTAGCCCAACGCAAAATTGGGTTCGGTGATGCTTAGATCAAATTTTGAAATCAACAATTCGCGGCCTTTGGGCGGTACTCCCAGAAAAATCGGGTCATATTGAAGGAGCGGATCGCCAGGGAAGTACATCTGCGTTACCAAACGGTTGGTGATATTGGCCCCAAACAACGAAAAGTGAATATGGTTAGGACGCCATGCGTTGTGGTGATTCCCCCAAGGATAGGCTCCCGGTTTGATGGTGTAAAATTTATAATTTCCTTCCGAATCAGTCATGCAACGACCCGTTCCCAAGAAATTTGGGTCGAGCGGCGCATCGTGTTTATCTACTTTATGCACATAACGACCTGCCGAATTGGCCTGCCAAATTTCAATGAGCGTATTCGGAATCGGTTGGCCGTTTTCGTTCATTACCTTTCCATGCACTACAATTCGCTCTCCCAAAGGCTCGCCGTTCTTAATTGCATTTTTTGTCAAATCATTATCAAATTCCCCTAATTTGAAATCTCCGAAAAGCGGGCCTGTCAACTCAGACAAAGACTGTTTCAAAACCACTAAAGGCTGTGAAGGAGCACGCAAAACCGTTGATTTATATTCGGGAGACAATCGAGGCGGATGTACTTCGTAATCGAATTGATTGTAAATTAGATGGGTCATTGAAATAATGTATTGGAAGAAAATACCTGCTTAACCTGTACGACAAAGGTACAGGAATTGTGAAAGAGTATCTTGGATAAATCAAAATAATACTTGTACAAATTAAACATTTTTTGCAGTATTGAATTCCCGATAAAACTTTACTTTTTAATCTTTGTCGCCCTGAAAGGGCCTAATGGATGCTTTCAGAATGACAAATGAGGATTTTTGATTTTAAAGCGCTATTATTATTAATTATTTATTCCAAGTATTTTTAAAACATCTTCATGAATAAAGCCCTTGTCAATTACAAAGGACTGTACGGCGACCATCAGCATCCGCTTTTACCCAATTTCATTCATTATGAGGCATTGGAGACGCGGAGTAAAATGTACGATTGGGAAATCAATCAACATCTTCATACCGATCTCTATCAGATTTTTATTATTGAGTCGGGCGAAGGGGTTTTGATTTCGGAGCAGAATGAGATTCAACTAAACGCTCCCTGTATCATTACCATTCCGAGTCATACATTGCATGGTTTTACTTTTCAGCCGTCGGTTTGCGGCGAGGTCATTACGTTTTCGGAGTCATTTTTGGAAAGCCTTTTCAAAAACTCTCCGAGCGTATTGCTCGAACTCAATCATTTGAAGCACTTATCTTTTGAAAATGAGCCGACCGTTTTTGGCAATATTCTGCTTTTGAAGAATCAAATTATCAAAGAGTTGTATGAAGAAAACCCCGAAAAGCAAACCGTTTTGCAATCGCTTTTTCACGTTTTTTTTATCAGTTTGTATCGTTTCAGTCTTTCGCTTAAAAACCCAATTGCTCCCTCCGACAATCGAACTTTACGGTATTTTCAGACCTTTCAGAAGAGTATTAAAAAGTCGTTACAGGAATCAAAATCCATCAACGATTACGCCAAGGAGTTAAACATTACCACGGTTCACCTCAACCGCATCTGTCAGTCGTTGGTACAAAAATCAGCGTTGCAGATCGTACACGAACACCTCATCAATGAAGCGAAGAAATACCTATTGAATACAACGTACACGATATCAGAGGTTTCTTATTTTCTCAACTTCAAGGACCCGGCGTATTTTACGCGATTGTTCAAAAAAACAACGGGGGTATCGCCAAGCGAGTTTCGGAAGAATTAATTTGCCGTTGTGCCGTTAACAGTTGATTCGTTTCTGCATGGGCAGTCCCGCCGTTAACCGTTATTTGTTGATCCGTTATCCGTGTTCCGTTTATCCATTTTCCATTTCTCCCGCCTAACTAATCCTTTTAGAAGAAAGATACATTGTCATAATGCCCGCAATGGCTGCCGGAATGGCAAAAACCAAAAAATTGGCGGTCATGGTCAACCCCATTTCAATCAAAATTCCACCCAACATAGGCCCCACAATTCCTCCCAATCGCCCCGCGCCCATGGCCCAACCTACGCCGGTGTTACGAAATTCGGTCGGATACATGCGGGCTGCTACGGCATACAGTCCCACAAAACCGCCCTGAATTCCAAACCCGAGCAGGCCAAAAATGACCAATAACAACGAAGAACCGGAAAACAAACCAAAAATCGCCATCAAACCAGCAGTCAGAAGCAGGAAAACGCCGATGGTTCTTTTTAAGCCGTAAATACTTGAAAAATAGCCTTGAGTAACGATTCCGACAAAAGCGCCCAGATTAAAAACCGTGCCGGCATAAATGGCTAACTCCATCGACAAACCGGCGTTGGTAGCCAATTTGGGAATCCAGTTGGTCAAAAAATACAACGTAGCAAAGGCCATAAAAAGCCCTCCCCAAAGTTGTAACGTAGGGAGTTTGAACTCCTGAGTCATTAGGGAGCTAACGGAACTTTCATTTTTGTGATGCTCTCTGATTGGCAACGTTTCCAGCGCGGCAATGTCCATTTTGGAGAGAATGGCATTGACATTCAGAAGCGCATTTTTGGGTTTGGCCTTCAAATAGTAATCAACGGATTCAGAAAGAAAGAAGTAAATCAACGGTACCGCCAACGTAGTCACAAAGCCCGCCAACTGAAACATGGTCGCCCATCCCATCTGCGGGATTACTTTGGCCGCTGCCAAGCCGGACAAAACGGCCCCTACCGGGTAACCGGCCACCACAAAACTCACCCAAAAATCCTTGGTTTTATTAGGGGTGTATTCGGAAGTGAGCGTAGCCGTACTTGCCAACATGGCCCCAATCCCAATGCCGCTAATCAATCGAAAAACAATCAAATAGTTGATGCTTTGGGCAAATGCAGTACAGAAGATACTGATTCCCATCAACATAGCGCACAACAAAATCATCTTTTTTCGGCCAATAATATCAGCCCTTGGCGCCAAAAACATCGCCCCTATGGTCATTCCCAACAGACCGGCACTAAACACGATCCCCAGCGCGGAAGGAGTAATGGACCATGCTTTGGCAATGGCCGGGGCTGTATACGAAATCACCATAACGTCCATGCCATCGAGCATGTTTATCGCCAGGCATACAAATACAGTAGCGTATTGCAGCCGAGTCATTTTGTTTTTATCAATGTATTCTTTTATGTCAAAGTGCATGAAGGGTTGTAGTTTAGGAAAGCAAAGCAGATAATTTTATTCGATGAAAGTTAGAGCAACTATTCGCAAAAGTACACGCTTTATGCGTTATACAAGATGTAAACTCAATTTTCAACATAACTTTGGTCTAAACCTAATGCCCTTTCTACCTGCAACTTACTCTTTTATCTCAAAGGAATAGTTACCCGATTCCAACGGAATAATCACTTTCCCATTCTCCTGCTTTAACCCTTTCCATTGGGCAATAGACTTACCGCTTTCGCTGATTTGGGAAGCAGATTTTGCGGACAAATACAGCATCGCCGATGTATTAGGCGGAACAGTCGTCTTATACGTCCACTTGCCGTTTTCCAATTTCCATTCGCTGTTGATTCTACCGTACACCGAATCGTAATACCCTTTGGCAAATGTCATTACCTTGTCCGGGTCAGGGGTTGGTTTTAAGATAAATTGCTTGAAAGCCACACTTTCGGGGCTGCGCTGAATTCCCAATGAATAATTGTACATCCACGAGGCCACTGCGCCAAACGAATAGTGATTGAAGGAGTTCATGCTGTTGTTGCCACCAAACCCATTCTCGACGGTGTATGAGTTCAAGCGTTCCCAAATCGAAGTAGCACCATTGACAACCGAATACAGCCACGAAGGATAATTCCGCTGTTGTAACAATCGATAGGCCATGTCGTGGTTTCCGTTTTCCGAAAGCGCTTCGGAGATGGAAGCCGTACCAATGAATCCCGTCATCAGGGAATATTCAGGGCGTTCGATGCCTCCGTCGTCTTTGTTTTTACGTTGAATGGCTTCGTTTAAGTACTTGATAGCAAATGGCTTATTTTCTTCATTAAAGGTACCCAACGCCAACGGAACTGCGTACGAAACCTGCGTATCCATCAACTCTCCTTTGTCCGATTTTTGTTCGGCCTGTTGTTGTCCGGGAGGGCCCATGCGAGCAGCTTTCACGCCTGACTTGATGGTTTTGTGGGTAGTTTTGTCAACGTACACTTCGTTGAATTTAGCTTTTACGGCGTTGTGTTGGGTCATAAAATTGGCCGCTTCTTCGGTTTTTCCCAGCGCAGTCGCCGCTTTTACCATAATTTCTAAATCATACGCATAGTAAGCCATCCAAATGAGCGTATTATCGTTTTTGCCATTTTCGGGACTCAACCAATCGCCCAACGGACCTTCGTTCAGAATACCCGTGTTCTTTTCGACTTTAGTCTCCAAAAACTGCACATACTTCTTCATGGCGTCGTAATGTTCCTTCAACAGGGGCAAGTCGCCGTATTGCTGATAGGTTTCCCACGCCACAATGATGCCCGCGCTGCCCCAAAGGGTACCTCCAAAACCGCCACCCATCGGAGCCACGTCCGTAAAGCGACCGCTTTCGGCCTGCACATCACGCATGGCCAAAAGGTGGCGGCGGAGAAACAAATCGGAGTTGGTCAGGTAGGTAGCGCTTCTTGAAAATACCGAAATATCACCGCTCCAACCCATGCGCTCGTTACGGGCGGGCGTATCGGTCGGAATCGAAAGGAAATTACTGCGCAACGACCACGTAATGTTTTGCCAAAGTTTATTGACCAATTCGTTTGAGGTTTCATAACTGGACGAAAGGCTGTTTATCGAACTGATAACTAATCCTTTAACCGAACCAGCAGGAACAGCTTGGTCGATGCCCGTAATTTCTACGTAACGATAGCCGTGAAAAGTAAAACGGGGTTGAATGGTTTCATCACCGCCTTTCAGAATGTAGGTATCCTGCGTGAGTGCCGCGCGAATGTTCTCCATCATTACCATCCCTTCATTGCCTTTGTAATCAGGCAGACTTGGGTATTTAACTTCGGCATAACGCAGGATGATTTCCTGTCCTTTTTTACCGTTTTTGATGGCAATTTGCGGCACGCCCACCATGTTTTGCCCCATGTCGTACACAAACACTTTGGGACGAACTTCTTCCATACTACGGGCGGTGAGGGTTTTGACGATGCTTGCATTGTCTCCCATTTGCCCAACGAGTTTAAAATCTTTGTACTCCAACGACGACTTTCGGCCCAGCGCATCGGTAAAAGTACCCGCATACGCGGTACCTTCCAGCGGCACTTCTACGGGCGATTTCCAACCTTTATCATTATAGGAAGCCATTGACCAATCTTTTACCAAGCCTTCTTTGCCTGCATCGTACACTTCTCCCTGAAAAAAGCTGCCGTAGCGAACGGGACCGTCGTTGAACAACTTCCAATCGGTAGGATTTGAGGTAATCAACTGTTCAGAACCATCGGCATACGTAATGACCAATTTGCTCAAAAGCGATTGTCGGTCACCAAAGTAATTCCAACTTTCGCCGCTGAACGTAATGTTTCCGCTCCACCAACCTTCGCTTAACCAAGCACCGATGGCATTTTTTTCTCCCTGCTTTAACGCACTCGTCACATCGTAAGTTTGGTACATGTGATTTTTGTTGTACTGAGTTAGGCCCGGGTTGAAGCAATCACTACTCACGCGTTTTCCATTCAAATACATTTCATAAATTCCCCGAGCCGTTACGTACAGGCGGGCGCTTTTGATGGGCTTTGCCTGCGTCGCAAAAGTGGTGCGCAGCATGGGCGCGGCGTTTTTGCTTGGGTCTGCCAAAATCAGCGCATTGCCTTTGATTTTATAAGCGCCATTTTCAACCGTCAAATTAGCCGATTTGAAAATGCCGGCGTATGAAGTTGTATTGAGCTTTTCAGAAAATAAAGCATTGGAAGGAATACGAAAATTTTTGATGGTTACGTCCGAAAACTGCGCCGTTTGGTTATCACCCACCCGAAAGCCAATATCAGCCAACATTGGAAAACTGATGTAGTTGTTTCCGCTTCCTACGGGATTTAAGTTAAAGCCCCGCGCACCAAAGCCTCCTGTCGCTTGGCCCGTTGATTTTTCTTTCAGTTTATTATCATTTTCTCTTCCGTCAACGTACAGCTCAAACAACCCAAAATTACAGTCGGCAAAGACTTTATGCTTCTCGTATTTATTGGCATTGTTGATGAGTTTCTGCGAAATTTCAAGACTTTTAAACGGTACATCCGCTTTGTCATTGGGCGTGTAGCCTACCCGATATAGATGCAGTTTTGCCAATCCTTCGGGTGAGTCACTTACACCTGAAATATCCAACTCAAATGCGATATAACTTTGATTTTGACCATTTTCCACCCCCATTAAATTCAAATCTTTCTTCTTCAATCGCTTATCATTTCCTCCAAAAACAAACGCTGCTTTGGTCGAATTGGAAGCCTTATCCAATTGAAGACCGTATTCAAATTTAAACACGGACAGATAATGCGAATAAAACACTAAATCCTCCGCTCCTCCCCCAATCCATTTTGCGCCTGACCAAGCTGAAACAGCAGAATTCATCAACCCCGTTTCAAACCACGAACTGCTTGAGGTCGTTGCGTTTGCATTGTCCCAAACCGTCACTTTCCACGTATAGCGCATAGTAGCTTTCAGCGGAGTTCCAGCATATTCGATGCCATTCGAGAGATCGGAATTTACTTTTTTGGAATCCCAAACCACTTGATTAGTGGCATCAGTCACCACGAGTTGATAAGCTTTCTGTGAATAGCCCCTTTTGGCATCCAAAGCTTTCATTTGCCAACTGAAATGGGGATTGGAAATATCCGTACCCAACGGTTTTTCCTGTTGGTTTACTTTTAAATTTTCGATGACAACACCCGCAAACGCAGGGCTGATAAACGCCGCCAGCAGGAGGAAAACAAAGACAATTTGCTTCATAAAATTTTAGTTTTGGGGAATGGCAAAAGTGGTAATTTAATGGATTTTAAGCGTAAACCCCTTCAGTAAGTTCAAAATTATGACCGTTTTGTACTATCTGTGTCCTGTACCGTCCCGTCATTGTCTCAAAGTGATACAATAAAAATTGGGGTCATTTTTCGCATTTCATACCATAAACAATTGCTTCCATACCAAATCAAACCATCCCAAACCTATTTTTTGTAGCTTTGAATTATGTCAAAAAAAGGAATAGAAATAGCGGGCAATTTTGTATTTTGGATCATTACGGGTCTTGTTATTGTCACTCATTATTCATTTTATAACATTACCGTACAAACCGTCAACGGTCATGATACCTTCATTACGACTAAGGATGAGGCTATTTTCACAAAACTGCTAGCCCTCATCGGCATTTCGTGCGTTCTGTTTTATGCAAATTTCACCCTTGTTTTGAGCCTGATTCATGGCAAAAAAATGGGTAGTATTATTCTAAAATCATTGTTGCTGTTTGTCGCTGCCAATTTTGCTTTCAACATTTTCCAACATCATATTTTCGGCATTCATCAAAAATCGGTGTCAATACTTTTGAGCAGCGGCATTATCATTTTCTATTTTACCGCTTCCATTACGTATGCCACCGGTAAAATTTGGATTATCACGGAGAGTAAGAATCAAAAATTGGAGTTGGAAAAAACGCAGGCAGAACTGCACCTCCTTCGTTCCCAGTTGCATCCTCATTTTCTGTTCAATGTGTTGAACAACCTGCTTTCGATGGTCAATCAGAAAGAAAACCCCGCGTTAGCAGCGGCTTTTGAGCGATTATCGGGATTATTACGCTACGTGGTGGTCGATACGGCCGATGAAAAAATCCCCATTCGGAAGGAAATAGAATTCATCCGAAACTTCGCGGAATTACATGCCTTACGGTTTGAAAAAGAAGAATTGGATTTTCAATTAGAGGTACTCGGCACCCACGAAATGCTGCTGATTGAGCCGGCCATTTTTATTCCTTTCATTGAAAATGCGTTCAAGTATGGGGTTGAACCCGAAAAAATATCAATTATCAAAGTCGTTTTTGATTTGACGGATGAACATAAAATCAAGTTTAGCTGCATTAACCAAATCCACGAAACCATGCAACAATTGAAAGGCAGTGGCATGGGAATTGAATCTTCCAAAAAACGACTGAATTTGGTCTATCCCCATCGGCATCATTTGGAAATAAACCAGAATGGAAATTTTGAGGTGTTGTTGGAAATTGAAGTAGGAAAAAGCAATACTAATGAGTAAGACGTATATCGCTGGTAGTGTTCTCGCTGCCAATTCTTTTCCCTTGAAAGAAATAAAAAGGTTGCGTGCCCGCAACCTCGGCATAAAAAATTTGAAGTTTCAAACTACTTTTTTACATTTGGATGCAGCAACAATAATACACAACAATACAAAAACGGGGCCGCCCGTGCGGTACAGCATCAATAAGACAACAAAATATCAAATAAGTACAATATAAATACAAAAAGTACGGCAAAACTTGCGTATATTCGAGAGTTAGCAGAAATAATATGAAAGACAACCAAAATCAACACTATGTTCCTCAATATTATTTGAAAAATTTCTCAAAAGACGGACATATTCATGTTTATGATCTAAAAGATAAAAAGCCATTTACAAATTCCATCAGCAATGTTGCGTTTAAGAAGCATTTCTACAATGTGGACACTAACTTTTTTAATAAAATAATCGAAAATGAAGCATTTGAAGAGGAAGACTTTATAGACAAACTAATCAATAAACATTATGAAAGTATTCTTGCAGCATTTTTCGACAGTTTTAATCCTACTAGAGAACGTATAATTAATAATGACAACAGGAAAACTATTTCGGTCATTGATTTTCACAGCTTAGTAGATTTTGTTCTTGTTCAGACATACAAAAATCCTAAACTCCAACTTTTCTTTGAAATGATGCAGGAACAAATTAACAAAAACAAAGAAATTGGTTATATAAAACTAGACAAGATTGGAAGAGGAATAGTCATTCTATTAGTGCTTAATGAACTTCATTATGGACGGAAAACTCAGATAAAAAAGGAAATAGTCGAAGTGTTTAATCCGATTATTGAAGAAATTAAGACTTGGAAAGAGTTAGTGACTAATTCTTATAAGTATGTTTACTGGAACTTGACTGATATTGACTTCTTAACCTCTGACTTTGGAATGTCATTTATGCGATTAAGTCCAGAGGATAATTTTACAACAATTTTTATTCCGATAAATACTAAAATTGGGGTGCTTTTGGTGAACAAAAAGAGTTCAATATGGAACAATAGAATCACCAATAGTTCGTCAATATTAAAAATTGACAATTCAGAAAAAAGACAGATTGAAGTGTTTAATCAAGCTATTATTGAAAATGCTAACAGATTTGTATTTTCTTTGAATGGACAATTCCCAGAGGATATTAAATCAGTAACATATAAAGAATGGTGGAACAGAAAATAATTTCTTCTGCTAACAGGCGTTTGGCAAAAAAGCGGGTTCAGTGGTTAATTGAACATTCTACCTCGTATCAACTTTTGTGCTGGGCTGACAGTTAAGTGCTTCTATGCCGTTGGTGGTGTTCTCACCGCCAACCCCTTTCCATTGAAAAAAGGTTGGTGATAACACCAACCTCGGCGTAATAAAAAACAACCTTACTAAGTCAATTTCATCTATCTGTTTTTGTAAGGGAATAATCGTTTAATAAAATTTTTGTTTTTTTGCAAAAAAACGATAAAATGTTCATAATTGTAATAAAATGGATATATATTGTAGGAACCACAAAATTCTGACTATCATTACTTTATAGTTCCTATACACTTCGTCTATTAATAAATTTAAAATTTTAAAACACAATTTTTTAAAATAATTATCTATATGACGCTAACTTGGAATAACTGTTTTTCTGAAAAAAGATTCGGCTTTAGTATAATCCAACCTGATATTCGTACAGAATATGAAAGAGATTGGGACAGAATAATTTTCTCAAGCCCCTTTAGACGTTTGCAAAATAAAACCCAAGTTTTCCCGTTGCCTGAGGAAATTTTTGTTCATAATAGGCTCACACATTCTCTTGAAGTTGCAAGTGTAGGTCGTTCATTAGGAAAAATAATTGGAAAAAAATTAATTAAATTGGAGGAAATTAAATCAGACGACAAAGCAAGAAAATTTTATCGCAATAGTTTAAAAAATGTAATAAGTGCTGCATGCTTAGCTCATGACTTGGGAAATCCTGCATTTGGGCATTCGGGGGAGGAAGCAATTTCTAAATATTTCAAAAAAAGAGATACTGAAAACACTGTTGATATAGAATTCAAGAAGCAATTTTCACCTTAATGAATGGCAAGACTTGACTACTTTTGAGGGCAATGCAAACGCCCTAAGGATTATTACACAAAATCAGAAGGGAAGATTTGAAGGAGGGTTTAGATTAACTTACTCTACCATTGGTTCAATCCTAAAATATCCTTGTGAATCAAAAGCAAGTGAAGGTAAAAAGGGCGAAAACACCGAAAAAAATATGGGTATTTTAAAGCAGATGAACATATTTTTCTTGACGTATGTAAAGAATTAAATATGATTGATGAATCAAAAGATGGATTAGTTTCTTACAAAAGACACCCATTCGTCTACTTAGTAGAAGCCGCAGATGATATTTGTTACAATATTATTGATTTCGAAGATGCCCACAGATTAAAAATACTATCTTTTGAAACTGTAAAAGATATTTTTTTAGAAATAATTAAAGCAAACCCTAAAGAGAACCTTACAAAGGTTGAAGATAACGTTTTGATACTTAAAAGTGATAAAAATGAGTGCCTTTCCTATTTAAGAGCTAAATGTATAAATTCATTAACATACATGTGTGCTGATGTTTTTATGGATAACAAAGATGAAATTTTAAATGGTGAATATGATAATTCATTAATAGAAGATATTCCAGAAATCAAATCTGTTTTACAAGAACTAAGTAAAATTAATATTGAATCAATTTATAATTATAGAAAAGTCGTTGAACTTGAAATTGCTGGTTTTAGAATTATGAGTTCTTTGGTTGAATATTTTGTAACATCGGCATTAACACCAGAAGCTGACAGGGAGAAAGAACAAAAGAAAATTTTAGAACTTTTACCACGTCAATTCAGCTTTGAAGAAAGTGATACACCATATTTGAAAGTAATGAGAATTTTAGATTTTATATCAGGAATGACAGACCTTTTTGCTCTTAAATTGTATAGAAAGTTAAGAGGAATCGAAATTTAGTTGTATTACAATTTGTCCTTGCAATATATTTGGAGGAACAATTTTCATCTATGAATTACCTTGATTTTTGAAAATACAAAAAATCTTACTATTAATTGGCAATCAATTTGAAAATTTTATTCAAAGAACTTAAAACATCGATATCATCATTCTTGCGTCCGAATAATCTCATCAAGTAAAGATAATTAACTGTAAATTAATAAATAAATCTAAAATTTAACTATTTTAATGCTTTGGGTTGGAATGTGTAAAATTAAAACATCTCATTATGGAAGTTGAACTTAATAGCAAAACAATATACGAAATTTTGAAATCAAAAGGTATCACACATTTTCATCATGTAAATACAGTTGCTACATCTAAATCTTTCTTATCGAAAAGGGCGTTACTTTCTCGTCAAAAAGTTGAAGAAATAGGATTACAACAAACCCCACAAGATTCTGACGAAATTGACAGAAAATTTGATATTTATAACTATATCTTTTTAGATGGCATAGACTTAGCAAATTATTTCTCAAGACCAAATATATATGGACCTGTGCTTTTTAAGTTTTCCATAGACGCTTTACTAAAAATACCGACAATTAGAATCACAAAGGGTGTACGAATGTATGCAGGATTGCTTCCTAAGCGGCCATTCTGACCAATTGAATTACCTCATCCCATTGATTACTAAGGTTTTTTGTTCTCAGATTTAAAACTTGCTGTGCTCCA